>NZ_JBMKHO010000006.1:0-284034 GCF_049238125.1 Enterobacter cloacae complex sp. IR5402
TGACCCCATGCCGAACTCAGAAGTGAAACGCCGTAGCGCCGATGGTAGTGTGGGGTCTCCCCATGTGAGAGTAGGGAACTGCCAGGCATCAAATTTAGCGTGCTGATATGGCTCAGTTGGTAGAGCGCACCCTTGGTAAGGGTGAGGTCCCCAGTTCGACTCTGGGTATCAGCACCACTTTATACTTAGGTTAAAGTTCGGCAAGAAGTAAAAGAATTTGTCTGGCGGCTTTAGCGCGGTGGTCCCACCTGACCCCATGCCGAACTCAGAAGTGAAACGCCGTAGCGCCGATGGTAGTGTGGGGTCTCCCCATGTGAGAGTAGGGAACTGCCAGACATCAAACAAGTAGAAAGGCCATCCGAAAGGATGGCCTTTTTGCGTTATATCTCTAGCTAAACCAATTCCCTCATTCGATGTTCTCACTGGTGCCGTTAATACCCTACGGACGTAGCGCTTTACCGTACTGAAACTGTAGTTGTGAAATGCATTCTGCTGGCTCGCAGTAGTGTTAAATGAATTAAATGTTATGCCAAATGCTGTACAGGTAAGGGATATAGCGAGGAGTAAGGTAGCGTATTGAATTTAATTAATATCTGATGTTATTTGCGATGGGGAATATACGTTTCTTATATCAGGCAAAAATAAAAGCGCGGCCATCGCCGCGCTTTTAGAAGCCTTATTTAGTGAGGGCGACAATACCGAGTGTCAGGCCAGCGATTGCCGCGGCGCCACCAGCAATCGCACCTGCTGTTTCCCAGTTATCCTGGGTAGTGCCCTTCATACAGGTATTGGTGTGAACCAGTCGCCCCTGATCGTCGTATACCGGTACACATGGAGAATCGTGCGCGCAACCAGCAAGCAGCGCAGCGAGAAGTGCAACGGAAAGGAATCTTTTCATGATGTTACCTCAATATGATCGCCTATTCGCTAAAGAGCCGATGTGGCAATTAACGAATCGATGATTATTTTACCACCGCACTAATACCATGCAGCACGTGGAATAATCTCAATTTGTGTGGATTGTAAAAATTATGAAGAAAAAAGCGCGGGCAGTAATTATTAATGGAGGAAATGTGAAGAGGGGATGTATTTTTACATTTTTTTCAGGAAATAAAAAAGGCACCAGAGGTGCCTTTATGATTTTCATTAATCCTTGTGCTTTGTAAATCGTCTCCGGACAACCACAAAGAAAACAGGAACAAAGAATATGGCCAACAGTGTGGCTGAGAGCATCCCGCCCATCACGCCCGTCCCGACCGCATTTTGTGCACCACTACCTGCACCGCTGCTGATGACCAGAGGCATAACACCAAGGATGAATGCCAGGGAAGTCATCAGGATAGGACGCAGACGCATACGCGAGGCTTCAAGCGTGGCTTCGATAATCCCTTTGCCTTCTTTATCCATGAGATCTTTGGCGAACTCAACGATCAGTATGGCGTTCTTGGCTGATAAACCAATTGTTGTAAGCAGACCAACCTGGAAGTAAACGTCATTGTTCAGCCCTCGCATTGATGCAGCCAGAAGCGCACCGATCACCCCCAGAGGCACAACCAGCATGACCGAGAATGGAATTGACCAGCTTTCATAGAGAGCCGCCAGACACAGGAACACCACAATAAGTGAAATGGCGTACAGCGCCGGAGCCTGATTCCCGGAAAGTCGTTCCTGATAAGACATCCCCGTCCAGTCATAGCCGATGCCGGACGGCAGTTTTGACGCAAGGTTTTCCATCAGCGCCATTGCCTCACCGGTACTTTTGCCTGGTGCAGACTCACCGAGGATCTCCATTGATGGCATCCCATTGTAACGTTCCAGACGCGGTGAACCGTACACCCAGTGAGAGCTGCTAAAGGCAGAGAAAGGCACCATTTCGCCGTTAGCGCTACGCACATACAGGCCGTTAATGTCTCCGGGTAGCATACGGAAGCGAGCATCAGCCTGGACATAAACTTTTTTCACCCGTCCGTGATCGATAAAGTCGTTCACATAGGTGCCACCCAGGGCTGTTGAAATAGTCTGATTGACGTCAGACACGCTCACACCCAGCGCCTGTGCCTTCTCCTGATCGACGTCCAGCTTGAACTGTGGCGTATCTTCCAGTCCGTTAGGACGCACGCGGACCAGTAAGTCAGGATGTTCTCTCACCATGCCCAGCAGCTGGTTACGCGCCTGCGTTAACTGCGTATGTCCCAGGTTTGCCTGGTCTATCAGTTCAAAGTCAAAGCCTGTTGCGGTACCCAGTTCAATAATGGCAGGCAGGTTAAACGGAAATACAAGGCCGTCTTTGATCTGGCTGAACGCTTTCGTCGCGCGGCTGACAATCGCCTCAACGCCGTTTTCCTTGCCCGGACGCTCTTCCCATGGCTTCAGGCTGACGAAAGCGATACCGGAGTTCTGACCCTGTCCGCTAAAACTAAACCCGTTTACGGTAAAGACCGATTCAACGTTCGCTTTCTCTTTTGTCAGGTAATAATCCTGAACCTGATCGAGTACCTGCTGGGTACGCATCTGCGTCGCCCCTGCCGGCAACTGAACCATCGTCATAAACACACCCTGATCCTCTTCCGGCAGGAAGGAGGAAGGCAGGCGCAGGAACAGAACTGCCATGCCGCCGACGATGATGACGTAAACCAGCAGATAGCGGCCGGTCTTACGTAAAATGCCGCTCACGCTGTTGCTGTAGTGCTCCACACTCTTATCAAAGAACGCGTTAAACCAGCCGAAGAAACCACCTTTCTTTTCATGATGTTCGCTGGAAACCGGTTTGAGCAGCGTTGCACAAAGAGCAGGCGTTAATATCAACGCCACCAGTACCGACAAGGCCATCGCGGAGACAATGGTCAGCGAGAACTGGCGATAGATAGCCCCGGTTGAACCACCAAAGAATGCCATCGGAATAAATACCGCCGAAAGCACCATGGCAATGCCCACCAGAGCGCCCTGGATTTGCTCCATTGACTTCTGCGTCGCCTCTTTTGGCGGCAGCTTGTCCTCAACCATGACGCGTTCTACGTTCTCGACTACCACGATGGCGTCATCGACGAGAAGACCTATCGCCAATACCATCCCGAACATCGTCAGGGTGTTAATGGAGAACCCGAACGCAGCCAGTACCGCAAAGGTGCCCAGTAACACCACGGGAACGGCGATAGTGGGAATAAGCGTTGCCCGCAGGTTTTGCAGGAACAGGTACATCACCAGGAACACGAGAACAATCGCTTCAAACAGCGTCTTCACCACTTCATGGATGGAGATCTTCACGAAAGGTGTGGTGTCGTACGGATACACGACTTTCAGACCCTGAGGGAAGAAGGGCTGCAACTGCGCCAGTTTACTCTTGATGGCGGCAGCGGTATCCAGCGCGTTTGCGCCAGTCGCCAGCTTGATCCCCAGCCCCGTTGCTGCCTGGCCATTGATTTTGGTGACCATGTTGTAGTTTTCGCCACCCAGCTCAATGCGTGCCACACCTTTCAGGTGGACCATTGAACCGTCCTGGTTCACCTTCAGCGTCACACGACCAAACTCCTCCGGCGATTTCAAGCGTGTTTGAGCAATAATTGAGGCGTTCAGTTGCTGCCCTGGTACGGACGGCGTTCCTCCCAACTGGCCCGCAGCAATCTGGTCGTTCTGTGTTTTCAGCTGGTTAATGATATCCAGCGGCGTGAGCTGATATTTGTTCATCGCGTTGCTGTCCAGCCAGATGCGCATTGCATACTGGGCACCGAACAGTTGCACGTCACCGACGCCGGAAGTACGGCTGATCGCATCTTTTACGTTAGAAGCGACATAGTCGGAGATATCATCCTGCGTGAGATTTTTATTGTCCGACACAAAGCCTGCAACCAGCAGGAAGCTGCTGCTGGATTTCTCCACGCCAATCCCCTGCTGCTGCACTTCTTGCGGCAGCAGCGGCATGGCGAGCTGGAGTTTGTTCTGAACCTGCACCTGCGCGATATCAGGATCCGTACCCGACTCGAACGTCAGCGTAATGGTGACGTTACCGGCGGAATCACTGGTGGACGACATGTACATCAAATTATCGATACCGTTCATGTTCTGTTCGATAACCTGAGTTACGGTGTCCTGTACCGTCTGGGCATCAGCGCCAGGGTAGGTTGCTGTCACCGCCACCGCTGGCGGCGCAATGGTCGGATATTGCGCCACCGGCAGTTTTAAAATGGCCAGCCCGCCTGCAATCATCAGAATGATGGCGAGTACCCAGGCGAAAACAGGCCGTTGAATAAAGAAATTAGCCATGTCGTTATTCCTTAACTGGCTGGAGTCGCGGCGGTATCAGGAATAGCCACGACGGTAACGCCAGGGCGAACTTTTTGCAGGCCGCTGATAATGACGCGGTCGCCGTTTTTCAGGCCTTCCGTGATCAGCCAGCGATCGCCAATCGCCTGCGGTGCAACGACAGTGCGCGATTCCACCTGGTTTTTATCGTTTACCACAAGCACAGTGGCATCCCCGCGCGGTGTACGGGTTACCCCCTGCTGGGGAACAAGAATGGCATCAGGTTGTGTACCTTCGTCAATGCGTGCACGGACAAACATACCCGGTAACAGCATATGCTGAGGGTTAGGGAAGAGGGCGCGAAGGGTGATTGAGCCGGTACTTTCATCTACCGTGACATCAGAGAACTGGAGCGTTCCTTTCAGTGGATAAGGCTGGCCATTTTCCATCAGCAACTCGACGCTGCTGGTGTCTCCCTTTTGCAGGCTCGTCTGCTGCTTCAGACGCATAAAATCGCTGCTGGATTGCGTCACATCGACATAAATGGGATCGAGCTGCTGAACCGTCGCCAGTGCAGTCGACTGACCATTAGTAACCAACGCCCCTTCGGTGACGCTGGATTTACCTATACGCCCGTTGATTGGGGATGTGACTTTGGTATAAGCCAGGTTGATCCGCGCGCTTTCAACGCCAGCCTTCGCGGCAACGACGCTCGCATCCGCCTGCTGGGCGGTTGCCACCGCCTGATCGTACTCCTGCTTGCTCACATATTGCGTACCGACCAGCGGAACGTAACGTTTCACCGTCAGATGAGCGATATTGGCCGCCGCCTGTGCTTTTACCAGTTCACCTTTCGCATTGTCGTAGGCTGCCTGATACGTGGCCGGATCGATCTGATAAAGGGATTCACCCGCTTTGACGTCGCTGCCTTCGGTAAAATTACGGTGCAGAATGATACCACTTACCTGGGGACGAACCTCCGCAACACGATACGCGTCAGTTCTGCCAGGCAATTCTGTCTTTACGGCCAGTGGCGCGCTTTTAACAATATGAACACTGACCTGAGGAGCTTGCGCATGCTGCTGTGGGTTTTCTTGCCCATCGCACCCGGTAAGCAGCGCGGCACAGACAATGAAACCGGATAAGGGTAAGCATCTGAAGTGATTCGTCATTACTGTTCCTTAAACTACCCCTGAACCGATATTTGTCATGAATCGGTGAAAGGGTGTGAGGCAAAAAAAGAAATGTAGCTTCGTATAATAATGAGGGTATTTAATGTTTTTTAATTTATAAGTGCTGATGGAGCTTTTAAAAAGTAAAAATCGGAATCTGACCCAGTGCATTCGACACTCTATTTCTGTCAGGATAATCAACGAAATGCTTTTTGGTGAAAGCTATACATATGTTTTATGTATTTAATATATTCAATTTATTCACGAGGTTTATAAATTAAACGAATTGACTTTTTTTGTGCAAAACTAACAAGGATTTTGGTTAATACTTTGTCTGACACGACCACGGCAATATCCTTTGATAACGTATCAATCTTGTAAGTAACGAGTAGCAGGTAATGGCGCGCAAAAAGAAAGAAGAGGCTCAAAAGACCCGCCAGCAGCTGATTGAAGCCGCTATCAGGCTATTCGCGACGCGTGGCGTGGCCAGCACCACGCTTACCGACATTGCCGATGCAGCTCAACTCACTCGCGGGGCGGTTTACTGGCATTTCTCGAGTAAAGCGGAAATATTTAACGCAATATGGGAACAGCAATTGCCGCTGCGTGAAATCATTCGTGACAGGCTAATGCTTTCCGAAAATGACGACCCATTTGTTAATGCTTCGTGAACAATTTATTGTTGCGCTGCAATATATTGCGAGCGAACCCCGACAGTATGCGCTTTTACAAATTCTGTATCATAAGTGTGAATTTCATGACGATGTGATTTCAGAATGTGAAATACGCAAGCGGATCGGTTTAAACGATGATTATCTTCGCAAGACGCTTAAGCGATGCATTGCTCATAACATTATCTCTTCGCAAACTAATATTGAACTGGCGCTGATTGTTTTCCATGCCTTTTTTAGCGGAGTCATTAAAAACTGGTTAATGGATAACACCAGTTTTAATCTGTACAAACAAGCGCCGGCGCTGGTGGATAATATTCTGGCGACACTAAATATCACCCGAGTGGCGCCAGTGGTTTACGATACAGCCTTATGACTGCGCCCGGGGTGGCGACATCTCCCCGTGCTGGCACTGTTCCATAATAGCTTGCGCGGTAATTGGTTTGCCCAGCAGATAACCCTGTAGCGTATTGCATCCCAGTTCTGTCAGGAAGGTCTGCTGCGCTGCGGTTTCGACCCCTTCCGCCACGACCTTCAGATTCAGCGTTTTTGCCAGGGCGACAATCGCCGAGACAATTGTCGCATCTTCGCTCTCTCCACTTAACTCTTTCACAAAAGCGCGATCGATTTTCAACTCGCAGGCGGGAAGCCGCTTAAGATAGAGAAGGCTTGAGTAACCTGTACCAAAATCGTCTATTGAGGCTTTTACTCCCGCATCCGTCAGCGCTGTCAGGACGCGTACGCTTTCGTCCGGATTGCTCATTGCCGTGGTTTCAGTCACCTCCAGAATCAACATGCCGGGCGGCACGCTATGGCGCGTCAGACAATCGAGAACCGTTTTAACCAGCGACGGCTGTTCGAACTGCAACGTAGAAAGATTCACCGCCATTGACCAGTCCGTGTGGCCCTGAAGATGCCATTCACGCAGCTGGCGGCAGGCCTCGTCGATTACCCAGTTTCCAATCGGAATAATCAGCCCTGTTTTCTCTGCCAGCGGTAGAAACAGGTCGGGGGAGAGTAATCCCTGTTTGGGATGCTGCCAGCGTAACAGCGCTTCGAACCCGATGACCGGCCCGGCAGGGGCGTGGAATTTAGGTTGATAAAGCAGGCGTAACTCATCACGGTCGATGGCCTGCCACAGATCATTCATCAGCTGTAGATGCGTCTGCGCCAGCGTATTCATTGACGGCTGGAAGAAGTGATAGCCGTTGCGACCCATATGTTTCGTGTGGTACATCGCAGCATCAGCGTTAAACATTAGTTCACGATCGGTTTTGCCATCGTGTGGATAGAGCGCAATGCCAATGCTCAGGGTGACCATCAGTTCGTAAGGATCGAGATGGAACGGGCTATCAATGACGCGCACCAGTGAATTTGCCAGTGAGGCAGCATCATCCGGGGTGGCGGTTTCGGCCAGCAGCACGAATTCATCCCCACCGATACGCGCCAGCGTGTACTGACCTTTCAACTGCAACAGCAAACGCTGAGTCACCGCTACCAGAAGCTTGTCACCGACATCATGACCATAGGCATCGTTGACGGTTTTAAAGCCGTCAAGATCCATAAACATCAGCGCGAAAGGGCTTCCTTCGCGATCGGCCTTGCTAATGGCCTGATCGAGGCGATCCTCAAGCAGAATACGATTGGGTAATCGCGTCAGCGTATCATGCAACGCCAGCTGTGCGAGTTCACGATTAGCTTCTGCCAGTGATGAGGCCAGCAGCGAGGTACGAGCCTGAAGGCGGGCATCGAACATCGACACCAGCAGCGTAATCCCCAGAATAGCGAGCGCGACCACGCTAACCAATATCGCCAGCCAGCTCCCGTTAATGCCATGATGGTGGACCATCGTCGACATCGGAAATTGTGCTGCTTCCATGCCAGCGTAATGCATGCCAGCGATAGCGATGCCCATGGTGATCGCCGCCCCCAGCCGCATCAACGCCATTCGTGCGGCTTCCTGACGTAAACGGAACGTCAGCCAAAGAGCGGCCAGTGAAGCGGCAAGGGCTATGACCACAGAGATAGCCACCCACGTTTTATCCCAGACAATACCCGGTGTGACCTCCAGGGCAGCCATACCGGTGTAGTGCATGGCAACAATGCCCGTTCCCATCACGACGGCGCCAGGCAGCAGCCGGCGCAAACGTAGCTGCTCGCCGCTAACGAGCCACAGGGCAAACATTGACGAGCTAATGGCGATAACCATCGAAAGCAAGGTCAGGGCCGCGTTGTAACTCATGCTCATGGAAAGATCCATCGCCAGCATACCGATGAAATGCATCGCCCACACGCCAATCCCCATCGAAACACCGCCACCTGCCAGCCAGACGCGTGCAGCGACGCCCTGGCTTCCGGCAACGCGCGCAGCCATATTCAGTGCGGTATAGGCGGCAAGAATGGCAACAACAAAGGAGATGACTACGAGGATTTGGTTGTATTGGCTAACCAGCATGGTCTGTTCACTCGTGTGAGACGTTAAGCAAGAGCGGTTGGAAAGGGGACAGACATTATCATCGTCAGGAAATGACGAAAAGTGATTTAAGCCCCTGTTTTTATTGGGTGTTAACAGGGTTTTATACAGGATGGAAGCGGTTAGTCCAGCTCTGAGCAGTTGACCAGTTTAAGCGGGTTCACGGAATTCATATTGCGACATTTATCGGTTTCAGTGCTCATCAGTTCAATCCACTGCATCAGCAGCGCATCGAAAATGAAAACAGAGACAGCAAAAACGACCAGCCACCAGTATTTACGAATCATGTGTCATTCCGCGAAAAGAGAGCCTGTAAGTTGGTGGAAATATACACGAAAAGCGGGCGTTGAAAAGTGGGGAAAGGGAAGGTTTACAAAGCGTTGACGGTTGCCCGCCCGAACGATAAAAAAGGCGCTTCCCCATGCCGAAGAGCGCCTTTTTAAACAAGCAGTTAGCTAATCGAAATTAGTTCATGCCGTATTTTTTCAGTTTCTTACGCAGGGTACCACGGTTGATGCCCATCATCAGGGCAGCGCGGGTTTGATTACCACGGGTGTATTGCATCACCATGTCCAACAGTGGCTGTTCAACTTCAGCCAGTACCAGCTCATACAGGTCATTAACATCCTGACCGTTCAGTTGAGCAAAATAGTTCTTCAGTGCCTGTTTAACCGAGTCACGCAGGGGCTTTTGAGTCACCTGATCCTGAGAGTTAACGGTAGAAACGGTCAGTACGTCAGAATTTACGCGTTGTTCGAACATAGTTCTGTCAGCTCTTTATTTCATTACGCAAGATTTTCGAAGTATGCCTCCAACGCCTCCAGCTGTTCGCTGGCATCCTCAATGGCGTTGAATGTGCGCCGAAACTGGTCATTTGGAGCGTGCTCCTGGAGATACCAGGAGACGTGTTTACGCGCAATTCGGTACCCTTTTGCCTGGCCGTAGTGGTCATGCAATTCCCGAACATGCGAACAAAGCAAGCGCTTGACCTCTGCCAGAGGCAGCGGGGCAAGCAGCTCCCCAGTGTCCAGATAATGCTGGATTTCCCGAAAGATCCAGGGTCTTCCCTGAGCGGCACGTCCTATCATCAGAGCATCAGCTCCCGTATAGTCGAGCACAGCTCTGGCTTTAAGCGGGTCAGTAATGTCGCCATTCGCGATAACCGGAATGGAAACTTTCTGCTTAACTGCCCGAATGCTGTCGTATTCAGCTTCACCGTTGAACAAACAGGCGCGAGTGCGTCCATGAATGGTCAGGGCCTGAATGCCACAGTCTTCGGCCAGTTGGGCAATCTCTACGCAGTTACGGTGTTCCGGCGACCAACCCGTGCGAATCTTCAACGTAACAGGAACGTCCACTGCGCTGACAACCGCCGTCAGGATTGACTTCACCTGGTCGGGGTATTGCAGAAGGGCTGAACCTGCAAGCTTGCGATTCACCTTTTTGGCCGGGCAACCCATATTGATATCAATAATCTGGGCGCCACTTTCCACGTTAATACGCGCGGCATCTGCCATTTCTTCAGGCACGCTTCCGGCAATTTGCACGGTGCGGATACCTGGTTCATCCACGTGCACCATCCGAAGGCGGGACTTGTCGCTTTCCCAAACCTGCGGGTTAGACGACATCATCTCGGAAACGGTTAATCCTGCTCCCATCTCGTAGCACAGCGTCCTGAACGGCCGGTCGGTAATACCTGCCATTGGGGCTGCGATCAGGCGATTTCTGAGCTGGTGGTGTCCGATGCGCATGAGTTAAGAAATGACCATACTGTGACTGCAAGGCGGCGTATATTACGCATTTTTTGCACGAGATGAAAGGCCAAACTTTGAACAATCCTCTGTTGTAGATCAAGGAATCGCCAGTCATTCTTTTGGGATAAGATTATTCGCTATTTAAATCATTGTGTTATGAATAAATGAACATTTTGTGGGCGCTTACAATTTCCCGTAACTTCTCATCATTTCTGAATAAATGGATCAATTGTTCGGGATAATCTGCTGCTATAAGCAGCAGATTATGGCGCTTCTTTGCGATCTGCGTCGCATTTCAGCACAGGATATCAACGTAAAAAATCGACTTATTCAACAACCAGACGGCCATGAAGCGGCTGAACCGGGCGGCTGTTTTCGTGGTGCAGAGTGTGAGTAAATTTTTGCAGCTGTTCAGCAGAGACGGTCAGCGGATGCTTGAGGACCAGCCACGTTACCCCTTCTGAACACGGTGGGGTGGTCAGAGAGCCGCTAAAACGCCAGTAAGTTTTATCCGCGGGCAGTAATTTATTCATATGAAGGGTTGGCTTAATCGTGACGTTCTGGTCAACCTGTCCCGGCATCACGCCCCAGAGTTTATCCAGTTCAGTGTTTGCAGCGCCCTGATCGAACATAACGGCAACGACCGTCAGTTCGCCGTCAGCGTTTTTATGGACCAGATGCATTTCCATTGCGTATTTTTTACCGTGCACCGTGTTTTCGGATGGTGCATGGAAATGGAACTGCTGTAACGTCCAGCGCTGTTTATCAAGCGTGATGCTGTCGCGTGTATCGGCATTTTCACTCGCCTGGATAGTATGGCCGTTATTTGTCAGAATGACCGGGCCGTCGATATAGTGCGTTTCCAGCGGAGAGATGTGGGCTTTGACCGTGTTATCTATGTTGACCGGCGACTGATACATTCCGCTTTTACACGTCTTGTACGCCTCGTCCAGTTCGCCCCAGTGTTCCGGTGCGCCTTCTCCTTGATAGCTCCAGTGTGATGCGTAAGCCGTAGCCGAAATCATGCTCAGCGCCAGCAGCGCTGCCTTGCCTGAAATGTGTTTCATCATATTCTTCCTGTGAATTTTATTATCCAAATCAATAATTAACATTGCGATTTGTGGGGTTATTTTATCGAAGAAAGGAAGAAGGCGGGAGAAAAAACCGAAGGAAAAAGGCGTGGTCAGACGACCACGCCAAACGCTTATTTTTTATGACCGGTGATGCGACACCACTCTTCTTTCTCGACCACCGGGTCGAGCGCAAAGAGATCGGCGTAGGCTTCACAGACGCTGTCTGCCTGGCTGGCAAGGATACCGGACAGGCCCAGCAGACCGCCTTCAACCGGCAGCACGCTGATTAACGGCGCCAGCTCGCGTAATGGGCCAGCCAGGATATTCGCGACCACCACATCGGCTTTCATCGCCTCTGGCTGTGCATCGGGCAGATACAGTTCAAGGCGATCGGAAACGCCATTACGCTCGGCGTTATCACGGCTGGCCTGAATCGCCTGCGGATCGATGTCGATCCCGATGGCTTTTGCCGCGCCCAGTTTCAGTGCTGCGATAGCAAGGATCCCGGATCCGCAACCGAAGTCGATCACGGTTTTGCCTTCCAGATCCAGGCCATCCAGCCATTGCAGGCACAGGGAGGTTGTCGGGTGGGTACCGGTGCCGAACGCCAGACCCGGATCCAGCATCACGTTGACGGCGTTTTCATCGGGCACTTCACGCCAGCTTGGGCAGATCCACAGACGCTGACCAAACTGCATCGGATGGAAGTTGTCCATCCACTCGCGTTCCCAGTCTTTGTCTTCCAGCTGTTCAATTTTATGCGCGAAACCCGCGCCAAGCAGCGGATGGTTTTCCAGAATCGCCACGACCTCTTTCATATCGGTTTCTGCATCGAACAGGCCGATAACGTCCGTATCACCCCACAGGCGCGTTTCGCCTGGCAGCGGCTCAAAGACCGGCGTGTCATGCGTGTCCTGGAAGGTGATAGAGACCGAACCGGCCTCCATCAGCGCATCACTCAGTTCTTCGGCGTTCGCGCCGGTTGTGTTCAGTTTTAATTGGATCCACGGCATGGCAAAACTCTTTATTTGTCAGTAGAAATCAGGGCAGTTTGTGGCACCGGTCGACCAAAACGGTTTCCCACCACAAACGCCAGTAAACTTAACAGTAACGAAGGCACGATCGGATGGAAGCCCAGATACTGAATTTTAAACGTGGCGAGAACGGCATACAGGACGCCCCCGACAATCATGCCGCTTAATGCACCCGCGGCATTCGCGCGTTCCCAGTACAGCCCCAGCACCAGCGGCCACAGGAAAACGGCCTCCAGCCCGCCAAAGGCGAGCAGGTTTAGCCAGATGATCATCTCCGGTGGACGCCACGCGGCCAGCAACAGTAACGCCCCCAGCACCAGGGTAATCACCGCCGACATACGCTTGAGGCGTCGCTCATTTTCGACCTGTTCAGGGCGCAAATTCAGATAGAGATCTTTAATGATCGTAGCGGAACTTTGCAGCAACTGAGCGTTGATGGTCGACATAATGGCCGCCATGGGTGCGGCGAGGAAAATCCCGGCGGCAAACGGCGGAAGCACTTTCACCATCAGGGTCGGAATGACCAGATCCGGTACGGTAAGGTCAGGGATCACCGCGCGGCCCAGCGCGCCCGCCAGGTGCATACCAAACATCAGGATCGCCACCACAATTGTCCCGATAATGATCCCGCGGTGCACCGCTTTGCTGTCTTTATATGAGATGCAGCGCACGGCAGTATGCGGCAGGCCAATCACGCCAAAGCACACCAGCACCCAGAACGAGGTCATAAAGGTTGGAGAGAGGATGTCATCCGCCCCCTGCGGCGAGACCAGTTTCGGATCGATCGCTTCCAGGGTTTCAACCGCATGGCTCAGGCCCCCTGCGGCATGCACGATACCCACCAGCAGAACGAGAGTGCCAATGAGCATCACCATCCCCTGCATCGTGTCGTTGAGTACGCTGGCGCGGAACCCGCCAAACGCGGTATACAGCGCGATACTCACACCGAAAATGACCAGGCCCGTCTCATAGGGGATACCGGCTGCCGTCTCCAGCAGACGTGCGCCGCCGATAAACTGCACCGTCATTGCGCCAATAAACGCCACCAGCAGACTCAGGCTTGCCAGCCATACCAGCAAGCGACTCTGATAGCGAGCAAACAGCATATCGTTCAGCGTTACGGCATTGTAGCGACGGGCCAGAATGGCAAACTTTTTACCCAATATGCCCAGAGAGAGCCAAATGGCAGGCAGCTGGATCATGGCCAGCAGTACCCAGCCCAGCCCGTACTTATAAGCGGCGCCCGGGCCACCGATAAACGAGCTGGCGCTGATGTAAGTAGCGGTCAGCGTCATGGCCAGCACGACGCCACCCATTGAGCGGCTCCCGAGGAAATACTCGTTCAGAAAGGTGCCGGTCGAACGTTTACGCATCGCATAAACCGACAGGCCAAACACCAGGAACAGGTAAGCGATAAGGGGCAGAATGACTTCAAGCTGCATCATCGTCCTCCAGTGAAATATCGCGATAGATGAATTTCACCATCGCCCAGCACAGCAGGATAAACATCAGCGGCAGCAGCAGGCAGGCCATTTCAAACCAGTGCGGGAGGCCGGTAATGCCAATCGCCGAATCAGGTAAGTAAGCAGTTACTAACCATGCGGCGAGATAGAGAAGGGTCAGCCACAGCGCCCAGCGCGCTTCTTTATGGGCCTGAACAAAACGTTTGTCCATTTTTTGTCCCTTGTGGATGAAGAAAGCGGGGATTGTACATGATGGGGCTTAGCGATCCCCAGAAATAAAAAAGGCCGGATAATCCGGCCTTTTAGCAACACTGATCTCTTACTTCTCGTTCAGACCGAGTTTTTTCTCCAGGTAGTGGATGTTAGTCCCACCATTCTGGAAGTGCTCGTCGCTCATAATGCGCATCTGGAGATCAACGTTGGTTTTGATCCCGTCGATGATCAGCTCCTGAAGGGCGTTCTTCATGCGGGCAATGGCCACGTCACGGTTTTCGCCGTAGCAGATCAGCTTACCGATCATTGAGTCATAGTACGGCGGTACGGTGTAACCGGCGTAGATATGGGACTCCCAGCGCACACCAAAGCCACCCGGCGCGTGGAAACGCGTGATTTTACCCGGGCTTGGCAGGAAGGTGTTCGGGTCTTCGGCGTTGATACGGCACTCTACCGCATGGCCTTTAACCACAACTTCTTCCTGTTTGATGGAAAGCGGCTGACCGGCTGCGATACGCAGCTGTTCTTTGATCAGGTCAACGCCGGTGATCATTTCGGTAACCGGGTGTTCAACCTGAATACGGGTGTTCATCTCAATGAAGTAGAACTCGCCGTTTTCGAACAGGAACTCAAAGGTACCCGCCCCGCGATAGCCGATATCGACACACGCTTTGGCGCAACGCTCACCGATGTAGCGACGCAGTTCCGGCGTAATGCCCGGCGCTGGCGCTTCTTCGACGACTTTCTGGTGACGACGCTGCATGGAGCAGTCACGTTCTGCCAGATAGATCGCGTTACCCTGACCGTCAGCCAGCACCTGAATTTCGATGTGGCGTGGGTTTTCCAGGTATTTTTCCATGTACACCATGTCATTGCTGAAAGCGGCTTTCGCTTCTGCTTTGGTCATGGAGATGGACTGTGCCAGTTCAGCATCGCTGCGCACAACGCGCATACCGCGACCGCCGCCGCCGCCGGACGCTTTGATGATCACCGGATAGCCAATGCGTTTAGCATGGGCGCGGTTAGCATCCATATCGTCGGTCAGCGGGCCGTCAGAGCCCGGTACGGTTGGCACGCCAGCTTTTTTCATCGCGGTGATGGCAGACACTTTGTCACCCATCAGGCGAATGGTGTCAGCTTTCGGGCCAATGAAGATAAAGCCAGAGCGTTCAACCTGCTCAGCAAAGTTGGCGTTCTCAGAGAGGAAACCATAACCCGGGTGAATCGCGACCGCGCCAGTGATTTCGGCGGCGCTGATGATCGCCGGGATGTTCAGATAGCTTTTTACGGACGGAGCCGGACCGATACAGACCGTCTCATCCGCCAGCAATACGTGTTTTAAATCGCGATCCGCGCTTGAATGCACGGCCACGGTCTTGATGCCCAGTTCTTTACAGGCACGAAGAATACGCAGTGCAATCTCGCCACGGTTGGCGATAACAATTTTATCCAGCATGTTCGCCTCGTTACTCGATGACGACCAGCGGCTCGTCAAATTCTACCGGCTGACCACTTTCGACCAGGATCGCTTTCACAGTACCTGATTTGTCTGCTTCGATCTGGTTCATCATTTTCATGGCTTCAACGATGCACAGGGTATCGCCTACGTTGACTTTCTGACCCACTTCGATGAACGCCTTCGCGTCCGGGCTCGGGGTGCGGTAGAAAGTACCAACCATTGGGGAACGTACGATGTGACCACTGATTTCTGTTGCAGCCGCAGGTGCCGCTTCTGCTGCCGCTGGCGCAACGGCTGCGGAGAGCGCAGGCTGCTGCACTGGCGCAGCATAAGCTTGCTGCATTACCGGGAAGCTAGCGGCTGGGGCTGCACGGCTGATGCGTACAGACTCTTCGCCTTCAGAAATTTCCAGTTCGGAGATGCCTGATTCTTCAACCAGCTCGATCAGTTTTTTAATCTTACGAATATCCATGAGTGGGTTCCGTACTCTTGTTTAGTGTGATTGTGACAAGCGTTTTACCGCTGTCTGTAAAGCGTATGAATAGCCGTCTGCACCCAGCCCACAAATCACGCCAGCGGCGATATCTGACAGGTAGGAGTGGTGGCGGAACGGCTCTCGGGCGTGCACGTTACTCAGGTGGATCTCGATAAACGGGATACTCACCGCGAGCAGTGCGTCGCGTATAGCAACACTGGTGTGCGTAAACGCGGCCGGATTGATCAGGATATAGTCCACAGTGTCTTTAGCCTGATGAATACGGTCGATGATTGCGTACTCCGCGTTAGACTGAAAATGGTCCAAATCCACATTCAGCGACGCTGCTTCCGTACTCAGACGGTTAACAATTTCGCTCAATGTTAGCGTGCCGTACTTCTCTGGCTCACGGGTGCCGAGCATGTTCAGGTTCGGTCCGTTTAAAACTAAAATTTGGAATTTATCAGCCATTATGCCGCTATCTCCTGCGATTTTCGGGTAAAAAACAACATATACCCTCAAAGCGCAATTGTCACCCTTTCAGAGGCCTAAAACCCCTGTCCGGAAAACCGAAGTCGCACATTATAACGATTTCGTAGCATTTGGCAGCTAAATACTGGTCTTATCAGGGAAGATTATCAACCGCTATCCGAAAAAGATTCGCGGTTGATAAATAATCTGCGGGAAAACGCACAGTTTCGTGAACTATCGCAACCACTGGCGGAACTTCTTGTAACGCCACGCTAAAAGGGCCAGGGCCAGCAGGGCGTAGATGACCGGCTGAGGGGATAAAATCTTCACCGACCACAGGTAATGAATAGGGGCGAGGATCGCGACAAGATAGACGAAGTTATGCAGTAGTTGCCAGCGTCGACCCAGTTTTCGCTGCGCATACTGCGTGGATGTCAGCGTCAGCGCCAGTAAAACCAGCCAGCTTACGATACCCAGCGTCAGATAGGGACGCGTCACCAGTTCGCTGCCAAGGAGTGCCAGGTTGTTAATGCCCAGTTCCAGCAGGGCGTAGCTGGTGAGATGCAGCGTTGCCCAGGCGAAACACCATAGCCCTAAAAGCCGACGGGTGCGTATCAATAATGGCTGTTTAGCGTAGCGCGCCAGCGGTGAGACGAGCAAGGTCGCCAGCAAAAATTTCAGAGCCATCCGACCCGTAAAATGCTGAATATCTTTCGCCGGATCGGCACTGAACTGTCCCTGGCTGGCTGCCCAGAAGAGCCAGATAAAGGGGAGCAATCCGGCTAAATGCAGGAGTACCTTCAGCCAGGTTATCTGCTTTGCCGTTAAACGCACTTAGAAGTTCTCCCGTAAGTTCAGACCACGGTAGAGGGATGCCACCTCGTCCGCATAGCCGTTAAACAGCAGCGTTGGCTGGCGTTTAACATCCAGCGCGCCGCCGGAACCGATAAAACGTTCTGTTGCCTGCGACCAGCGCGGATGGTCAACGTGCGGGTTAACGTTGGCAAAAAAACCATACTCGTCAGGCGCTGCCAGGTTCCAGGTGGTGGGGGGGCGTTCACGGGTGAGCTTAATGCTGACGATCGATTTGATGCCCTTGAAACCATATTTCCACGGTACGGTCAGGCGAATGGGCGCCCCGTTTTGCGGCGGCAGCGCTTTGCCATAAACCCCGACGGTGAGCAGCGTAAGCGGATGCATGGCTTCGTCGAGACGTAAACCTTCAACGTAGGGATACTCCAGCCCGCCGCCGATAAACCGATCCTTCTGGCCTGGCATCTCGTCCGGGGCATAGCGCGTCTGGAAAGAAACATACTTCGCGTTGCTGGTGGGCTCAACCAGCGCCAGCAGTTTATGCAAAGGGAAACCTACCCACGGCACCACCATCGACCAGGCTTCCACACAGCGCATACGGTAAATGCGTTCTTCAAGGGGGAAGCGGGTGGTGAGGTCATGATGATCCAGCGTCAGCGGTTTTGCCACCTCGCCATCTATCTTCAGCGTCCAGGGATCGGTTTTCATGCTCCCGGCGTTGGCGGCAGGATCGGCCTTATCAAGACCAAACTCATAGAAGTTGTTATAGCCGGTGACTTTATCTTCCGGCGTCAGCGTCAGTTTATTCTGCCACTGTGCCGGTTTGGTGAAGTCAAGCGGTGCGCCGGAGGGGGCTTTCGGGCGATCGTTGCCCTTAAACCAGTCGAGTAGATCGGCATGGGCCGCAGGGGTGAGCGTCAGGGCAGTGGCGCTGATGCCAAGCATTTTCAGGATCTGGCGGCGCTGTAGCATAAAGACAGATTCAGACGTTACGTCGGCTTCCGTCAGTTTTCGGGTTTTCATGGCATCCTCCGTCAGGCGTTTTTCTAAGCATGACGGAGGAGGAGGGTTAGCGCGAATATGTCACGAAAATTTGAAGATTAGGCGATTTTAACCAGCGCACGACCGTGGAACTGGTTGTCCATGATTTTATTGGCGA
Source organism: Enterobacter cloacae complex sp. IR5402 (assembly GCF_049238125.1). NCBI lineage: Bacteria > Pseudomonadati > Pseudomonadota > Gammaproteobacteria > Enterobacterales > Enterobacteriaceae > Enterobacter > Enterobacter cloacae complex sp. IR5402. The sequence continues at coordinate 18,470 of NZ_JBMKHO010000006.1, forward strand.
ACTCTGGCGCCTGGCTCAGGGTAATCTCAGTGGCGCTCTGCTCATAGAATGAGGCTGGCAGATCCTGCACCAGACGTTCCCAGGCCTCAGCCCGCCGCTCGGCTGGGCTCATGACCGAATCGACACCCTGAAGACGCACGTTACGCAGAATAAATGGCATCACCGTCGTCGGCAGGGCAAAACCACCCGCCAGACCACAGGCTGCCACGCAGCCGCCGTAATTCATTTGCGCCAGCACCTTCGCCAGCACGTTGTCGCCGACGGTATCTACTGCGCCAGCCCAGACCTGTTTTTCCAGCGGACGGGTCTCGGCGAATTCGTCGCGGCTCAGAATACGGCTTGCGCCCAGCTGACGTAGATAATCATGCGTACTTTCGCGGCCAGAGACGGCGGCGACCTGATACCCCAGCTTGTGCAGCAGCGTGACGGCCGTGCTGCCCACGCCGCCGCTGGCGCCGGTGACGACAATTTCGCCCGAGTCAGGACGAATCCCGGCCTCTTCCAGCGCCATCACGCACAGCATGGCGGTGAAGCCTGCCGTGCCGATGATCATCGCCTTACGACCGTCCAGGCCTTTCGGCATCGGGACCAGCCAGTCACCTTTGACGCGCGCCTGTGCTGCCAGTCCGCCCCAGTGGTTTTCACCTACGCCCCAGCCGGTGAGCAGCACCTGCTGTCCGGCGTGAAAACGCGGATCTTCACTGGTATGCACGCGGCCTGCAAAGTCGATTCCTGGCACCATCGGGAAATTTCGGATGATTTTACCTTTTCCCGTAATCGCCAGTGCATCCTTATAGTTCAGGCTGGACCAGTCGATATCTACGGTCACGTCGCCCTCCGGCAGGCGGTTCTCCTCAATGGCTTGCACCGAGGCAACGGTTTTGCCGTCCTGCTGTTCTAAGATCAAAGCCTGCATACAGGGTCCTCACTAGGTTTGATGATGGGAAAATATGTCCTGATGACTATACTCGCTCAATGAAACGCAGTGCCGATTTAACGCAATAAATTGCCAGATACACCAGGTTTGGTAGTATGTCGCATTTAAAATGCAAGTTAGTGCTCACTTGCCCCCCTTCAACCCACGGAGTAATCTCAAGGATGCGATTAACGACGAAGTTCTCAGCTTTTATTACCTTGCTGACGGGGCTGACCATATTTGTCACGCTAATCGGCTGCTCGCTGAGCTTTTACAATGCCATCCAGGATAAGCTGGTTAACCGGGTTGAATCGGTTGCATCGGTTATCGACACTCGCCTGATAACGTCCTCCTTCCCGGCGCTTTCGCGTGAGCTGGATGAGTTAATGGTGCCTGTGGATATAGTGCAGATCGACATTAAACAGGGGAAGCAGACCGTTTTCAGCCATACCCGCCAGGGCAGCTATCGTCCTGCCGGCACGGTAGATCAGTATCGGGACGTCACGGTTAATTCACTTAAACATCCGGGTATGACAATTCATCTGATGTACCAGGATCCGATGAGCAACTATTTACGCTCGCTTATGACCACCGCGCCCTTAACCATCGCCGTTGCCTTTATCGTACTGCTGATTTTCCTCGCCGTTCGCTGGCAGCGTCGTCAACTTTCCGGCCAGGAACTGCTGGAAACACGCTCCGTGCGGATACTGAATGGCGAGCGGGGTCCGCAGGTGCGGGGATCGGTTTATGAATGGCCATCACGCACCAGTAGCGCCCTGGACGTGCTGCTCTCCGAAATCCAGTTTGCCAGCGATCAGCGTAGCCGTATGGACACGTTGATTCGCTCTTACGCCGCGCAGGATAACAAAACGGGCCTCAACAACCGTCTCTTCTTTGATAATCAGCTGGCTACGCTTCTTGATGACCCCGAAAAGGTGGGTACGCATGGCGTGGTAATGATGATTCGCCTGCCCGACTTTGATCTGCTCCGTGATACCTGGGGTCAGCGCGTGGCGGAAGAGAACCTCTTTACGCTGATTAACCTGCTGTCCACCTTTATTATGCGCTACCCCGGCGCGTTACTGGCACGCTACCACCGCAGCGACTTTGCCGTCTTGCTGCCGCATCGCACCTTAAAGGAATCCGAGAGTATCGCCAGTCAGCTGCTGAAAGCCGTCGATGCGCTGCCCCAGAGCAAAATGCTCGACAGAGACGACATGGTGCATATAGGCATCTGTGCCTGGCGCGGCGGTCAGTCGACGGAGCAGGTGATGGAACATGCGGAAGCGGCAACGCGTAACGCCGTATTGCAGGGGGCGAACGGCTGGGCGGTCTATGATGATACGCTGCCGGAGAAAGGGCGCGGCAACGTGCGCTGGCGAACCCTGATTGAACAGATGCTGAGCCGGGGCGGACCGCGCATCTATCAAAAACCGGCGGTCATGAAGAGTGGTCATGTCCATCATCGTGAGCTGATGTGCCGTATTTTTGATGGCACCGAAGAGGTTATCTCCGCGGAATATCTGCCCATGGTGTTGCAATTCGGATTGTCCGAAGAGTATGACCGTCAGCAAATCACCCGCCTCATTCCGTTTTTATCGTACTGGCCTGAAGAAAATCTGGCTTTACAGGTGACCGTCGAATCGCTGATCCGTCCGCGCTTCCAGCGCTGGTTACGTGACACGTTAATGCAATGCGAAAAATCGCAACGCAAACGCATTATTTTTGAACTTGCAGAGGCAGATGTAGGTCAACACATCAGCCGGTTGCGCCCGGTGGTGCGTTTAATCAATGCGCTTGGGGCTCGCGTGGCGGTAACCCAGGCGGGTCTGACGCTGGTGAGCACCAGCTGGATCAAAGAGCTGGATGTTGAATTATTGAAGCTGCATCCGGGTCTGGTAAGGAATATTGAAAAACGCACGGAAAACCAGCTGCTGGTACAAAGCCTGGTGGAAGCGTGCAAAGGAACGCAAACGCAAGTATTTGCCACAGGCGTACGTTCACGAAGTGAATGGCAGATGTTGACAGAGCGCGGCGTGACGGGCGGTCAGGGGGATTTTTTTGCCGCCTCTCAGCCGCTTGACACCAATGTGAAAAAATATTTGCAAAGATACTCTGTTTGACCTGCCGTTTACTTTGTTTTCACGTAGAATATCGCGCCTGTAGCTTTGAGTAAGACGAGCATAAAAGCCAGTGAACGACCTTTAATGGGTTACAAGTGAAAGTGAGGGACGCTGCTGTTTACTCAGCCCTGAGGGATTCAGGGGATGAATTTGTAACAAAGGAAACGTGCTGCACTAATTTTCACCGTAGCAGACGATTTTTGCGCCTTGTCGCTGCTGCGTGTGGTTGGTAAAGTAAGCGGATTTTGTTTTCCGCCCCAGCTTTCAGGATTATCCCTTAGTATGTTGAAAAAATTTCGTGGCATGTTTTCCAATGACCTGTCCATTGACCTGGGTACCGCGAATACCCTTATTTATGTAAAAGGACAAGGCATCGTATTGAATGAGCCTTCCGTTGTGGCCATTCGTCAGGATCGTGCCGGCTCGCCAAAAAGCGTGGCCGCAGTAGGTCATGATGCGAAGCAGATGCTGGGCCGTACGCCGGGCAACATCGCCGCGATCCGCCCAATGAAAGACGGCGTTATTGCTGACTTCTTCGTGACCGAAAAAATGCTTCAGCACTTCATCAAGCAGGTTCACAGCAACAGCTTCATGCGCCCAAGCCCGCGCGTGCTGGTGTGTGTGCCGGTTGGCGCGACCCAGGTTGAACGCCGTGCAATCCGTGAATCTGCTCAGGGTGCCGGTGCGCGTGAAGTCTTCCTGATTGAAGAACCGATGGCTGCGGCAATTGGTGCGGGTCTGCCGGTTTCTGAAGCAACCGGTTCTATGGTGGTGGATATCGGTGGCGGTACCACTGAAGTGGCCGTTATCTCCCTGAACGGCGTGGTGTACTCCTCTTCCGTGCGTATCGGCGGCGACCGTTTCGACGAAGCTATCATCAATTACGTTCGCCGTAACTACGGCTCTCTGATCGGTGAAGCGACCGCAGAGCGCATCAAGCACGAAATCGGTTCTGCCTACCCGGGTGATGAAGTGCGCGAGATCGAAGTTCGCGGTCGTAACCTGGCGGAAGGCGTGCCACGCGGATTCACCCTGAACTCCAACGAAATCCTGGAAGCGTTGCAGGAGCCACTGACCGGTATCGTGAGCGCGGTGATGGTTGCGCTGGAACAGTGCCCGCCAGAGCTAGCCTCCGATATTTCCGAGCGCGGTATGGTTCTGACCGGTGGTGGTGCGCTGCTGCGTAACCTCGACCGCCTGTTAATGGAAGAGACAGGTATTCCTGTCGTAGTTGCAGAAGATCCACTGACTTGCGTCGCCCGTGGTGGTGGCAAGGCGTTGGAAATGATCGACATGCACGGCGGCGACTTGTTTAGCGAAGAGTAGTCGGGTGTGAGAGGGTAGCAATTTGCTACCCTTTCTCTCTGACGCGAGAATACGCATAGCCTATGAAGCCAATTTTTAGCCGTGGCCCGTCGCTACAGTTTCGCCTGATCCTGGCGGTTCTGGTTGCGCTCGGGGTCATTATTGCCGATAGCCGCCTCGGTACGTTCAGCCAGATCCGAACGTACATGGATACCGCCGTCAGTCCTTTCTACTTTATTTCAAATGGTCCCCGTGAACTGCTCGACTCCGTGTCGCAAACGCTCTCATCGCGTGACCAGCTCGAACTCGAAAACCGTGCGTTACGCCAGGAACTGCTGCTGAAAAACAGCGAGCTGCTGATGCTGGGGCAATATAAGCAGGAAAACGCACGCCTGCGTGAACTGCTTGGCTCGCCGCTGCGCCAGGATGAACAGAAAATGGTCACCCAGGTGATCTCCACCGTAAACGATCCGTACAGCGATCAGGTGGTGATTGATAAAGGCAGCGTGAACGGCGTATACGAAGGTCAGCCTGTCATCAGCGATAAAGGCGTCGTGGGCCAGGTTGTGGCGGTTGCCAAACTGACCAGCCGCGTGCTGCTGATTTGCGATGCCACCCATGCACTGCCGATTCAGGTGCTGCGTAACGATATTCGCGTGATTGCCGCCGGTAACGGCTGCACGGACGATCTGCAACTGGAACATCTGCCCGCCAACACGGATATCCGCGTGGGCGACGTGCTAGTGACGTCCGGTCTGGGCGGTCGTTTCCCTGAGGGCTACCCGGTTGCGGTTGTCTCTTCCGTGAAGCTCGACACTCAGCGTGCCTACACCGTGATTCAGGCGCGTCCAACGGCCGGCTTGCAGCGTTTGCGCTACCTGCTGCTGCTATGGGGCGCCGATCGTAACGGAGCTAACCCGATGACCCCGGAAGATGTGCATCGCGTGGCGAATGAACGCCTGATGCAGATGATGCCGCAGGTACTGCCTGCGCCGGATGCGATGGGACCACCTGCACCCGTACCGGCTCCGGCGACGGGGTTAACGCAGCCGCTGCCGGATGCGCCGCCACCGCCGCAAGTCTCGGGTGGAGGGCAGTAGTGGCCAGTTATCGTAGCCAGGGGCGCTGGGTAATCTGGCTCTCATTCCTCGTTGCACTGTTGCTGCAAATTATGCCCTGGCCGGACGACATTCTTGTTTTCCGGCCAAACTGGGTATTGCTCATTTTGCTCTACTGGATCCTTGCCCTGCCGCACCGCGTAAATGTCGGCACAGGTTTTGTGATGGGTGCCATACTGGATCTTATCAGTGGCTCTACGCTTGGCGTCCGCGCCTTATCCATGAGCATTATTGCGTATCTCGTCGCACTCAAATTCCAGCTCTTTCGTAACCTTGCGCTCTGGCAACAGGCGCTGGTGGTGATGTTGTTGTCGCTCGCTGCGGATATCGTTGTTTTCTGGGCAGAGTTTTTAGTGATCAACGTCTCTTTCCGACCGGAAGTGTTCTGGAGTAGTGTAGTAAACGGTGTGCTCTGGCCGTGGCTGTTCCTGCTGATGCGTAAAATTCGCCAGCAGTTTGCCGTGCAATAAAAGGTTTCTATGACGTCTTTGTATCTTGCCTCCGGTTCTCCGCGTCGCCAGGAACTGCTCGCGCAGTTGGGTGTCTCCTTCGAACGCATCGTTACCGGTATTGAAGAAAAACGTGCTGAGGGTGAAAGCGCTCAGCAGTATGTCTCTCGTCTGGCGCGTGAAAAAGCGCAGGCGGGCGTGGCATGCGTGCCGCGTGACTTACCGGTGCTGGGTGCGGATACCATTGTCATTCTCAATGGTGAGGTGCTTGAGAAACCCCGCGACGCAGACCATGCGGCGCGGATGCTGCGTAACATGTCCGGACAAACCCATCAGGTGATGACGGCGGTAGCGCTGGCAGACAGCCAGTACGCTCTGGATTGCCTTGTGGTAACGGAAGTGACGTTCAGAGTCCTCACCGACGAGGAGATCGCCGGCTATATCGCCAGCGGTGAACCTATGGATAAAGCAGGTGCATACGGTATTCAAGGGTTGGGTGGCTGTTTTGTCAGGAAGATAAATGGCAGCTATCACGCCGTAGTCGGCTTACCGCTGGTGGAAACGTATGAGTTGCTGAGCAATTTTAACTCACTGCGTGAGGGAAGGGATAATTATGACGGCTGAATTGTTGGTAAACGTAACGCCATCGGAAACCCGTGTGGCCTACATTGATGGTGGCATTCTTCAGGAAATTCATATTGAGCGTGAAGCGCGACGCGGAATCGTAGGCAATATCTACAAAGGTCGTGTCAGTCGTGTCCTGCCGGGTATGCAGGCGGCTTTTGTAGATATTGGGCTCGATAAGGCGGCGTTTTTACATGCCTCCGATATCATGCCGCACACCGAATGTGTGGCAGGCGAAGAGCAAAAGCAGTTTGCCGTGCGCGACATCTCTGAGCTGGTGCGTCAGGGCCAGGATCTGATGGTGCAGGTGGTAAAAGATCCGCTGGGCACTAAAGGCGCGCGTCTGACCACCGACATCACCCTGCCTTCACGCTACCTGGTGTTTATGCCGGGGGCGTCGCACGTCGGCGTGTCACAGCGTATTGAGAGCGAAAGCGAGCGTGAGCGCCTGAAAAAGGTGGTCAGCGCCTACTGCGACGAGCAGGGCGGGTTTATTATCCGTACCGCGGCGGAAGGGATCAGCGAAGAAGATCTCGCCTCGGATGCGGCCTACCTGAAGCGCGTCTGGACCAAAGTGATGGAGCGTAAAAAACGCAACCAGACCCGCTACCGGCTGTACGGTGAGCTGGCGCTCGCTCAGCGCGTATTACGTGATTTCGCCGACGCCCAGCTTGACCGCATCCGCGTGGACTCCCGTCTGACGTACGAAGCCTTACTGGAGTTCACCGCCGAGTACATCCCGGAAATGCCGGGTCTGCTGGAGCATTACACCGGACGCCAGCCGATATTTGACCTCTATGACGTTGAAAACGAAATCCAGCGTGCGCTGGAGCGTAAGGTTGAGCTGAAATCGGGTGGCTATCTGATCATCGATCAAACCGAAGCGATGACCACCGTCGATATCAACACCGGCGCGTTTGTCGGCCATCGCAACCTCGATGACACCATCTTCAACACCAACATCGAAGCGACGCAGGCCATCGCGCGTCAGCTTCGCCTGCGTAATCTGGGCGGCATTATCATCATCGACTTTATCGATATGAATAATGAAGATCACCGCCGTCGCGTGTTGCACTCTTTGGAGCAGGCGCTGAGTAAGGACCGCGTGAAAACCAGCATCAATGGCTTCTCGCAGCTCGGTCTTGTGGAAATGACCCGGAAACGGACCCGCGAAAGCGTGGAACATGTCCTGTGTAATGAGTGTCCAACCTGCCATGGACGCGGAACGGTAAAGACGGTGGAGACGGTCTGCTACGAGATCATGCGTGAAATTGTCCGTGTCCATCATGCCTACGACTCAGACCGTTTTCTGGTCTATGCTTCCCCTGCGGTGGCGGAGGCCCTGAAAGGGGAAGAGTCGCACGCGCTGGCGGAAGTGGAAATCTTTGTCGGCAAACAGGTAAAAGTGCAAATTGAGCCGCTCTATAACCAGGAGCAGTTTGACGTCGTCATGATGTAAACGCAGTTCGCTGCGAGATTTAAGGCTGACAAGGAGAGACGCGTGAGGCGATTGCCGGGGATTTTACTGCTTACAGGGGCAACGCTGGTCGTGATTGTCGCGTTGCTCGTGAGCGGGCTGCGTCTCGCCTTGCCGCATCTGGACAGCTGGCGTCCGCAGATACTGGCAAAAATCGAATCCGCCACCGGCCTGCCGGTGGACGTGAGTCATATCGAGGCAAGCTGGCAGAACTTTGGCCCGACGCTAGATGCGCGGGATATCCGCGCCAGCCTGAAAGATGGCGGCCACCTCAAAATCAAACGCGTCACCCTGGCGCTGGATGTCTGGCAAAGCCTGCTGCATCTGCGCTGGCAGTTTCGCGATCTCACCTTCTGGCAACTTCAGCTGATGACTAACACGCCGCTGCAAAGCGGCGACAGCGATCGAGGGCTGGAAACCAGCCGTATCAGCGATCTGTTCCTGCGGCAGTTCGATCATTTCGATCTGCGCGACAGCGAAGTGAGCTTTATTACTCTTTCCGGTCAGCGCGCTGAGCTGGCGATCCCTCAGCTGACCTGGTTAAACGGGAAAGATCGCCACCGCGCCGAGGGGCAGGTGAATCTCTCCAGCCTGAACGGGCAGCACGGGGTTATGCAGGTGCGGATGGATCTGCGTGACGACAATGGCCTGCTGAACAACGGCAGGGTCTGGCTACAGGCGGACGACGTGGACGTGAAGCCGTGGCTCGGTGAGTTGCTACAGCAGAACATGCAGCTGGAGACCGCGCGCTTCAGCCTGGAAGGCTGGATGACGCTGACGAACGGGGCGTTCGCCAGCGGCGATATCTGGCTTAAGCAGGGGGGCGCGAGCTGGAAAGGGGAAAACCATCAGCATCAACTTTCCGTCGATAACCTCACCGCACACGTGACGCAGGATAAAGGCGGCTGGCAGTTCGCTATTCCGGATACGCGCATCTCCATGGATAACAAACCCTGGCCGCGCGGCGCGCTGACGCTGACGTGGATGCCGGAACAGGACGTCGGCGGGATAAACGGTAAACGCAGCGACGAGCTGCGTATCCGCGCCAGTAACCTGGATCTGACGGCGATCGAAGGGCTGCGTTCAATGGCCGCAAAACTTTCACCGGAGCTGGGCGAAATCTGGCTGGCGACGCAGCCGAGCGGGCAGATAAACCGGCTGGCGCTGGATATTCCGCTCCAGGCTACGGAAAAGACGCGTTTTCAGGCGGCATGGAAAAATCTCGCATGGAAACAGTGGAAATTGCTGCCGGGTGCCGAGCACTTCAGCGGTAAACTGGAAGGAAGCGTGGAAAACGGCAGGCTGACGGCAGAAATGCAGGACGCGAAAATGCCGTACGAAACGGTCTTCCGTGCGCCACTGGAGATCGAAAAGGGAAATGCCACTCTCAACTGGCTGAAGAATGACAAAGGTTTTCAGCTCGATGGCCGCGATATTGATGTAAAAGCCAAAGCGGTACATGCCCGCGGTAATTTCCGTTATCTACAGCCTGAAGGCGATGAGCCGTGGCTGGGTATTCTGGCGGGCATCAGCACAGATGACGGTTCGCAGGCGTGGCGCTACTTCCCGGAAAACCTGATGGGGAAAGCGCTGGTGGACTATCTCAGCGGCGCTATTCAGGGCGGCCAGGCGGATAACGCCACGCTGGTCTACGGCGGCAACCCGCACCTGTTCCCGTATAAGCACAACGAAGGCCAGTTCCAGGTTCTGGTGCCGCTACGCAACGCCACCTATGCCTTCCAGCCAGACTGGCCGGCGCTGAAGAATCTGGATATTGAACTCAACTTCCTGAATGACGGCTTGTGGATGAAGACGGACAGCGTCGCGCTGGGCGGCGTAACGGCAAGCAACCTGACGGCAAACATCCCGGATTATTCCAAAGAGAAGCTGCTGATTGATGCGGATATTAAGGGGCCGGGTAAAGCGGTTGGCCCGTACTTTGAAGATACGCCGCTGAATGACTCCCTGGCAGCCACCCTTCAGCAGTTGCAGTTAGATGGCGATGTGAATGCTCGCTTACATCTGGATATCCCGCTGGACGGTGAATTGACCACCGCCAAAGGCGACGTTCGCCTTAATAACAACAGCCTCTATATCAAGCCGCTGGACAGCACCCTGAAAAACCTCAGCGGTCAGTTCAGCTTTGTTAACGGCACGCTGAAAAGTGAGCCGCTGAAAGCGACCTGGTTCAATCAACCCGTTAATATCGATTTCTCCACCACCGAGGGCGATAAAGCCTACCAGGTGGCGGTCAATATGGACGCGAACTGGCAGCCGTCACGCATGGATGTTCTGCCGAAGCCGATTGAGAATGCGGTGGACGGTGCGGTGTCATGGAATGGCAAGGTCGCCATCGACCTGCCTTATCATGCCGGTGCGCGCTATAACGTCGACATTACGGGCGATCTAAAAAACCTCAGCAGCCAGCTTCCCGCGCCGCTGAATAAAAAAAGCGGTGAAGCATTGCCCGTCAACGTTAAGGTTGCGGGTAACCTTAACAGCTTCGATTTAACCGGAAACGCGGGCGGAACAAACCACTTCAACAGCCGCTGGCTGCTTAACCGCAAGCTGACGCTGGACAGGGCGATCTGGACGACGGACAGCCGTACCACGCCGCCGCTGCCGGAGCAGGCGGGCGTTGAACTGAATCTCCCGCCGATGGATGGCGCAGAGTGGCTGGCACTGTTCCAGAAAGGTGTCGGGCAAAACGTCGACCAAACGGCGCAGTTCCCGCAGTCCATTACCTTGCGCACGCCTGCGCTGACGCTGGGCGGGCAGCAGTGGAACAACCTGAGTATTGTCTCCCGGCCGACGGTAAACGGCTCAAAGGTCGAGGCGCAGGGGCGTGAGATCAACGGTTCGTTGATCATGCGCGATCACGCGCCATGGCAGGCGGCTATCCGTTATCTCTATTACAATCCGACCTTTACGGCGTCTAAAGCAGAGTCGACAAGCACTTCTCCTGTCAGTGGCAGTGGGACGTCGCGCGTGGATTTCAGCGGCTGGCCCGATCTCCAGCTGCGCTGCGCGGAGTGCTGGCTGTGGGGACAGAAATATGGCCGTATCGACGGTGATTTTGCCATTCAGGGAAATACGCTGAGCCTCTCTGGTGGGCTGGTGGATACCGGCTTTGGCCGCATGACTGCCGCGGGCGAATGGGTGAACAAACCGGGTGAACAACGCACCTCGCTGAAAGGCGATATTAAAGGCAATAAGCTGGACGCCGCGGCTAACTTCTTCGGCATTAGCACGCCGCTTCGCGGATCGTCCTTCGATGTGAATTACGATCTGCACTGGCGCGCTGCGCCGTGGACACCCGATGAAGCTTCGCTTAACGGCATCCTGAAAACCAACTTCGGTAAGGGTGAGATTGCCGACGTGAGCACGGGGCGCGCCGGGCAGATCCTGCGCCTGCTGAGTTTTGATGCGCTGCTGCGCAAGCTGCGCTTCGATTTCAGCGACACCTTCAGCGAAGGTTTCTACTACGATTCCATTCGCAGTACGGCGTGGATCAAAGACGGCGTTCTGCATACGGACGATACGCTGGTGGATGGCCTGGAAGCGGATATCGCCATGAAAGGCTCGGTCAACCTCGTGCGTCGCGAACTGGATATGGAAGCCGTGGTGGCGCCGGAAATATCCGCAAGCGTGGGCGTTGCGGCGGCCTTTGTGGTGAACCCGATTGTCGGTGCGGCGGTGTTTGCCGCCAGTAAAGTGCTGGGGCCGCTGTGGAGCAAGGTCTCTATTCTGCGCTATCGCATTACCGGTCCGGTCGATAAACCGCAGATTAACGAGGTGCTGCGCCAGCCGCGCAAAGAAGCACCGCAATGATTTGACGTGGGCAGGTAATTGCCTCACTCTCAATAAATACGATCTTTATACCGCCACGGGCGGCAACGAACGAGTAGCAATAGATGAGTCTGAACCTGGTAAGTGAACATTTGCTCGCAGCGAACGGCCTGAGCCATCAGGACCTGTTCTCCATTCTTGGTCAACTGACCGAACGCCGCCTCGACTACGGCGATCTCTATTTCCAGTCGAGCTATCACGAATCCTGGGTTTTAGAAGACAGCATCATTAAAGATGGCTCTTACAACATCGACCAGGGCGTCGGCGTGCGCGCCGTCAGCGGGGAGAAAACCGGTTTTGCTTATGCCGATCAGATTAGCCTCGCCGCACTTGAGCAGAGCGCGCAGGCCGCGCGCACCATTGTGCGTGATACCGGAGATGGTCGCGTGAAAACGCTGGGTGAAGTGCAGCACGCTGCGCTCTATACCAGCATCGACCCGCTGCAAAGCATGAGCCGCGAAGAGAAGCTCGACATCCTGCGTCGCGTGGACAAAGTGGCTCGCGCGGCGGATAAACGCGTGCAGGAAGTCTCTGCCAGCCTGACCGGTGTTTATGAACTGATCCTGGTGGCGGCGACGGACGGTACCCTGGCGGCGGATGTTCGCCCGCTGGTGCGTCTCTCTATCAGCGTGCAGGTTGAAGACGACGGCAAGCGCGAGCGCGGCTCAAGCGGTGGCGGCGGTCGTTTTGGCTACGACTGGTTCCTCGGCGACGTTGACGGCGAAGCGCGCGCGGATGCGTGGGCAAAAGAAGCCGTGCGCATGGCGCTGGTCAACCTGTCTGCCGTGGCGGCTCCTGCCGGTACGCTGCCGGTGGTTTTGGGCGCAGGCTGGCCTGGCGTGCTGCTGCACGAAGCGGTCGGTCACGGCCTTGAGGGTGATTTCAACCGTCGCGGGACGTCCGTATTCAGCGGTCAGATGGGGCAGCTTGTCTCCTCCGAACTGTGTACCGTGGTGGATGATGGCACCATGCTCGACCGTCGCGGCTCGATTTCTATCGACGATGAAGGCACGCCGGGCCAGTACAATGTGCTGATCGAAAACGGCGTACTGAAAGGCTACATGCAGGACAAGCTTAACGCGCGCCTGATGGGCGTAGCGCCAACGGGTAACGGCCGTCGTGAATCCTACGCGCACCTGCCGATGCCGCGCATGACCAACACCTACATGTTGCCGGGCAAATCCACGCCGCAGGAGATTATCGAATCCGTTGATTACGGGATCTTCGCGCCAAACTTTGGCGGCGGTCAGGTGGATATCACCTCCGGCAAATTTGTCTTCTCTACCTCAGAGGCGTATCTGATTGAGAAGGGCAAAGTGACCAAAGCGGTGAAGGGTGCAACCCTGATTGGCTCCGGCATTGAGGCCATGCAGCAGATTTCCATGGTCGGTAACGATCTGAAGCTGGATAACGGCGTGGGCGTTTGCGGCAAAGAGGGCCAGAGCCTGCCTGTGGGCGTCGGTCAGCCTACGCTGAAAGTAGATAATCTGACGGTGGGCGGCACGGCGTAAATTTTCCCCCGCACCCTAACCCTCTCCCCAACGGGGAGAGGGGAAAAGCCTACTCTTTCCTTCTGCCCCGCATGCCCTGAAACAGCTCCGCCACTTCCACAAAATAGTCCGTCAGATAGTTAATACAGACCTGCACCTTCAGCGGCAGCTTGTCCTTTTCCGTATAGAGCGCGTACACCGGACGCGGATCGGACTGGTAGCGCGGGAAGAGGATCTCCAGCACGCCGCTGTTGATCTCGTTGATCACCCACATCAGCGGTACGTAGGCGATCCCGGCCCCGGCCACCAGCCAGCGTGAGATGGTCATCGGATCGTTGGTGACGAAGCGGCCTTCAGGCAGCAGTTTAGTGGAAAGCCCTTCCGGCGCGATCAGTTCAAATTCGTTATCTGGCCGAACGCTGTATTCCAGCCACGAGTGGTTGCTCAGATCGGCAGGTTTCTCCGGCACGCCATACTGTGCCAGGTAGCTTTTCGAAGCGCAGACCACCATCGGCATGCTGCCCAGTCGACGCGAGAACAGGCTAGAGTCCTGCAACGCGCCAACGCGGATCACCACGTCTAACCCATCGGCAATCAGGTCCGGTGCCGGAATGCCCGTAACCAGATTAACGGTTAAACCGGGATACTCTTTCAGCATTTCCGCCGTCATGGCAGCGAGAACATTTTGTGCCATAGTTGAAGAACACCCGATACGCAGCGTGCCGATAGGCGTGTTGTTAAAGGCATAGAGCTGCTCGTGAACGTCCTGCACTTCATGCAGCATTCGACGGCAGCCCTGATAGTAAATTTTACCCGCTTCCGTCAGCCCGATGCTGCGGGTGCTGCGGTTGAGCAGCTTCACCTGAAGCTCATCTTCCAGTTTTGACACTGTCTGGCTAATGGATGAGACGCTCATTTGTAGCTGACGTGCTGCGGCGGTAAAAGAGCCTTGCTCAACCACTTTCGCAAAGACGGACATGCGTTTTAGACGTTCCATTATTCACTCTGACTTAAAAGTGATTTAGATCACATATGATAGATAACAGCATAACAGTTACGTTAATATATTATTAATTACATAACGGCTGCGCCACTCTCGCCCGGCAATTCTTGCTCTCCTGCGGCGGCGCGAGCTTAAAAATCCAGTAACCTGCACTCTCTTTAATCAAGGTCAACATGAGTCTGTTTCCCGTTATCGTGGTGTTCGGTTTGTCGTTCCCACCGATATTTTTCGAGCTTCTTTTATCACTGGCGATCTTCTGGCTGGTGCGCAAGGTGCTGGTCCCTACCGGGATTTATGATTTCGTCTGGCATCCTGCATTGTTCAATACCGCGCTGTATTGCTGCCTGTTCTATTTAATATCGCGCATGTTTGTCTGAGGTTGATGTGAAAACGCTAACAAGAAAAATCTCCCGCACTGCCATCACTATGGCGCTGGTCATCCTGGCGTTCATCGCTATTTTTCGCGCCTGGGTTTATTACACCGAATCCCCGTGGACGCGCGATGCGCGTTTCAGCGCGGAGGTGGTCGCGATAGCGCCCGATGTCGCCGGTCTCATTACGGCAGTCAACGTCCACGATAACCAACTGGTGAAAAAAGATCAGGTGCTGTTCACCATCGACCAGCCGCGCTATCAAAAAGCGCTGGAAGAAGCGGAAGCAGACGTGGCGTATTACAACGCGCTGGCCTCTGAAAAACGCCGTGAAGCAGGACGCCGTAACAAGCTGGGCATCCAGGCCATGTCCCGGGAAGAGATTGACCAGTCCAATAACGTGCTGCAAACCGTGCTGCATCAGCTGGCAAAAGCGCAGGCGACGCGCGATCTGGCGAAGCTCGATCTGGAACGTACCGTTATCCGCGCCCCGTCCGATGGCTGGGTGACCAACCTCAATGTCTATGCGGGCGAGTTTATCACGCGCGGCTCTACGGCCGTGGCGCTGGTGAAACAGAACTCTTTCTACGTCCTCGCCTATATGGAAGAGACCAAGCTGGAAGGCGTGCGTCCGGGCTATCGCGCCGAAATCACGCCGCTCGGCAGCAACCGGGTCCTGAAGGGAACCGTGGACAGCGTGGCCGCGGGGGTGACCAACTCCAGCAGTACCAATGATTCAAAAGGGATGGCGACCGTCGATTCTAACCTCGAGTGGGTTCGTCTGGCGCAGCGCGTACCGGTACGCATTCGTCTGGATGAGCAGCAGAGCAACCTCTGGCCCGCAGGCACCACGGCGACGGTGGTGATCACGGGTGAAAAAGACCGTGATGCCAGCCAGGATTCGATCTTCCGTCAAATCGCCCATCGCCTGCGCGAGTTTGGTTGATCGCTATGGGCATTTTCTCCATCGCCAGCCAGCACATCCGCTTCGCCGTGAAGCTGGCATGCGCCATTGTGCTGGCGCTGTTTGTTGGCTTCCATTTCCAGCTTGAAACGCCGCGCTGGGCCGTTCTGACCGCCGCGATCGTCGCCGCCGGTCCTGCCTTCGCGGCGGGTGGCGAACCTTACTCCGGGGCAATTCGCTATCGCGGGATGCTGCGTATTATCGGCACCTTTATCGGCTGTATCGCCGCCCTGACCATTATCATCCTGATGATCCGCACGCCGCTGCTGATGCTGATTGTATGCTGTATCTGGGCGGGTTTTTGCACCTGGGTCTCTTCGCTGGTGAAGGTGGAGAACTCGTACGCCTGGGGTCTGGCGGGATATACCGCGCTGATTATTATCATCACCATTCAGAGTGAACCGCTGCTTGCTCCGCAGTTCGCCGTGGAACGTTGCAGCGAGATTGTCATTGGTATCGTCTGCGCGATTGTCGCAGACCTGCTCTTCTCTCCGCGATCCATCAAGCAGGAAGTCGATCGTGAGCTGGACGCGCTGATTGTTGCTCAGTACCAGCTCATGCAGCTGTGCATTAAGCACGGCGACAGCGAAGAGGTCGACAAGGCCTGGAGTGCGCTGGTGCGCCGCACGCAGGCGCTGGAAGGGATGCGCAGTAACCTCAATATGGAGTCTTCCCGCTGGGAGCGGGCCAACCGTCGTCTGAAAGCGATCAATACCGTCTCGTTAACGCTGATCACCCAGGCGTGTGAAACCTACCTGATTCAGAACACCCGCCCCGAAGTGGTAACGGATACTTTCCGCGAACTGTTTGATGAGCCTGTGGAGACGGTGCAGGACGTGCATCGACAGCTTAAACGCATGCGTCGTGTGATTGCGTGGACAGGAGAACGGGATACGCCAGTCACCATTTATACCTGGGTAGGCGCCGCAACGCGCTACCTGCTCCTGAAACGCGGCGTGATTAGCAACACCAAAATCAGTGCGGCGGAAGAAGAGGTGTTACAGGGCGAAGTGGTGATCAAACCGGAATCCGCCGAGCGCCATCATGCGATGGTTAACTTCTGGCGTACCACCCTGGCCTGTATACTCGGCACGCTGTTCTGGCTGTGGACCGGCTGGACGTCTGGCAGCGGCGCGATGGTGATGATTGCCGTCGTCACCGCGCTGGCGATGCGTCTGCCCAACCCGCGCATGGTCGCGATCGATTTTCTGTACGGCACCATTGCGGCGTTACCCATTGGCGCGCTCTACTTCCTGGTGATTATTCCCTCGACGCAGCAAAGCATGCTTTTGCTCTGCATCAGCCTGGCGGTGATGGCGTTCTTTATCGGGATTGAGGTACAAAAACGCCGTCTGGGATCGTTAGGCGCACTGGCGAGTACGATTAACATCATCGTGCTGGATAACCCGATGACCTTCCATTTCAGTCAGTTCCTGGATAGCGCACTAGGTCAGCTGGTGGGCTGTTTCCTGGCAATGATGGTGATCCTGCTGGTGCGGGATAACTCTCAGGCGCGGACAGGGCGCGTGCTACTGAATCAGTTTGTATCGGCCGCCGTATCGTCCTTGACCACCAACACCGCGCGGCGCAAGGAGAACCACCTGCCGGCGCTCTATCAGCAGCTGTTCCTGTTGCTGAATAAATTCCCGGGCGATGTCGCCCGCTTCCGCCTGGCGTTAACCATGATTATCGCGCACCAGCGTCTGCGGAACGCGCCAGTGCCGATCAACGACGATTTGTCCGCCTTCCACCGCCAGCTACGGCGCACGGCGGACCATGTGATATCGGCATCCAGTGATGACAAACGTCGCCGCTACTTTAAGCAACTGCTGGAGGAGCTGGATATCTACCAGGAGAAACTGCGGAGCTGGGAAGCGCCGCCGCAGGTTACCGAGCCGGTAGAGCGGCTGGTGTTTATGCTGCACCGCTACCAGAATGCGCTGACAGACAGCTAACGAAGAGAAAACCGACGCCAAAAGCGTCGGTTTTTTTGTGGCTATACTTATTTTTGCAGGTTCAAACATTCAGGAAGGGAGGACACATGACAACCCAGGCTCTTCAGGACAGTATTCTTTTTCAGACCGGGTATCTGGTCAACGGTATCTGGAAAACACTCGACACCACGTTTGATGTGCTAAACCCGGCCACGGGCGAGGTCATTGCGAAAGTGGCGAAAGCAGGAAAAGCCGAAACCGAAGAGGCCATTGTGGCCGCGACGAAGGCCTTTCCCGCATGGCGCTCAAAAACGGCAAAAGAGCGTTCCGCGATCCTCTATCGCTGGTATGAACTGATTATCGAGAACAAAAGCTGGCTCGGGCGGCTGATGACTACCGAGCAGGGCAAGCCGCTGAAAGAGGCTGAAGGTGAGGTGGACTACGCTGCCAGTTTCATTCAGTGGTTTGCCGAGCAGGCCAAGCGCGCCAACGGTGAAATCATTCCTCCGGTTAAACCTGGCTCCCGTATTCTGGCCACTCGTGAACCTGTCGGGGTGGTTGCTGCTATCACGCCATGGAATTTCCCGATGGCTATGCTCACCCGTAAGCTCGGCCCGGCGCTGGCAGCAGGATGTACCGGCGTGATCAAACCTGCAAACAACACGCCGCTGAGCGCCTTTGCGCTGCTGACGCTGGCGAAGCAGGCCGGTGTGCCGGATGGTGTGCTGAATGCGGTCGCGGGGAGCACCTCAGAAATTAGCGACGCCATTATGGCCAGCCATGACGTGCGCAAAATCTCGTTTACGGGTTCAACCGCCGTCGGGAAAACGCTGGTTCGCAATTCCGCAGAGACCATGAAAAAGGTATCGATGGAGCTGGGCGGTAATGCGCCGTATATCGTTTTCGAGGACGCGGATATTGATGCCGCCGTCAAAGGCGCGATCGCCAATAAGTTCCGTAACGCCGGGCAGGTCTGCGTCAGCGTAAACCGTTTCTATATTCAGGAGACGGTCTATGACAAGTTCGTCAATCAACTTGCCGATGCGGTGAAGGCGCTGAAGGTGGGTAACGGTCTGGACGAGGGCGTCGTTGTCGGCCCGCTGATTGAGCCTTCGGCTGTCGAGAAAGTGCGTGAGCACGTCGAAGATGCGGTAGCGAAGGGCGCCACGGTGCTGGCTGGGGGTAAACCGCACGAACTTGGCGGCAACTTCTGGATGCCAACCGTACTCGGTGACTGCCATGAAGGCATGAAGCTGGCAGAAGAGGAGACCTTTGGTCCCGTTGCCGCCTGCTTCCGCTTCACGTCGGAAGACGAAGTGGTTATGCGCGCTAACAATACGCCTTACGGGCTGGCGGCCTACTTTTATACCCAGAATCTTTCGCGCGTGTTCCGCGTCTCACAGGCCATTGAGAGCGGCATGATCGGAATTAATGAATGTGCGGTCTCGACCGAACTGGGTCCGTTTGGGGGCGTAAAAGAGTCCGGGCTGGGCCGCGAGGGGTCCGTGCTGGGGCTGGAGGAGTTTCTGGAAGTTAAAACCCTGCATATCGGGGGATTATAATAGACAGGGCGGCATTTGCCGCCCGCCTGTACCGGGTGGCTGGCAATGAAAATTTATACCTTTGATTTTGACGAAATTGAGAGTCAGGAAGACTTCTATCGCGAGTTTATTCGGGCGTTCGACCTGGAGCGGGGCAGCGTAAGCAATCTTGATATGCTGTGGGATGTGGTTACCGGCGACAGGCTGCCGTTACCGCTGGAAATCGAATTTACCCATCTGCCTGAAAAACTGCGCAGACGCTTTGGCGCATTGATTTTATTGTTTGATGAAGCGGAGGAGGAGCTGGAAGGGCAACTGCGTTTCAACGTGCGCCAGTGATAAAAAAGCCCCTGACCGGGAGGTCAGGGGCAAGTCGTATGATGAGATACGACGAGGGTTTATTTGTACAGTTCTGCGGTAGCGTGCCAGTGGTCGCCACTGCGCGCTTCGATGATGCGATAAGATGACGCACCCTGTTCTTCCGCTTTTTTGTTCAGCATTTCGTGCATGTCCATCGGAGACGTACCGATGGCACCAACAGAAACAGTCCCGATAGCCTGACGGGATTGTGCCTGTTCGGCATTAATGGTGTCGGCTGCAAACGCACCGAATGACAGGACTGACAGTACGCTCAGGGTAGCTACAGTGGTTTTAATTTTCATGATTATTTACCTCGTCAATTATTTTACTGGGGTCTTTGTTCTGTGACCCTCATCACAAAATCAAGTATACACTAATCACGCTAAAAATTAATACCAGGCTAATGGTTTCCTCTGTTATTACGTGTTAAAAAAATCATTTTTTATAACGCGAATGCATAAAAAAGGACGCCACAATGCAAGGTTTATGGTTTTTTCTTTCCTAAATCAAAGGGATAGATCAATTTGATTTTTTGTGCGGTTTTGCGGCAGATCATTCACTGAATGAATGTTAACAGGCGGTAAAAAGCACTATTTGCAAAAACAGCAGGCAGAGAAAAGCAGGGTAAAACGCGGAAGCAGCAGAATGATCCCCGCAGTCAGGCGCTACGGGGCAGACAATTACAACTCCTGTTCGAACAGGACCAGAATCGCTTCGTAGAGGTCTTTCACCGAGAAACCATTTGCCGGGGTGGTAAAAATGGTGTCATCACCGGCGATGGTCCCGAGGATCCCCTCTGCTTTACCCAGCGAGTCCAGCAGGCGGGCAATCAGCTGGGCTGCGCCCGGGCTGGTGTGGATCACGACCACGGCATCGTTATAGTCGATGTCCAGAACCAGGTTTTTCAGCGGGCTGGAGGTCGTTGGCACGCCAAGTTCAGCAGGCAGGCAATAAACCATTTCCATTTTGGCGTTGCGCGTACGCACCGCTCCAAACTTGGTTAACATGCGAGAGACCTTCGACTGGTTGATGTTGTCGAAGCCTTGTTCCTGCAACGCCTGAACAATTTCTCCCTGAGAACTGAATTTCTCTTCTTTGAGTAGCGCTTTAAACGCCTTCACTAATTCTTCTTGCTTAGACGAGCTTCGCATAAGTCACCCGGAATATGACGATAGAAACAACATTATTATGCATGTGGATGAATTTTTATGCAAATTATCTACCTGATGCCAGGCTGAAATAATGTTATGAAAGGGAGAGATTTTATCAGATTTCGTTATCGGAAAACATGCCTGGGTCACGCCGCGCAAATAACCTTAAAAGTAAATTAAATGTTATCAAAATGATGTTGTTTTGGTGGCGTGGCAGGGTGTATTGTAACCCCCTCTTAATTCGTTGTTGCCTACAGCCCGATAGTATTCAGGTGAAGGTGAAAGACGTGCGACCTCAAATTCTTTAGCGATGAAAATTGTAATTAATGACGTGCTGAATTATGGTCGCCGCAACGGAGTTACAGATACTTAAGTTAACCATAATAAGGAGTTTAGGATGAAAGTCGCAGTCCTCGGCGCTGCTGGTGGTATCGGCCAGGCGCTTGCCCTACTACTGAAAACCCAACTGCCTTCAGGCTCAGAACTCTCCCTGTACGATATTGCTCCGGTAACCCCAGGTGTGGCGGTTGACCTGAGCCACATCCCGACAGCTGTGAAAATCAAAGGCTTCTCCGGTGAAGATGCGCGTCCTGCGTTGCAGGGTGCCGACGTGGTGCTGATCTCCGCGGGTGTTGCACGTAAACCGGGTATGGATCGTTCAGACCTGTTCAACGTCAACGCGGGCATCGTGAAAAACCTGGTTCAGCAGATCGCTGAAACCTGCCCGAAAGCGTGCATCGGTATCATCACCAACCCGGTGAACACCACCGTTGCCATCGCAGCAGAAGTACTGAAGAAAGCAGGCGTTTACGACAAGAACAAACTGTTCGGCGTAACTACGCTGGATATCATCCGCTCCAACACCTTCGTGGCTGAGCTGAAAGGCAAGCAGCCAACGGAAGTGGAAGTGCCGGTTATCGGCGGTCACTCTGGCGTGACCATCCTGCCTCTGCTGTCGCAGATCCCGGGCGTGAGCTTCACCGAGCAGGAAGTGGCTGACCTGACTAAACGCATTCAGAACGCAGGCACCGAAGTGGTGGAAGCGAAGGCGGGTGGCGGTTCTGCAACCCTGTCTATGGGTCAGGCGGCGGCACGTTTCGGCCTGTCTCTGGTTCGCGCGTTGCAGGGCGAAAAAGGCGTTGTTGAATGCGCCTATGTTGAAGGCGACGGTGAACACGCGCGCTTCTTCTCTCAGCCGCTGCTGCTGGGTAAAAACGGTGTTGAAGAGCGTAAGTCTATCGGCACGCTGAGCGCGTTTGAGCAAAACGCGATGGAAGGCATGCTGGATACGCTGAAGAAAGACATCACGCTGGGCGAAGAGTTCGTTAACAAGTGATCTTGTCCCGGTAAAAAAAACGGAGCGCTAAGCTCCGTTTTTTTATGCCCGTCAGTTAGTGGCCGGGTATTCCTGGATGGTGACCTGGATCGTCAGCTTCTTGTCATTACGCATGACTTCAACAGGGATGATGGAGCCCGGGCGAATCTCAGCCACCTGGTCCATGGTTTCCAGCGCAGAGACCGCTGGCGTACCGTTGACGGAAAGGATAACGTCGTTCACCTGGATACCTGCATTGGCCGCCGGGCCGCCAGGCGCCACTTCGTTGACCACAATCCCCTGGATCTGATCGATACCACCGCCCTGCGTATGCATCGGTGCGATTTCACGCCCACCAATACCGATGTAGCCACGGATCACGCGGCCATCGCGGATCAGCTTGTCCATGATCTTGGTCGCCAGCTGGAATGGAATGGCAAAGCCAATCCCTTCCGGTGTTTCGCCGTCGTTGCTCTTGTCGAAGGAGAGGGTGTTAATGCCCATCAGTTCGCCCAGAGAGTTCACCAGCGCACCGCCGGAGTTACCGTGGTTGATAGAGGCATCGGTTTGCAGGAAGTTCTGCCGCCCTGACGGGTTCAGGCCGATTCGACCGGTCGCGCTGATGATCCCCTGAGTGATGGTCTGGCCCAGGTTGTACGGGTTACCGATCGCCAGTACCACATCGCCGATATGCGGCGTTCGTTTGCGATTAATCGGGATAGTCGGCAGACCGCCGGTGGCGTTGATCTTCAGCACCGCCAGATCGGTCAGGCTGTCCGACCCCACCAGCAGGGCTTCAAACACGCGGCCATCCTGCAAGGCGACGATAATCTGGTCGGCATCGTTAATGACGTGTTTATTGGTGATGATGTAGCCCCGGTCATCCATGATCACACCGGAACCGAGCGTGCGGATCTCCAGCTGGTTATGAGCAGAACTGTTAAGCCCGCGGTTATAGACGTTAACCACGGCGGGGGCGGCACGGCGTACCGCCTGATTGTACGTCGCAGGCGTTTCATCCGTGCTGTCGAACTGAGGAGCCGACAGTTTGTTGAACTGGCGTAAAGATGGCATAGCCACCAGCAGCAGACCGGCAACGATCAAACCAATGACAATTGAACGAAAGAGCTTTAAAAGCATGATGCGTGTGTCGTTAAAGAAGGAACGGTTTGCAGCATAACATGAGTTATCCGGACATCACACGCAGCGGCGATGCCCGGAGTCGCAAATGGTTAACGCAGTAAAATGTAGAGGGTATCGTTGCCACGGATAATTTGCAGGGCAATGACCGCCGGTTTACTCTCCAGCACCTTACGCATTTCGGCAATAGACTGCACGCGAGTACGGTTCACGCCCACGATCACGTCGTCCTGATGCAAACCTGCCTGCGCGGCCGGGCTGCTCTTCTCAACGGTAGTGACAGAAATGCCTTTCGTGCCGTTTTTAAGCTGACCGTCGCTCAGCGTAGCGCCCTGTAGAGCCGGGGAGATCTGTTCTGCGCTGGCGGAAGAGGAGGTGCTCTTGTCCAGCGTCACTTCCACGGTCAGCGGTTTGCCCTCGCGGATCAGGCCCAGCTTCACTTTAGCGCCAGGCTCCGTGGTGGCAATACGCGAACGTAATTCAGCGAAGCTGCTCAGCGGTTTATCGTTCAGGCTGACAATAACGTCACCGGATTTCACGCCCGCTTTCGCAGAGCCTGAGTTGGGCAGCACTTCGCTGACAAACGCCCCGCGCTGGACGTTGAGCTTAAAGGCTTTGGCGATATCGGCGCTCATCTCCATGCCTTTGATGCCCAGCAGACCGCGCTTAACCTCGCCAAACTGAATCAGCTGTTGAGACAGAGTTTTCGCCATGTTGCTCGGAATGGCAAAACCAATCCCGATGCTGCCGCCGCCTGGCGCGAGGATAGCGGTGTTGATGCCGATCAGCTCACCGTTCAGATTAAGCAGCGCACCGCCGGAGTTGCCCCGGTTGATGGAGGCATCGGTCTGGATGAAATTTTCCAGCCCTTCGAGATTCAGGCCGCTGCGCCCCAGGGCGGAGACAATTCCGGAGGTGGCGGTCTGGCCTAAGCCGAACGGGTTACCGACCGCGACAGCAAAATCACCGACGCGCAGCTTATCGGAATCAGCAATGGCGATCTGGGTCAGGTTGCTGGGGTTTTGTACCTGTAGCAGGGCGATATCACTCTGATCGTCACCGCCGATCAGTTTGGCGTCAAACTCCCGGCCATCATTCAGCTGAACGCTGATTTTATCGGCCTGGCTGATCACGTGGTTATTGGTCAGGATATAGCCCTTAGCCGCGTCGATAATTACCCCTGAGCCCAGACCTTCAAACGGCTGAGCCTGCTGATCCGGCGCGTCTTCGCCAAAATATTTCTTCAGCTCTTCGGGAATACGCTGGCTTTGGCGTGCCGTCCCTTCCACCTGAACGCTGACTACCGCAGGCAGGACTTTTTCAAGCATCGGCGCAAGGCTGGGAATGGCTTCTTGTCCAGGCACCTGCGAAGGCAGTGCCGCACTGACGGGGAAGGACGCCGAGAGAGATAACCCGACACTTAACGCTAAGGCGCTCAACAGCTGGTTTTTTTTCTTCATCGATGCTGACTCTCGTATCCTGGAATGAAAAAGAACGGCCCCAAAAACATCTTGATGTTATTGAATTTTCAACCGCTGAACAATGAGGTGTTTGACTAAATAATAGCTGGGGACGGGAAGAAAGGACGGGCGCATAAGGTGCGCCCGTAAAATTTATTCAGGTTGTGCGATTAATCGCGTTTTACGCCACCGCGCAGCAGGCCGGACGCGCCGTCTGAATAGTCGCGTGGCATCTGAACCGGTGCCTGATCGTTACCGGCTTCAGAATCAGCCAGACGATTGCGGAAGGGGTTGGTCTCCGCGGTCATTTCCGGCAGCAGGCTGCTGGAGCTTTTCGCCATGTGCTGGTAGAGCTGGCGATAATCTGTCGCCATGTTGTCCAGCAGCTCAGCGCTACGGGCAAAGTGGCTGACCAGCTCTTCGCGATATTCTTCCAGTTCGGCTTTGTTCTTTTCCAGTTCGTATTGCAGTGACTGCTGCTGACGCAATTTGCGGTTACCGAAACGCATGGCCACAGCACCAATGATGATGCCGACGACTAAACCGATTAGCGCATATTCCCAGGTCATGAACTTCTCCCGTTGTCTTGTTGTTCCGTAGGGTGTTGGCTCGGCTCCTGCCTGTGCCTGATTATGCCACTATAACCGCTATTTCCGCAGAAGTGGAATCCTGACGTATCATCGCGTAGTGTAGAACGGCCTTTTTTTCATCAGCCACGCGCGCTGGTGAGGTTTAACTAAAGGAATAACAACAACATCATGCAAAACCTGTCCCCTTCATCGCGTTACCAACTGGCCCTGAGCGAGGGCACACACCAGCCGGATGATGTCCAGCGTGAAGCGGTTAACCGCCTGGACACGATTTATCAGGAAATTCTGGCGAAACCCGCCGATGCGGTGCAGAGCAGTGGGCTGAAGGCGGCATTCGGCCGTTTACTGGGCAAAAAAGAGCCCACGGTAAACGCACCGGTTCGTGGATTATATATGTGGGGTGGCGTTGGGCGGGGTAAGACCTGGCTGATGGACATGTTCTACCAGAGCCTGCCCGGCACGCGTAAGCAGCGTCTGCACTTTCACCGTTTTATGCTGCGGGTCCATGAAGAGCTGACGGCGCTCCAGGGCGAAACCGACCCGCTGGAGATTGTGGCCGATCGTTTCAAGGCGGAAACGGACGTGCTCTGCTTCGACGAGTTCTTTGTTTCCGATATTACGGATGCCATGCTGCTGGGGGGCCTCATGAAAGCGCTGTTTGCGCGTGGGATCACCCTGGTGGCGACCTCAAATATCCCGCCGGATGAGCTTTATCGCAATGGTCTTCAGCGGGCGCGTTTCCTGCCAGCCATAGATGCCATTAAGCAGCACTGCGACATCATGAATGTCGATGCCGGCGTCGATTATCGTCTGCGCACATTAACGCAGGCGCACCTGTGGCTTTCACCGCTGAACGCCGACACAGCCAGCGAGATGGATAAACTCTGGCTGGCGCTGGCAGGGGCACCGCGGGATAACGCGCCAGCGCTGGAGATTAATCATCGCCCGTTGTCGACGCTTGGCGTAGAGAACCAGACGCTGGCCGTCTCGTTTGCAACGCTCTGCGTGGACGCCCGCAGCCAGCATGACTACATTGCGCTTTCACGTCTGTTCCATACCGTTATGTTGTGGGATGTGCCCGTTATGACCCCACTCATGGAGAGCGAAGCGCGCCGCTTCATCGCGCTGGTAGATGAGTTTTACGAGCGCCACGTTAAGCTGGTGGTCAGCGCCGAGGTGCCTTTATATGAGATCTATCAGGGCGAGCGCCTGAAGTTTGAGTTCCAGCGCTGCCTGTCGCGCCTGCAAGAGATGCAGAGCGAAGAGTACCTCAAGCGTGAGCATATGCCGTAATAAATGCGCCCCTCTCCCCGTGGGAGAGGGGCTGGGGGTGAGGGCACCAGACCGCACAGTACGCAACCCCGAAAAACCCATTCCAAATCACATTTAAGGGTCGATCTTTGACCTCAACTTCTCTATAATCTTGCGACCCCACGTTACGAGAAGGTTTTTTTCCCGAAACTTTCTATGTGTCGGCATGTGCTATTCGAAGGGGTAGGTTTGCCGGACTTTGTCGTGTGAACCTCAACTGACTAAACGTTTGGGTGTTCACCAACGTGTAACTTATTATTTGGGTAAGCTTTTAATGAAAACTTTTACAGCTAAACCAGAAACCGTACAGCGCGACTGGTATGTTGTTGACGCGACCGGTAAAACTCTGGGCCGTCTGGCTACTGAACTGGCTCGTCGCCTGCGCGGTAAGCATAAAGCGGAATACACTCCGCACGTTGATACCGGTGATTACATCATCGTTCTGAACGCTGACAAAGTTGCTGTTACCGGCAACAAGCGTACTGACAAAATGTACTACCACCACACCGGCCACATCGGTGGTATCAAAGAAGCGACCTTTGAAGAGATGATTGCCCGCCGTCCTGAGCGTGTGATTGAAATCGCGGTTAAAGGCATGCTGCCAAAAGGCCCGCTGGGTCGTGCTATGTTCCGTAAACTGAAAGTTTACGCAGGCAACGAGCACAACCACGCGGCACAGCAACCGCAAGTTCTTGACATCTAATCGGGATTATAGGCAATGGCTGAAAATCAATACTACGGCACTGGTCGCCGCAAAAGTTCCGCAGCTCGCGTTTTCATCAAACCGGGCAGTGGTAAAATCGTAATCAACCAGCGTTCTCTGGAACAATACTTCGGTCGCGAAACTGCCCGCATGGTAGTTCGCCAGCCGCTGGAACTGGTTGATATGGTAGAAAAACTGGATCTGTACATCACCGTTAAAGGTGGTGGTATCTCCGGTCAGGCAGGTGCGATCCGTCACGGTATCACCCGCGCTCTGATGGAGTACGACGAATCCCTGCGTTCTGAACTGCGTAAAGCTGGCTTCGTTACTCGTGACGCGCGTCAGGTTGAACGTAAGAAAGTGGGTCTGCGTAAAGCACGTCGTCGTCCACAGTTCTCCAAACGTTAATCCATTCTGCTTACGCAGAACGATTGGCGAAAAACCCGCTTCGGCGGGTTTTTTTATGGATAATACGCAGGTTATCCACAGTAACATTTCATATATCTTCTCTTTTTCCACATTTCCGGAATCCCCTCACCACAAAGCCATCAAAATCTGGTAAACTATCATCCAATTTTCTGCCCAAATATCGGTGAATACTCGATTTTTGTTCGATTCTTGAACAATGTGTCTTCTCTGGGATGGGCGATACATCATCTGGCTGGCCCCGTTGGGCTGGTAGCAGTAAAAATTCTGAATATACCTGGAGGTTTTCATGGCTGTCGCTGCCAACAAACGTTCGGTAATGACGCTGTTTTCTGGTCCTACTGACATTTATAGCCATCAGGTTCGTATCGTGCTGGCCGAGAAGGGTGTCAGTTTTGAGATCGAGCATGTGGAAAAGGATAACCCGCCTCAGGATCTGATCGATCTCAACCCGAGCCAAAGCGTACCGACGCTGGTGGATCGCGAGCTGACCCTGTGGGAATCCCGTATCATTATGGAATACCTGGATGAGCGTTTCCCGCATCCGCCGCTGATGCCTGTTTATCCTGTTGCGCGTGGTGAAAGCCGCCTGTACATGCAGCGTATCGAGAAAGACTGGTACTCGCTGATGAACGTTATTGTCAACGGTTCCTCTTCTGAAGCGGATGCTGCACGTAAACAGCTGCGTGAAGAGCTGCTGGCGATTGCGCCGGTATTTGGTCAAAAGCCTTTCTTCCTGAGCGACGAATTCAGCCTGGTAGATTGCTACCTGGCTCCGCTGCTGTGGCGTCTGCCAACCCTGGGCGTAGAGTTCAGCGGTCCTGGCGCGAAAGAGCTGAAAGGCTACATGACTCGCGTCTTTGAACGCGACTCTTTCCTGGCATCCTTAACTGAACCGGAACGTGAAATGCGTCTCGGCCGAGGCTAATGACTGTGGAAATGTCACAACTTTCACCACGCCGTCCGTATCTGCTGCGCGCCTTCTATGAATGGCTGCTGGATAACCAGCTCACGCCGCACCTGGTTGTGGATGTGACGTTGCCGGGCGTGCTGGTTCCAATGGAATACGCGCGCGACGGACAGATTGTACTGAATATTGCGCCACGCGCAGTGGGTAACCTGGAGCTGGCGAACGACGAAGTGCGCTTTAATGCGCGCTTCGGCGGCGTGCCGCGTCAGGTTTCCGTGCCGCTGGCAGCTGTGCTGGCTATCTACGCCCGTGAAAACGGTGCGGGCACCATGTTTGAGCCGGAAGCAGCTTATGATGAAGAGGTTGCCAGCCTGAATGATGAAGAGGGCGGCGTTGGGACCGAGAGCGAAACGGTGATGTCTGTGATTGATGGTGATAAGCCCGATCGCGAAGATGATAACGATCCTGATGACGATCCGCCGCCGCGCGGAGGACGTCCGGCATTACGCGTTGTAAAATAACGCTAACTCAATTTTAATCTTAACGGTCAGGTTTATGCCTGGCCGTTTTTTTTGGAGAAAATTATATATTTTTTAAATTGATCGAAAAATAAGAATATGGGACTGCATTTTTCGTTTTTTTTATCTCGAGAAGAATGGTTACAATAATAAACGCAATGAATAATTTAAGCGGGTAGCCTTGCGTAATACCCGATTTAATAATTCATGATTATTATATCAGAGAAACTAAAAGTATAAATTAAATTTGCTAAATTGCATATATTTATAAAAATAATATTATAAAGTTCCCCAGTGACAGCTCATATTGCAAAAATAGTTTTGTACCTGATGGAAACCTATTTTTAATTATCATATGTTAAGGATTAACGAATGAAAAAAGTTCTTATTGCCACCGCACTGTCTCTTTGCGTCGCTTCCGCATTTGCTGCTGATACCGCAGTATTGCAGGTAAAAGGTAAGCTGACAAATGCTGCCTGTACTCCAGAATTAAGTAAAGGTGGCGTAGTAGATTACGGTACTATTCACCTTGGTTCATTGTCTGCCAGCGCAGTAAACCAGTTAGGTCAGAATAATATCGATCTAACCATCACTTGTTCTGCTGCGACGAAAGTTTCGTGGACTATGGTTGACGATCGTGCAGAGACGAATGCGGGTTTAACCGTTAATAACGCAATGTTTACCGGTGCAAGCCTATCCAATTCTAGTCAGACCTACGGTGTAGGTAAAACAACGGGCGGCGTGAACATCGGCAGCTATGCAATGTTTGTTAAGGTTGATAGCGTAACCGCTGACGGGGCGACAGTTGATCCTATTTACACTCAGAATGGGGATACCTCCAAGTGGACCACGAGCACGAATGGTTCTAGTCAGGCTCAAAACATCCGTGAGTTTACTGTTGCAAAATCTGGCGAAAAAGTTCCATTGGCATTCCTGAGTGCAACATTCCCGCTGGTGACATCACTGGCTA
The DNA here is from genome assembly GCF_049238125.1 of Enterobacter cloacae complex sp. IR5402. Lineage (NCBI taxonomy): Bacteria > Pseudomonadati > Pseudomonadota > Gammaproteobacteria > Enterobacterales > Enterobacteriaceae > Enterobacter > Enterobacter cloacae complex sp. IR5402. The sequence goes on from NZ_JBMKHO010000006.1 coordinate 48,488, forward strand.
TTCAGGATACTACCACGCTGGCCATTACCGACGATACCACACTTGATGGTCAGCTGACTATCAGCCTGAAATATTTATAATATTTTAAAAGTTATAATATTTTAAAATCGGTATATTAATTAAAAAGGGAATAAACATATCTTGTTTATTCCTTTCTAACTACACGTGAACATGGAATGTTGTGTTGTGGATTAAAGGAGTGATAATTATGTCTTGTTTAAAGAAAACCTTACTGAAGTCCGTTATTGCTGCCGCTCTGTTTTCAGCTCAATTCTCGACGTATGCAGCAGGAATGGTTCCTGAAACCAGTTTACTGGTAATTGATGAGGCAACGCACAGCGGTACGATCAACGTTAAAAATACGGACAGCTTTCCGGCTCTGTTATATACCAATGTCCTTGATTTACCGGACGATCAGGGTTTAAAACTGATTTCCACCCAACCGGTGGTACGTCTGGAGCCTGGCCAGACCCAGCAGCTTCGTTTTATTTTACAAAATAAAGAACCGCTGGAGGCTGAGCACTATAAACGTGTGACGTTCGAGGGTATTCCGCCGAAAAGCGATAACAAGAACATTAAGATCGGATTTAATCTTCGTCAGGATTTGCCTGTGCTTATCCGTCCGGCGAAACTGGCGGTTGTTACCGATGCATGGAAGTACCTGGAATGGAACGCAACGGGTACAACGCTTACGGTGAAAAACCCCAGCAAATACGTTGTGCGTCTGGCACAAAACGTTATGACTCAGCCATCTGGCACCGCAGGCACGCTACCTAAAACGTATATTTTACCAGGCCAAAGTATGACCGCAACGCTGAAGAAAACGGTGAGCGGCGATAATAAAGTGAAATTTTTCCCGGCCAGTCGCTACGGTGTGGAAGTACCGAGCTTTGTTTCAGAATTAAATAAATAACACTCAATAGGGATATGACGGTGTGTAAAAAAAGCCGCCTTGCACTTTGTGTCCGCGCTATTCTTTGCGGCACATTACCTCTGGTAGTCCTCGCGTCACCCTCTTTGTATGCGAGGGAAGTGACGTTTGATACGGGCATTATTCAGTCACGTGGATTAAGCCCCGATTTAAACCATTACTTTGCACAAGCGCCACGATTCTTACCCGGCACACACTCTGTACAGGTTAAAGTGAATGGGAAAGATCGTGGTACGGCCGCTGCACGTTTTAATGAAGACGGCGAGCTCTGTATTGATAAAGATTTTCTGGATTTTGCCGGGATTATGCCTGTCCCGCTCAAGGCTGGCGAAGCGTGCCATGATATCCGCAGCGATTATGCGCAGGCGGTTGTCAACGCATTACCAAACCAGGACGCGGTAGAGCTTTATTTACCCCAGGAGGCAATTAACAGTTTAACCTCCAATATTAAACACTTTCAGCAAGGTGGCACGGCGGGGTTACTGAACTACTCATTATTCAGTACCCGTAACGAATATGGCGACAGCGATAACAGCCGCTATTCGCAGGCTAGCCTGGAGGCTGGCTTTAATACGATGGACTGGTCTGTGCGCAGCCGCTATATCCTGACGGATGATGATGGCGATAAAAATGCGGAAAGCATTTACACCTACGCGGAGCATGTATTTGTTCCCCAGCGCCTGACCATGCAGGTGGGTGAAATTAACGCCATGTCCGGTGTATTAAGCGGCGTGCCGATTACGGGGGTGCAGCTCATGCCCACCAACGGCCTGGAAAGGGACGGGACTGGCGTAAGCGTATCGGGTATCGCCCGTTCCTCGCAGGCGCGCGTTGAGGTGCGCCAGAGTGGTCGTCTCGTCTACAGTACGTTAGTGCCGGCGGGTCCGTTTACCCTGGACGATGTGCCAGTTGTCAGAAATAACGTCGATCTCGACGTGACTGTCGTGGAATCAGATGGCTCTTCAAGCCACTTCATTGTGCCTGCTTCCGCAGTCAGAACCCGCAAGCTGGGGCGTCCGCAGGGATTGACCATGTCTGTGGGCCAGGTACGGAGTATTGACAGCGATTATAGCGATCCGCTGGTCGTGAACGTCTCTGACGGCTGGCGTATCACACCATGGATGAACGTACTGGCATCCGGCGCAGTGGCAGAAAAGTATCAGGCTGCGGGCGGCAGCGCGGAGTTTATGCTCTCTGATATATGGGGCATCACGACTACCGCTGCGGCAAGTAAAGAGCAGTTTGGCGACAGTAATAGCGGGCTCAAAACCGAGCTGCAAAGCGATTTAACGCTGGGTGAACACGTGAGCCTTTCCGCCAGCGCAACGCATTTTAGCAGCGGTTACCGCGAGCTTGCCGATGCGCTGGATGATGAATTTCAGCCTAATGATAATACTTACAGCGGCAACGTAAGTTTTGCGACAGGGATTGCGGGTACGTTTAGCGCAGGGTTTAACTACAACCAGAGCGCAAACTACGAGGACAGCCGCTACCTGCTGCTGTCGTGGGGTAAAACCTTTAAATATGCCAGCATCACCGTGAACTGGCAGAGCGCCGTCGGAAATACTGATGACGAGCAGGATGACGATATGCTCTACGTCAACCTGAGCATTCCACTCGGTGGCTCGCAAAGCCTGAGCAGCTATATGCGCAAGCAGGGTGACAGAACCACCTATGGTGTCGCGAACAGCGGCGCCATTGGCGATAACACCAATTATTATATCTCTGCGGATCGTGATAACGATGACAATGAGAATAGCTTTAACGGCAATATCAACACTAACCTGCACTATACCCAGTTGAGCGTTGGTGGGGGCAGCAGCGGTAGTAACCAGCGCAACTATAGCGCAACGCTGACGGGCGGTATTGCAATGCATAAAGATGGTGTGACCTTCTCGCCGTACGCTATTAAAGATACGTTCGCCATCGCTAAGCTGAACGAGCCGAAGAGTGGTGTAGAGATTTCAACGCCGCAGGGCACCATCTGGACCGACCATTGGGGACAGGCTGTGGTACCGGGGCTGAATGAGTGGCGTAACTCCCGTATTGAAATTGATGCCAATAAGCTTCCGCCAAGCATGACGCTGGCGAACGGCATTAAATACGTTGCGGCAGGGCATGCTTCCGTCAGTGAAGTCAGCTTTAAAATTCTGAATAGCCGTCGCGTGATGCTGCGGGTGAAGAGAGCGGATGGTACACCACTGGCGAAGGGGTTATCCATTGTTGATGAGAAGGGCAATTATATCGTCACCAGCGTGGATGACGGCCATGTGTTTATCAATGATGCCGATCAGCTGAAAGGGCTGTATGCCATGGATGACAATAACAATCGGCTTTGTCAGATTCACTATACCTTAAGTGATAAAAAAGATGACGAAGCGTTCTATGAGGAAGTAAACGGAGTATGCCAATGAAGACTCAGCGCGTAATCAAAGTAGCGACGTTTCTGGCGTTTTGTTTACCCGGTTTGACGCTTGCCGAAGATTGTCAGATCACGCTTTCTCAGCCCATTGTAGATTATAAACAGCTCAAGCGTGACGATATTGTTACGTCTCAGCAAAGCTGGCATAAATTGCCGGAACGGGAAGTTACCGTGAATGTGTTTTGTCCAGACAAACAGAAGCTGGCAGTGCTTTTACAGGGTAATGCTGGAGAGAAAGGTCGCTTCCGTTTTGGTCAGAATGGCGGTGTCGCAGTTAAAATTGATGATATGAATGTTGATGGCAAAAGCTATACCGTGGGTAAAACGGTTGATCAGCTTAACTTTACGCCGGAAAGCGGGTCGCCTTCGCCATTCTATTTAAGAAATAATGAAGCCGTCGTCGCGGTTGAAAATAACCAGGCCGTTACGGGCCAGCAGATGACATTTACAGCTACGATATTCCCTGTGCTTAATGAAAGTGCATTCAGTAATAATGCCGATCAAACAACGCTGGAAAGCGATTTAAGCTGGAAAATATTGCAAAATAATCCATAGGCAATGTGGTGATGATATCGTAATAACGTTATCTTTAAGCGTTGCAGGATTGTTTTATCACGAATGGTACGCCATTCAATTAGTAAGTGCGGAATATACAACCCATTCTTTACATGAATAAAAGATTGGGTTGGGTTTCCGTGAATCAATAATGTTAAGGATTAACAAATGAAAAAAGTTCTTCTCGCTACCGCGTTGTCTCTTTGTGTCGCTTCCGCATTTGCTGCTGATACCGCAGTATTGCAGGTAAAAGGTAAGCTGACAAATGCCGCCTGTACTCCTCAGTTAAGTAACGGCGGTGTCGTAGATTATGGCACTATCCATTTGGGTGAGCTCTCTGCAACAGCTGTTAACCAGTTAGGTGACAAAGATATTAACCTGACGATTACATGCGGTGCGCCTACTCAGGTTGGTTGGGTTGTGAATGACGATCGCGAGTCAAGTAAGGCTGGTATTAATGTCGATTTCAACGGCACAATGCAAAACATTTCTTACTATCAGTATGGCGTAGGTAAAACCACAGGTGGTGTGAATATTGGTAACTATATGCTTTTCATCAAAAATAAGAAAGTCACCATTGATGGGCAAGAGGGCGACGAAATTTTTTCAAACGTCGACTGGAATGGCTCTAAATGGGAATCAGGCGGTGCGGTTCGCAGCGACGGTATCTCCATTATCAGTGCCGCAACCACAGGCACAACGACCCCTGTTGCATTTACCACTGCGGTTTTCCCACTGGTTACCTCTCTGGCTATTCAGGGGACCGATACGCTGGCGATTACTGACGATACATCTTTAGATGGTCAGGCAACAATTACCCTGAAATACCTTTAAGTTATTTAGGTATTAATATCCCGCTCTGTCGTTGTGTAAGGCTATATTAGCATTTACGCTTACAGCGGATTATTTAGGTTTGAATATGTAGAGGGAGTAACTTCCCTCTTTGTTTAGAAAATTCTGTTTTTAATAGCGAGAGTAGCCCACTTTATTAAAAGCAGAAAGAACATTTACATTAACGTTAAGAATTAACAAATGAAAAATGTTGTATTGGCTTCTATGCTTGTCATGTTTGTATCTTCTGCCTTTGCCGCAGACACCGCCGTACTGAAAGTCACAGGCGTTCTGACAAATAGCAGTTGCATCCCTGAAATCAGCGGCGGTGGCGTGGTAGATTACGGTACGATCCACCTGTCAGCCCTGAACACCACTGCTATTAACCAGCTAGGCCAGAAAGATTTCTCTCTTTCTATTACCTGCCCTGCGCTGACCAAAGCGGGCTTTAGCGTTTCTGACGACCGTACTGGTACTGCGCCAAACATTATGGTTAAAGATGGTGCGGGTAACGGTAACGATATTATTCAGCCGCTCAATATGTTTGGTCTGAATAAGACCGCAGGAAACGTTAACATCGGTAACTACACCATTTTCGTGAAAAACGACACGATTACTGCTGATGGTGCCACTGTTGGGGCGATCTACAGCGCAGACAACGGCACCAGCTGGTCTGATAACGGCACACTGATGGTTAATGACGGTAGCCAGATTGTATCCGTTGCTACAGTTGGCAGCACCGCGCCAGTTGCGTTTAAAAACCTGGTCATTCCGATGGCGGTTTCTGCTGCGATTCAGGATACCAATACGCTGGCTATTACTGATGATACCAACATGGATGGTCAGGCAACGTTTACCATCAAGTATCTGTAATATTCAGAAACTGGCAGAATATAAAAATAATGCCCGGCATTGCCGGGCATTATTATTTACACTTCGAGGAAGTTCATGATCCCATCAGCCGCTTTACGACCTTCGGCAATCGCCGTGACCACCAGGTCAGAGCCACGAACGATGTCGCCACCGGCGAAGATTTTCGGGTTGCTGGTCTGGAACGCGTTGTCGCTGCCTTCTGGCGCAATGATGCGGCCCTGAGAGTCCAGCTCTACGCTGTGCTTCGCCAGCCACTCCATGCTGTGAGGACGGAAACCAAACGCCATCACCACGGCGTCAGCCGGGATCACGTGTTCAGAACCGGCCACGATCTCCGCGCGACGACGGCCTTTCGCATCTGGCGCACCCATCTCCGTGCGCGCCATCTTCACGCCGCTCACTTTACCATTGGCATTCACTTCAATACCCAGAGGCTGAATGTTGAACTGGAACTCGACGCCCTCTTCACGCGCGTTTTTCACTTCGCGTTTAGAACCCGGCATGTTCTCTTCGTCACGACGGTAGGCACAGATGACATGCGCCGCATTCTGACGAATGGAGGTACGCACGCAGTCCATCGCGGTATCACCGCCGCCCAGCACCACCACGCGTTTGCCTTCCATACTGACGAACGGCTCATCGGCGGTCTCGCCGTAGCCCATTAGCTGTTTGGTATTCGCAATCAGGAACGGCAGCGCGTCGTACACGCCTGGCGCATCTTCGTTCTCCAGACCACCGCGCATGGACTGATAGGTTCCCACGCCCAGGAACACGGCGTCGTAATCTTTCAGCAGGTCGTCGAGCTGTACGTCGCGGCCCACTTCGGTGTTGAGTTTGAACTCAATGCCCATGCCGGTGAAGATTTCGCGGCGGCGGGTCATGACCTCTTTCTCCAGCTTGAAGGCCGGGATACCGAAGGTCAGCAGGCCGCCAATCTCTGGGTGGCGATCGAAGACCACCGCCTTCACGCCGTTACGGGTCAGCACGTCCGCACAGGCCAGGCCTGCCGGGCCCGCGCCGATAATCGCCACGCGCTTGTCGGTTTGACGCACACCGGTCATATCCGGACGCCAGCCCATCTCGAACGCTTTATCGTTGATATAGCGTTCGATGTTGCCGATGGTCACCGCGCCAAACTCGTCGTTCAGCGTACAGGAGCCTTCACACAGACGATCCTGAGGGCACACGCGGCCGCACACTTCCGGCAGGGTGTTGGTCTGATGAGACAGCTCGGCGGCTTCAAAAATACGCCCTTCGTTGGCCAGCTTCAGCCAGTTCGGGATGTAGTTATGGACCGGACACTTCCATTCGCAGTAAGGGTTACCGCAGGACAGGCAGCGGTCTGCCTGTGCTTTGGCCTGGCCTTCTGAAAACGGCTCGTAGATTTCAACAAATTCAATTTTACGGATCTTCAGCGGTTTCTTTGGCGGATCAACACGCTGAAGGTCGATAAACTGGTAAACGTTCTGGCTCATCTGAATTCCTTACTGCGCCTGCACGCGCAGCTCTGCTGCGCTACGACTACGGTGACCCAACAGGGCTTTAACATCGCTGGACTTCGGCTTAACCAGCGCGAATTTCGCAGAGAACGCCGGCCAGTTGGCCAGGATCTCTTCGCCGCGCGAAGAACCGGTATGCTGCACGTGTTCGGTAATTAAGCCGCGCAGGTGTTCTTCGTGGATGGCCAGAGTATCAACGTCCAGCACTTCCACCAGCTCAGGGTTCACGCGTTTGCGGAACTCACCGTCTTCATCCAGGACGTAGGCAAAACCGCCCGTCATGCCCGCGCCAAAGTTCACGCCGGTTTTACCCAGGACGCACACAATTCCGCCCGTCATGTATTCACAGCCGTTATCGCCGATGCCTTCCACCACGGTGATGGCGCCGGAGTTACGCACCGCAAAACGCTCGCCCGCACGGCCCGCGGCAAACAGACGACCGCCGGTTGCACCGTACAGACAGGTATTGCCGATGATGCTTGCTTCATGGCTGCGGAAGGCTGAACCAACCGGAGGACGCACCGCCAGCAGACCGCCCGCCATGCCCTTTCCGACGTAGTCGTTGGCATCACCGGTCAGGTATAACTCAACGCCACCCGCGTTCCACACGCCGAAGCTCTGACCCGCGGTACCGCTGAAATGCGCGGTAATGGGATCCGACGCCAGACCCTGATCACCGTGCGTTTGCGCGATGTAACCGGAGAGAGACGCACCCACGGAACGGTCGGTGTTGCGGATATCAAACCAGAACGTTTTGCTCTGCTTCTCGTCCACGTACGGCTTCGCCTGTTGCAGCAGCTGCGCGTTCAGCACGCCGTTGTCGAACGGCGGGTTGTTCTCGGTACAGTAAACCGCTTTGCCAGGATGCGGCTGAGCGGTTTCCAGCAGCTTGGACAGCTCCAGCTTCTGCTGCTTGGCCGTGAAGCCCTCAAGCTCTTTCAGCAGGTCGGTACGGCCAATCAGATCCACCAGACGCTTCACGCCCAGCTGCGCCATCAGCTCGCGGGTTTCACGGGCGATGAAGTCAAAGTAGTTAGTCACTTTGAACGGCAGGCCGTGATAGTGGTTCTTACGCAGCTTTTCGTCCTGGGTAGCAACGCCCGTTGCACAGTTGTTCAGGTGGCAAATACGCAGGTATTTACAGCCGAGCGCAACCATTGGGCCGGTACCAAAGCCGAAGCTTTCCGCTCCCAGAATCGCCGCTTTGATGATGTCGAGTCCGGTTTTCAGCCCACCGTCCACCTGCAAACGGATCTTGTGACGCAGGCCGTTAGCGACCAGCGCCTGCTGGGTTTCCACCAGGCCGAGCTCCCACGGACAGCCCGCATATTTCACGGAGGAGAGCGGGCTTGCGCCGGTGCCGCCGTCGTAACCGGCGATGGTGATCAGATCCGCATAGGCTTTCGCCACGCCGGTGGCAATGGTGCCAACGCCCGGTTCGGAAACCAGCTTCACGGAGATCATCGCTTTCGGGTTGACCTGTTTCAGGTCGAAAATCAGCTGCGCCAGATCCTCGATAGAGTAAATATCGTGGTGCGGCGGCGGGGAGATCAGCGTCACGCCTGGCACCGAGTAGCGAAGCTTAGCGATGTACGGGGTGACTTTATCACCCGGCAGTTGACCGCCTTCACCCGGTTTTGCCCCCTGAGCGACCTTAATCTGGATCACGTCGGCGTTAACCAGGTACGCAGGCGTTACGCCAAAGCGACCGGACGCCACCTGCTTGATACGGGACACTTTGTTGGTGCCGTAGCGGGCCGGATCTTCACCGCCTTCGCCGGAGTTGGAGTTGCCGCCGATGCTGTTCATGGCTTCCGCCAGCGCTTCGTGGGCTTCCGGGCTCAGCGCGCCGATGGACATCGCCGCAGTATCGAAGCGTTTGAACAGCTCAGACGCGGGTTCAACCTCGTCAATGCTGACCGCTTCCTCACCCGGATTGAGGGCAATGAGATCGCGCAGCGTCGCCGCGGGACGGTTGTTCACCAGCTCAGCATACTGCTGATAATCGCTGTACTCGCCGCTCTGCACCGCCTGTTGCAGCGTGCGCACTACGTCCGGGTTATAAGCGTGATACTCACCCCCGTGGACATATTTCAGCAGGCCGCCCTGTTCCAGCGGCTTACGTGCCAGCCAGGCGCGTTTCGACAGGTTCACCAGATCCTGCTGGAAGTCAGCAAAACCGGCGCCACCGATACGGCTGACCACGCCCTGGAAGCAGAGGTTGGCGACCTCGTTATGCAGGCCGACCGCTTCAAATAGCTTCGAGCAGCGGTAAGAGGCGATGGTCGAGATGCCCATTTTGGACATGATCTTGTACAGACCTTTGTTGATGCCGTTACGGTAGTTCAGCATCACAGCACGGTAGTCTTTGTCGATCGCGCGGGTATCTACCAGGCGTGCCAGCGTTTCGTAGGCCAGGTACGGATAAATCGCCGTAGCGCCAAAGCCTAACAGCACCGCAAAGTGGTGCGGGTCGCGCGCGCTCGCGGTTTCAACGATGATGTTGGCATCGCAGCGCAGGCTCTTGTCCACCAGACGCGTCTGGATAGCCCCCACCGCCATGGGGGCAGGCACCGGCAGACGGTTTTTCGCGATGTTGCGGTCAGACAGCACCAGCAGAACGGTGCCGTTACGTACCATCTGCTCGGCTTTGTCGCACAGCGCGTTCACCGTCTCTTCGAGGCTCGTTTCGGTCACGTCGAAGGTGATATCGAGCGTGTCGGCGCGATAGTGCTCCTCGGTCATGGTGGTGAGCTGTTTGAAATCGGAGTACAACAGGATCGGTGATTTAAAGGTCAGACGGTGCGCCTGGCCTTCGGCTTCACAGAATACGTTCATCTCACGGCCGATGCTGGTGGCCAGCGACATGACGTGGGCTTCGCGCAGCGGGTCTATTGGCGGGTTAGTGACCTGCGCAAACTGCTGACGGAAATAGTCGTAAATAATGCGTGGCTGGCTGGAAAGCACGGCAAACGGGGTATCGTCACCCATTGAGCCGACCGCTTCCTGGCCGTTTTCGCCGAGCACGCGAATAACCGAGTCCAGTTCTTCCGCGCTGTAGTTAAACTGCTTCTGGAAGCTCGCGAGGGTGTCATCGTCCAGCTCGCGGCTGCCCACTTCTTCGTCCGACAGATCTTCAAACGGCACCAGACGACGCACGTTTTTCTCCATCCACTCTTTGTACGGATGGCGGCTCTTCAGATCGTTGTCGGTTTCGGCGGAATGCAGAATACGCCCACCGCGGGTGTCGATCACCATCAGCTCGCCCGGACCGACGCGGCCTTTTTCGACCACTTCGTCAGGCTGGTAATCCCAGATCCCGACTTCAGAGGCGCAGGTGATGAGCTTGTCTTTAGTAATAACGTAGCGCGCCGGACGCAGACCGTTACGGTCCAGGTTACAGGCGGCAAAACGACCGTCGGACATCACGATGCCCGCCGGGCCGTCCCACGGCTCCATGTGCATGGAGTTAAAGTCGAAGAACGCGCGCAGCTCAGGGTCCATATCCGGGTTGTTCTGCCAGGCCGGTGGCACGAGCAGACGCATGGCGCGCACGATATCCATCCCGCCCGCCAGCAGCAGCTCTAGCATGTTATCCATGGAGCTGGAGTCCGAGCCGGTTTCGTTGACGAACGGTGCGGCATCGTGCAGGTCCGGGATCAGCGGGGTCTGGAACTTATAGGTACGGGCGCGGGCCCACTGGCGGTTGCCGGTAATGGTGTTGATCTCACCGTTGTGCGCCAGGTAGCGGAACGGCTGAGCCAGCGGCCAGCGTGGAACGGTGTTGGTGGAGAAGCGCTGGTGGAACAGGCAAATGGCCGATTCCAGACGCAGATCCGCCAGGTCCAGATAGAAGCGCGGCAGGTCAGCCGGCATACACAGACCTTTATAGATGTTCACCAGGTTAGAGAGGCTACAGACGTAGAACTCTTTATCGTCCTGGAGACGTTTTTCAATGCGGCGGCGTGCGATAAACAGACGGCGTTCCATATCACGCGGACGCCAGCCCGCAGGCGCGTTGACGAAAATCTGTTCAATACGAGGCAGCGAGGAGAGGGCGATTTCACCGAGCACCCCTTCGTTGGTTGGCACATCGCGCCAGCCGACAATCGACAGGGTTTCACGCTGAAGTTCTTCTTCAACGATGCGGCGTGACGCGGCAGCTTTTTCTGGATCCTGATTCAGGAACAGCATACCGACAGCGTAGTTTTTGGCTAAACGCCAGCCGCGCTCTTCCGCCACGATGCGGAAGAAACGATCCGGTTTTTGCAGCAGCAGGCCGCAACCGTCGCCGGTTTTACCATCGGCAAGGATGGCGCCACGGTGCTGCATACGGGCCAGTGCGTGAATAGCAGTACGCACTACCTTGTGGCTAGGTTCGCCTTCTATGTGGGCGATCAGGCCGAAACCACAGTTATCCTTCTCAAGGGATTTATCGTACAACATATCAGTGAACCTCCCCAGGCTCGTCGGGCTTCCCACTGAACTTTACCGTGGCGCACAGGCGCAGAAAGAGCATGGCGACGGGGTTAGCGTTTCATACGCGGACCTCGCATTCGCCCTCTTTTTCATCCTTTTGCGCAGGTAAACAAGTTTGAGGACTTGCTTCAGAGGGAATCTCAATTACTGCATAAATATGATGAGCAGGCCGCTCATCCAGAAAGCTTCCAGCGGATTTCCAACTTATCGGGAATTGGTACACAGGTCAAATGGCAATCTTATTTATACAAAAATGTGCTAAAGCGTGATTATCTAATTGTTTTTATTGTGTATTTAACTATTTTTACAACCGCTTAAAGCACCGGGCAGGTGCAGGGGAGTGTGATCTGACTCACTATATGAAAGCGGTATTATCGATGCAGCGTGCTGAAATGCAGATTTATAGCAGAATATTAATCTGGTGTTGCATTCAATGCCGCATAAAATCACTGTTTTTCAGTCCTGGCGCTATAAATGAAAAAAACCATCAGAACATAAGGAAAAGTAATTACGTTCAGGGTGAATGAAATGTCGGTAATCGTGATTATTTATTCAAATAGATAAAAGCCGTCCAGGGCGATTGATCCAGGTCATCGCCGACAGAGGCTAAAAATGGCAGGCTTGTCCCCTTTCTTCGGGACGGTCTATCAGATTATGCAGTTACAGAAATTAGTCAATATGTTTGGTGGGGATCTTTTGCAGCGCTACGGACAAAAGGTTCACAAACTGACGCTGCACGGCGGCTTTAGCTGCCCGAACCGCGATGGCACCATCGGGCGTGGTGGCTGCACCTTCTGTAACGTGGCCTCGTTTGCTGACGAGGCCCAGCAGCATAAATCTATCGCTGAACAGCTCGCCCATCAGGCGAGTCTGGTGAACCGCGCGAAGCAGTATCTGGCCTATTTCCAGGCCTATACCAGCACGTGGGCGGAGGTGCAGGTGCTGCGCTCGATGTATCAGCAGGCGGTTGCTCAAGCGAACATTGTCGGGCTGTGCGTGGGGACGCGTCCGGACTGCGTGCCGGACGCCGTGCTGGATTTACTTAGCGAGTACAAAGAGAAGGGCTACGAGATCTGGCTGGAGCTGGGCTTGCAGACCGCGCATGACAAAACCCTGCACCGTATCAATCGCGGGCATGATTTCGCCTGCTATCAGCGCACCACGCGTCTCGCCCGCCAGCGTGGATTAAAAGTCTGCTCGCATCTGATTGTCGGCTTGCCGGGAGAAGGGCGGCAGCACGGGCTGGAAACGCTGGAAAAAGTCGTTGAGACCGGCGTGGATGGCATTAAGCTGCATCCGCTGCATATCGTGAAGGGCAGCATAATGGCGAAAGCCTGGGAAGCGGGGCGGTTATGTGGTATCGAACTCGACGACTATACGGTGACTGCGGGGGAAATGATTCGCCATACGCCGCCGGAGATTGTTTACCACCGCATCTCGGCAAGCGCCCGCCGTCCAACGCTTCTGGCACCGCTATGGTGTGAGAACCGCTGGACGGGGATGCTGGAAATCAACCGCTATCTACAGGAGAACGGCGTACAGGGGTCGGCGCTTGGCCGCCCGTGGGTTCCCCCGCTACCGGCGACGGCCGCCTAGCAGACTTCCCAGCATGCCGCGTACTATCTGGTTGGTAATCTGACGCGTCGCGCTTTTTGCCATGGTCTGAACCACGCCATCGCGTTTGCCGCCGCGTGGCCCGGTGCTGCCGAACAGAATATCTTTCAGCCCGCCGAGAATGCCGTCGTCCACGGCAACAGATTGCCCTTTTGCGGCAGGCGCATCCTGCGATTCGGCAGTCGCCTGCACCCCTTTTTGCAACATCTCGAACGCCGATTCGCGATCCACCTCGTCTTCATACTTTCCGTACACCGGGGAGTGGTTAATCAGGCCGTTGCGTTCATCGTCCGTTACCGGACCCATGCGCGAGCAGGGCGCAATCACCATCGCGCGCTCGACAACTGTCGGGCTGCCTTTTGCATCGAGGAACGAAATCAGCGCTTCACCGGTGCCCAGCGCCTGAATGGCGGTTTCGGTATCAAAGGCCGGATTGACACGCATGGTTTGCGCCGCGGCTTTCACCGCTTTCTGATCTTTCGGCGTAAAGGCGCGCAGGGCGTGCTGCACGCGGTTACCCAACTGCCCCAGTACGTTGTCCGGAATATCCGACGGGTTTTGCGACACAAACCAGACCCCGACGCCTTTGGAGCGGATCAGGCGGATAACCTGTTCAATTTTATCCAGCAGCACCTGCGGCGCGTCGTTAAACAACAGGTGCGCTTCGTCAAAGAAGAACACCAGTTTGGGTTTTTCCAGATCGCCTGCTTCCGGCAGTTGTTCGTACAGTTCAGAGAGCATCCACAGCAGGCTGGCGGCGTAAAGCTTCGGCATCTGGTAGAGCTTCTCTGCGCTCAGAATGTTGATGATGCCTTTGCCGCTGCTGTCGGTACGCATCCAGTCTTTGATATCCAGCATTGGCTCGCCGAAGAAGTGTTCGGCGCCCTGTTGCTCCAGCGTCAGGAGCCCGCGCTGAATGGCGCCCACTGAGGCGCTGCTAATATTGCCGTACTGGTTCTGGAAGGATTTGGCGTTATCGCCAATGTACTGGGTGATGGCGCGCAGATCTTTGAAGTCGAGCAGCAGTAGCCCCTGATCGTCGGCGATACGGAAGATAATGTTCAGTACCCCGGACTGCACGTCGTTGAGGTTAAGCAGACGAGCCAGCAGCAGCGGGCCGAGGTCGGAGACGGTGGCACGCACCGGATGCCCTTTTTCGCCGAAGATATCCCAGACCACCACCGGATTACCGTGCGGCGTCCAGTCCGTGATACCGATATTTTTCAGGCGCTCAAGCAGTTTTTCTGACGCTGCACCTTCCTGAGCCACCCCAGTTAAATCGCCCTTCACGTCAGCCATAAAAACCGGCACGCCAGTCTCTGACAACGACTCAGCCAGCTTTTGCAGGGTAACGGTTTTTCCCGTCCCGGTCGCGCCGGTGATCAGGCCATGACGGTTCGCCATCGCGGGCAGTAAAAACAGCTCTTTTTCCAGCGTCCTGGCGATTAACAATGGTGTACTCATGATGCACGTCCTCTCGTAGTCCTGGGTGGAGTATAGGCAACCTGACGGCAAAATGTCTGCGTAAATTCCTCACTTTGCGGCGCATTATCCAGTGCGGACTATGCTTTTGCATACGGTAAACAAAATTTTGGGAAACTATGTCCAGATTCTTTTTTAACGACCGCAAACAGCTTGTCAACGATGCCATTGAAGGCATACTTCTCTCCGCGCCGCACGGTAATCTCGTCAAACTGGATATCGATCCGGCCATCCGCGTGGTGGCTCGCGGCGACTGGGATAAAAGCCGCGTGGCGGTGATCTCCGGTGGCGGCTCCGGCCATGAACCGGCACATGCCGGGTTCGTCGGCAAAGGAATGCTTACCGCAGCGGTGTGTGGCGATCTGTTCGCCTCCCCAAGCGTGGATGCGGTCCTCAATGCCATTGTGGCGGTGACGGGCGACCGTGGCTGCCTGCTGATTGTGAAAAACTACACCGGCGACCGGCTTAACTTTGGCCTGGCGGCGGAAAAAGCCAAACGCTACGGCCTGAAGGTCGAGATGGTTATCGTGGCGGATGATATCGCCCTGCCGGATAACAAGCAGCCGCGTGGTATCGCGGGAACGGCGCTGGTGCATAAAATTGCGGGATATGCGGCAGAGCAGGGGAAATCGCTAAACGACGTGCGGGATATTGCGCAACAGGCCTGCGATAACCTCTGGAGCCTGGGCGTGGCGATGCAAACGTGCAACCTGCCGGGCAGCGATGATGAAGGGGGGCGCATTAAACAAGGCCATGTCGAGCTGGGTTTGGGCATTCACGGCGAGCCGGGAGCTTCCGTCGTGGATACGCAAAACAGCAAAGCCATTATCGACACGCTGGTGACGCCGTTACGCGCGCAGGCGGGGGAAGGGCGTTTTGCGGTGCTGATTAACAATCTTGGTGGCGTATCGGCGTTGGAGATGGCGCTGCTGACCAAAGAGCTGGCGCACTCGGCGCTGAAAGAGAACATTGCGTATCTGATTGGCCCGGCGCCGCTGGTGAGTGCGCTGGATATGAAAGGCTTTTCGTTAACGCTGCTAAAGCTCAACGATTTCTTCGAGAAGGCGATTCACGCCGAGGTCGAGACGCTGGGCTGGCAGAAGCCCGTGGCGTTCGCGCCCCTGCGTACCGTCCCACATAGCGCCCTTCATGATCGCGTGGAATATGCCCCGTCGGACAATACGGAGGTGAGCGAGGCCGTCGCCTCGGTAACGAAAACATTGATTCAGCTGGAAAACCGCCTTAACGCGCTGGATGCCAAAGTAGGCGATGGCGACACGGGCTCCACTTTTGCGCAAGGGGCGCGGGATATTGCGCAGCGACTTGAGGAGAACAACCTGCCCCTTAACGACGTGCCGACATTACTCCTGCTGGTAGGCGAGCGGCTGGCAACGGTGATGGGCGGATCGAGTGGGGTGTTGATGTCGATCTTCTTCACGGCGGCAGGACAAAAGCTTCACGATGGACAGCCGCTACCTGAAGCCTTGCTGAGCGGACTTGCGCAGATGAAGCAGTATGGCGGCGCGGATCTCGGCGATCGTACGCTGATCGATGCGCTGCAACCGGCGCTGGAGGCGTTACAGAAAGGCAATATTCAGGCGGCAGCGCAGGCCGCGCAGCAGGGCGCCGAAGCAACGGCAAAAATGGCGAAAGCCGGCGCGGGACGCTCGTCGTATGTGAATAAAGAGAATCTGGACGGGGTGATGGATCCGGGGGCAGTCGCGGTGGCGGAAGTGTTTAAGACCATGGTAGATGCAAAACGGTAACAACCGTTACCGTTTTTAGTGTTTGCGCCCTCTCCCTGTGAGCTGAGGGATCCCCACAAAATAATGCCTGCACAGACGGCCCCCTCTCCCTTGAGGGAGAGGGTTGGGGTGAGGGCATCAGGCCGCACATTCCCCGGCAATGTCACATCAAAAATCCGCTTTCAACACCACGCGGTAGCGGGCTTTGCCGTCGCGCACGTGCTGGATTGCTTCGTTGATTTTTGACATCGGATACAGCTCGGTGGTGGGTGCCACTTTTGTGCGTCCGGCAAACTTCATCAGCTTGCGCAGCTCGTACGGTGTACCGGTCGCGGAGCCTGACACGCTGCGATCCCCGCCGATCAGGGTAAACGCCGGAACCGGCAGCGGCTTCATCACCGCACCCACGGTGTGGAAGTTACCGCCGTAGGCCAGGGCTTCAAAGTACGGCTGCCAGTCGAGATCGACGTTTACCGTGTTGATGATCAGGTCAAACTGGCCTGCCAGGGCGGTGAGTGCCTGAGGATCGCGGCTGTTCACCACTTTATCCGCACCCATCGCCAGCACTTCCTGCTCTTTCGCCGGGTTAGAGCTGAACGCCGTCACTTCACAGCCCATCGCATGCAGCAGTTTGATGGCAATATGCCCCAGACCGCCAATACCGATCACGCCGACGCGGCTGGTGGCGGTGATGTGATGCATCAGCAGCGGTTTAAATACTGTGATACCGCCACACAGCAGCGGACCTGCGGATTCAATATCAATGCTGTCCGGCAGTGGGATAACCCATTGCCAGTCGGCGCGCAGCTTATCGGCGAAACCGCCCTTGTTAAGGATGGTCGGCGTTGCGCCCTCAAGGCAGTTGATCTGGTTGCCGCTGATACAGGCATCGCAGTGACCGCAGCTGCGTGCCGTCCAGCCGATACCCACGCGCTGGCCCACTTTCAGCCCTTTGTCCTGCGCGGCGCTGCCGAGCGCCACGACGCGGCCAATGACTTCGTGCCCGGCAACCAGCGGATAGCTGGAAAAGCCCCATTCATTGTCGATCATCGAGAGATCCGAGTGGCAGATCCCGCAGTAATCAACCTGTACTTCGACGTCTTCCGCTTTTAGTTCGCCCGCATCGTACTCGTACAGCTCAAGTTCTGCACCCGCCTGCGGTGCGGCGTAGCTTTTTATCTTCGACATCGCGTTTCCCCTGTTTTGGTGTGAACTGTGAGTGTAGAGCATTCAGTTTACAGACGCTTAACAGAAGACGGCAGGAAAGAAACTTACAGACTTTTCAGCATCCTGACTTCGCAGTCCACGTGGCCCGTGCAGCCCAGTGGCGCATCGATATGCTCAAAGCCCAGATGCTCATACAGGCCAATGGCCTCTTTAAGGAAAGCGGTGGTTTCGAGGTAGCAACGTTTAAAGCCCTGTGAGCGTGCATGTTCCAGGGCGACCAGCGCCAGCTTTTTCGCCAGGCCTTGTCCGCGTATCGTTGGCAGGAAATACATTTTCTGAAGTTCACAGATATCCGGCTCGCTGCAAAGCAGTGGGGCAATGCCGCCGCCGCCCACGACCTGGCCGTCCTGTTCAATGACCCAGTAGGCATGACCCGGCTGGCTGTACAGCTGAAAAAGTTCGTCCAGATTGGGGTCGGCCACGGTGTAGCCTTTGTCGGCGGTCAGGCCATATTCGGCAGAAACCGTGCGGATAACTGCGGCGATAGCCGGGTTGTCCTGCTCAGTGATCCGACGCATTGTCGTCGCGACGGGGGTAATCACGCTCATAGCTTTACTCATGACAAAAATTGACACACAACTGCTGTTAATAGCACCGCAGAAAGGGGAGTGCAAGCGAGGAGTTTTCAGGAAGGATACCCCTTACGCCCTGAAGCGTAAGGGGTAAAAGCATTACAGGGCTGCGATAACCGCCTGCTGCTCGATCAGTTTGGTCTTCGCATCGGCGAAGGCAACCAGACGCTCACGCTCTTTGGCGATGACCGCTTCCGGCGCGCGGGCCACAAAGCCCTCGTTCGCCAGTTTGCTTTCGATTTTGCCAATTTCCACGTCGACTTTCGCCACTTCTTTCGCCAGACGCGCCAGCTCCGCGTCTTTGTCGATCAGGCCCGCCATCGGGATCAGCAGCTCCGCGCCGTCGATGATTTTGGTCACGGAAACCGGACCTTTGTCATCGGCAGGCAGCACGGTGATGCTTTCCAGACGCGCCATGGTTTTCAGGAATGTGTTGTTCTCGGTGACGCGACGAACGGCAGCTTCGCTGCAACCGCGCAGCAGCAGCTCCAGTGGTTTACCCGGAGAGATGTTCATTTCCGCGCGGATGTTACGTACCGCAACGATCGCCTGTTTCAGCCACTCGGTATCCGCAGACGCGGCTTCATCCACTTTCGCGGCATCGAATGCCGGGAACGGCTGGAGCATGATGGTATCGGCATTAATACCGGCAATCACCTTCACGCGCTGCCAGATGGTTTCGGTGATGAATGGAATGATCGGGTGCGCAAGGCGCAGCAGACCTTCCAGAACGGTAATCAGCGTATTACGCGTGCCGCGCAGTTCCGCTTCAGAACCACCGTTCATGACCGGCTTCGCCAGCTCCAGGTACCAGTCGCAGAACTGGTTCCAGGTGAATTCGTACAGGATGCCTGCCGCGATGTCGAAGCGGTAGCTGTCCAGCGCGTCGCGGAACGCTTTCACCGTCTGGTTAAATTCAGCCAGGATCCAGCGGTCTGCCAGGGAGAGGGTCATCTCGCCGCCATTGAAGCCGCAATCCTGATCTTCGGTGTTCATCAGCACGAAGCGGCTGGCGTTCCACAGCTTGTTACAGAAGTTACGGTAACCTTCCAGACGCTTCATATCCCAGTTGATGTCACGGCCGGTGGAGGCCAGCGCCGCCAGGGTGAAGCGCAGGGCGTCGGTACCGTGAGATTCGATCCCGTTCGGGAACTGCTTCTCGGTACGCTTGCGGATTTTCTCCGCCAGCTGCGGCTGCATCATATTGCCGGTACGTTTTTCCAGCAGCTCTTCCAGAGAGATACCGTCCACCATATCCAGCGGGTCGATAACGTTACCCTTGGATTTAGACATCTTCTGGCCTTCGTCGTCGCGGATCAGGCCGGTCATGTAAACGGTATGGAACGGAACCTGCGGCTTGCCGTCTTCGTCTTTGATGAAATGCATGGTCATCATGATCATGCGGGCGATCCAGAAGAAGATGATGTCGAAGCCGGAGACCATCACGCTGGTTGGGTGGAACTGACGCAGCGCGTCGGTGTTTTCCGGCCAGCCGAGGGTAGAGAAGGTCCACAGCGCGGAGGAGAACCAGGTATCCAGCACGTCTTCGTCCTGGCGCAGGGCAACGTCAGCGCCCAGGTTGTTTTCCTGACGCACTTCCTCTTCGGTGCGGCCAACGTAGACATTGCCTTCGTTGTCGTACCACGCCGGGATACGGTGACCCCACCACAGCTGACGGGAAATACACCAGTCCTGAATATCGCGCATCCAGGAGAAGTACATGTTTTCGTACTGCTTCGGCACGAACTGAATGCTGCCGTTCTCAACCGCTTCCACAGCCGGTTTCGCCAGCACGTCGGCACGCACGTACCACTGGTCGGTCAGCATTGGCTCGATAACTACGCCGCCACGGTCGCCGTACGGCACGGTCAGATCGTGAGGCTTAATCTCTTCCAGCAGGCCGAGCGCGTCAACGGCGGCTACGATGGCTTTACGCGCGGCAAAGCGCTCCAGCTTCTGGAACTCAGCCGGGATGTCGCTGGAATAAACGTCGGACTCGTTGCCTTTGGTGTCATATACTTCTGCGCTTTCGCGGATATCGCCGTCGAAGGTCAGAATGTTGATCATCGGAAGTTGATGACGACGACCGACTTCATAGTCGTTGAAGTCATGCGCCGGAGTGATTTTCACGCAGCCGGTGCCTTTTTCCATGTCGGCGTGTTCGTCGCCCACAATCGGAATACGGCGGTTCACCAGCGGCAGCACCACGAATTTGCCGATCAAATCTTTATAACGCGGATCTTCCGGGTTAACGGCCACGCCGGTATCGCCCAGCAGGGTTTCCGGACGGGTGGTCGCCACCACCAGGTAATCTTTACCGTCGGCGGTTTTCGCACCGTCTGCCAGCGGATAGCGGATGTGCCACATGGAGCCTTTAGACTCGCGGTTTTCCACTTCCAGGTCAGAGATGGCGGTACGCAGTTTCGGGTCCCAGTTGACCAGGCGTTTGCCGCGGTAAATCAGGTCTTCTTTGTACAGACGGACGAAAACTTCTTTCACGGCGTTGGACAGGCCTTCGTCCATGGTGAAGCGCTCGCGCTCCCAGTCCACGGAGTTGCCGAGGCGGCGCATCTGACGGGTAATGGTGCCGCCGGATTCTGCCTTCCACTGCCAGATTTTGTCGATGAACGCGTCGCGACCGTAGTCGTGGCGGGTTTTACCCTCTTCAGCGGCAATTTTACGCTCAACCACCATCTGGGTCGCGATACCCGCGTGGTCAGTCCCCGCCTGCCACAGGGTGTTTTTACCCTGCATGCGCTGGTAGCGGATCATGGTGTCCATGATGGTCTGCTGGAAAGCATGCCCCATATGCAAACTGCCGGTGACGTTCGGCGGCGGGATCATGATACAGAAGGACTCTTTGCTTTCGTCGCCGTTAGGCTTGAAATAGCCCTGCTGTTCCCAGTGCTCGTAAAGCGGCTGTTCGATATCGCGTGGGTTATATGTCTTTTCCATTATTTCCAGGTTGCCGTATTCAGGTTAAAACCGGCCAGGCGGTACGCTTTGTAGCGTTCGCGCGCCAGTTGTTTCAAAGATTCTTCGTAAGGGACAAAGTCTACCACTTCTGTGAAAGCGGTGGCAAAATCTGCAAAGTCTGTCCGCAGGCTAATGAGAATATCGCGCGCGCTACTGTTGCGTTTTTGCGGCCAGGCAATCTCCACCGGTGCCCCGCCGCGTGGACCTTCGCCCGACAGGTTATGCGGAACAAAACTCTCCGGCGGGCGCGCCCATAGCGCTTCATCCAGGCGAATTGCTTGCTGCTCATCTTCACAGGCAATCAGGACGCGTTTACCTGCGCGCCAACGTTCTGCGGCAATTTCACACACCAGCTGTTCAACGGCGCTGAGGCCATCCTGATGGGTGTCATTGTCCAGAAGGTAGAACGTTGCATTCTTCATATATGGGGTTTCTTGTCGTGGATTTAAATGCAAAGCCGGGTAAGCGTAGCGCCACCCGGCGTTTATCATTACTCGTCGCCGTTAAAACCCGCACGATTGAGCAGGAACTGCGACAGCAGCGCCACCGGACGTCCGGTCGCGCCTTTGGCTTTACCGGAGCGCCATGCGGTCCCCGCGATGTCCAGGTGCGCCCAGTTGTACTTGCGGGTAAAGCGCGCCAGGAAGCAGCCCGCGGTAATCGCCCCGCCAGGACGACCGCCGATGTTTGCCATGTCTGCGAAGTTAGACTCCAGTTGTTCCTGGAACTCGTCCCCCAGCGGCAGACGCCACGCGCGGTCGCCGGCCTGTTCGGACGCGCCGATCAGTTCATGCGCCAGCGGGTTGTGGTTCGACATCAGGCCGGTGATGTGATGCCCCAGCGCAATCACGCAGGCGCCGGTCAGTGTAGCCACGTCAATCACCGCTTCAGGTTCGAAACGCTCAACGTAGGTCAGCACGTCGCACAGTACCAGACGGCCTTCGGCGTCGGTGTTCAGCACCTCAACGGTCTGGCCGGACATGGTGGTCAGCACATCACCAGGACGATAAGCGCGGCCGCCAGGCATGTTTTCGCAGCCCGCCAGCACGCCGATCACGTTGATGGGCAACTGAAGTTCCGCGACCATGCGCATAACGCCGTAAACCGCCGCCGCGCCGCACATGTCGTACTTCATCTCATCCATGCCTTCTGAAGGCTTGATGGAGATACCGCCTGAGTCGAAGGTCAGCCCTTTACCGACGAGCACGATCGGACGCGCATCTTCAGACGGATTGCCCTTGTACTCAATGACTGACATCAGGGATTCGTTCTGGGAGCCGTTACCGACCGCCAGATAAGAGTGCATCCCCAGCTCTTTCATCTGCTGTTCGCCGATAACGCGGGTGATAACGTTCTTGCTGTAGGCGTCAGCCAGCTGGCGCGCCTGAGACGCCAGGTACGCGGCGTTACAGATGTTTGGCGGCATATTGCCAAGATCTTTTGCCGCTTTGATACCGGCGGCAATGGCCAGACCGTGCTGAATGGCGCGCTCGCCGCTGGTCAGCTCGCGACGGGTTGGCACGTTAAAGACCATTTTACGCAGCGGGCGACGCGGCTCGCTTTTGGTGGTCTTCAGCTGATCAAAGCTGTAGAGGCTCTCTTTTGCGGTTTCGACGGCCTGGCGCACCTTCCAGTACGTGTTGCGGCCCTTAACGTGCAGCTCCGTCAGGAAGCAGACGGCTTCCATCGAACCAGTATCATTCAGTGTATTAATGGTTTTCTGAATAACCTGCTTGTACTGGCGCTCATCAAGCTCACGTTCTTTACCACAGCCAATCAGCAGAATACGCTCGGACAGGACGTTCGGAACATGGTGCAGCAACAAGGTCTGCCCTGGTTTGCCTTCCAGTTCGCCACGGCGCAGCAGGGCGCTGATATAGCCGTCGCTGATTTTATCGAGTTGCTCGGCGATCGGGGAGAGTCGGCGTGGTTCAAAGACGCCCACAACGATGCAGGCACTCCGCTGTTTCTCCGGGCTACCGCTTTTTACACTGAACTCCATGCACTACGCTCCTGAATCTTAAAGACAACGGCGGCGGCTACGGATAGAATTGAAACCTTTCGTAACTCATGTCCGCCGTTGTGGTGACTTCGTGTTAATCTTACGTTACTACGGTTTCGACACGTCAATAAATGTCATGAAGCGCGAATCCGCCGGGTTTTTTAATCTTAGCGATGATTTCGACGACTCAAGAGAATAAATGACGTTTAAGCCATGAAACAAGCTAAATTCCTGCATAAGACGAGTTTTAACGGGCGTATTTAAAGTGATAATCATAAGATATCTGGTTCGGGAGACGCTGAAGAGCCAACTGGCGATCCTCTTTATCCTCCTTCTGATCTTTTTCTGTCAGAAGCTGGTCAGGATCCTCGGCGCGGCGGTTGATGGCGAAATCCCAACGAATCTGGTGCTTTCCCTGCTCGGGCTTGGCGTGCCGGAAATGGCGCAGCTTATCCTGCCGTTAAGCCTGTTCCTTGGTCTGCTGATGACCCTGGGTAAGCTCTATACCGAAAGTGAAATCACCGTGATGCATGCCTGCGGCCTCAGTAAAGCCGTACTGGTAAAAGCAGCCATGGTGCTGGCACTGTTTACGGGCATTGTTGCCGCGGTTAACGTCATGTGGGCGGGGCCGACCTCCTCTCGTCATCAGGATGAGGTGCTGGCGGAAGCAAAAGCTAACCCGGGGCTGGCGGCGCTGGCGCAGGGGCAGTTCCAGCAGGCGACCGACGGTAACTCCGTGCTGTTTATCGAAAGCGTCGATGGCAACCGCTTCAATGACGTGTTTCTTGCTCAACTGCGCCCGAAAGGTAACGCTCGGCCTTCTGTGGTGGTGGCGGACTCCGGTCAGCTGTCTCAGCGTAAAGACGGCTCTCAGGTTGTCACGCTGAACAAAGGAACGCGTTTCGAAGGCACGGCTATGCTTCGCGACTTCCGTATTACCGATTTCCAGAACTACCAGGCCATCATTGGTCATCAGGCCGTCGCGCTCGATCCAACGGATACTGAGCAGATGGATATGCGCACCTTAATGAATACCGATACCGATCGTGCGCGTGCTGAACTGCACTGGCGTATCACGCTGGTATTCACCGTATTTATGATGGCGCTGATGGTGGTTCCGCTGAGTGTGGTGAACCCGCGCCAGGGCCGCGTGCTGTCGATGCTGCCAGCGATGCTGCTGTATCTGGTGTTCTTCCTGCTGCAAACCTCAATCAAGTCTAACGGCGGGAAAGGAAAAATTGACCCGATGATCTGGACCTGGGTCGTGAATGGTTTGTATCTGCTGCTGGCAGTCGGACTCAACTTGTGGGACACGGTGCCTGTGCGTCGTCTTCGTGCCCGGTTTACGCGTAAAGGAGCCATCTAATGCAGGCGTTTGGCGTACTTGACCGCTATATCGGTAAAACGATTTTCACCACCATCATGATGACCCTGTTCATGCTGGTGTCGCTCTCGGGCATTATCAAATTTGTCGACCAGCTGAAAAAAGCCGGGCAGGGGAGTTACGATGCGTTGGGTGCCGGGATGTACACCCTGCTCAGCGTACCAAAAGATGTGCAGATCTTCTTCCCGATGGCGGCCCTGCTGGGGGCGTTGCTGGGCCTGGGGATGCTGGCTCAGCGTAGCGAGCTGGTGGTGATGCAGGCATCTGGCTTTACCCGTATGCAGGTTGCGCTGTCGGTAATGAAAACCGCGATCCCGCTGGTGCTGTTGACCATGGCGATTGGCGAATGGGTCGCGCCGCAGGGCGAACAGATGGCGCGTAACTACCGTGCTCAGGCTATGTACGGTGGTTCGCTGCTCTCCACGCAGCAGGGGTTATGGGCGAAAGATGGTCAGAACTTCGTCTATATCGAACGCGTGAAAGGGGACGATGAACTGGGCGGCGTGAGCATCTACGCCTTCAACAACGATCGTCGTTTGCAGTCGGTGCGTTATGCCGCCTCCGCTAAATTTGATGCGAACAACAAGCTGTGGCGGTTATCCCAGGTTGATGAATCTGACCTGACGAACCCGAAACAGATCACCGGTTCGCAGACCGTAAGCGGTACCTGGAAAACCAACCTGACGCCGGACAAGCTTGGCGTGGTAGCGCTCGATCCCGATGCGCTCTCCATCAGCGGTCTGCATAACTACGTGAAGTATCTGAAATCGAGCGGACAGGATGCGGGGCGTTACCAGCTCAACATGTGGAGCAAAATCTTCCAGCCACTGTCCGTGGCGGTGATGATGCTAATGGCGCTGTCGTTCATCTTTGGACCGCTACGTAGCGTGCCGATGGGGGTCCGCGTGGTAACTGGTATCAGCTTTGGTTTCGTGTTCTACGTCCTCGATCAGATTTTCGGTCCGCTGACACTGGTGTATGGCATTCCGCCAATTATCGGCGCGCTGTTGCCGAGCGCCAGTTTCTTCCTGATCAGCCTCTGGATGCTGCTAAAACGCTCCTGATAAAACGTCTTCCTCGCTCCCGCTAGCCCGGGGGCGAGGCTAATCTCCTGTTTCACCCCGCACTTTTTCTCACAACCTTCAACGCCTCGCCGTGAATTTGAGTATTATTGAGCGATAAAGTCGTGAAGGGATCCTCTATGAAGCAAATTCGAATGCTGGCCCAGTACTACGTCGACCTGATGATGAAGCTCGGGCTGGTGCGTTTTTCCATGCTGCTGGCGCTGGCGCTGGTCGTTCTGGCCATTGTCGTGCAAATGGCCGTGACCATGGTTCTGCATGGTCAGGTCGAGAGCATCGACGTGATCCGCTCTATTTTCTTTGGCCTGCTGATCACCCCATGGGCGGTCTATTTCCTCTCCGTGGTGGTTGAGCAGCTGGAAGAGTCCCGACAGCGTTTATCGAAACTGGTGGATAAGCTGGAAGAGATGCGCGAGCGCGATCTTAAACTCAACGTTCAGCTCAAGGACAACATTGCCCAGCTGAATCAGGAAATTTCAGACCGTGAGAAGGCGGAAGCCGAGCGTCAGACCACGCTTGAGCAGCTGAAAATTGAGATGAAAGAGCGCGAAGTCACGCAGATCCAGCTTGAACAGCAATCCTCTTTCCTGCGCTCGTTCCTCGATGCGTCGCCGGATCTGGTGTTCTACCGTAATGAAGATAAAGAGTTCTCCGGCTGTAACCGGGCCATGGAACTGTTGACCGGGAAAAGCGAAAAACAGCTGATACACCTGAAACCTCAGGATGTCTATTCCGAAGAGGCGGCAGCAAAAGTGATGGAGACGGATGAAAAGGTCTTCCGCCATAACGTTTCGCTGACCTATGAGCAGTGGCTGGACTACCCCGACGGGCGCAAAGCCTGCTTTGAGATCCGCAAAGTACCTTATTACGACCGGGTGGGTAAACGTCATGGTCTGATGGGCTTTGGCCGTGATATCACTGAGCGTAAGCGCTATCAGGATGCGCTGGAGCGCGCCAGCCGGGATAAAACAACCTTCATCTCCACCATCAGCCATGAACTGCGCACCCCGCTGAATGGCATTGTGGGGCTGAGCCGCATTCTGCTGGATACCGAGCTGACCAGCGAGCAGGAAAAATACCTCAAAACGATCCACGTCTCGGCGGTCACGCTGGGCAATATCTTCAATGATATTATCGACATGGATAAGATGGAGCGCCGTAAAGTTCAGCTCGACAACCAGCCGGTTGATTTTACCGGCTTCCTCGCAGACCTGGAGAACCTGTCAGGTTTGCAGGCCCAGCAAAAAGGGTTGAGCTTTGTGATGGAGCCGACGCTGCCGCTGCCGCATAAAGTGGTGACGGACGGCACGCGGCTGAGGCAGATCCTGTGGAACCTCATCAGCAATGCCGTGAAGTTTACCCAGAAGGGGCAGGTTGCGGTGCGCATTCGCTATGACGAAGGCGACATGCTGCACTTTGAAGTTGAGGACTCGGGTATCGGCATTCCTCAGGAAGAGCAGGATAAGATCTTCGCCATGTATTATCAGGTTAAAGACAGCCACGGCGGTAAACCGGCGACCGGTACGGGCATTGGCCTGGCGGTGTCGAAACGTCTGGCGAAAAGTATGGGCGGGGATATCACCGTTGCCAGCCAGCCGGGTAAAGGCTCCACCTTTACGCTTACCGTCCATGCGCCTGCCGTAGCGGAAGAGGTGGAAGATACGTTTGAGAACGATGATATGCCGCTGCCAGCCCTGCACGTCCTGCTGGTGGAAGATATTGAGCTGAACGTCATTGTCGCCCGGTCGGTACTGGAAAAACTCGGTAACAGCGTGGATGTGGCGATGACCGGCAAAGCCGCGCTGGAGATGTTCACGCCGGGCGAGTACGACCTGGTGCTGCTCGATATTCAGCTACCGGACATGACCGGACTGGATATCTCCCGCGAGCTGACGCGCAAATATGCTCCTGACGAGCTGCCGCCGCTGGTGGCGTTGACCGCAAACGTGCTGAAAGATAAAAAAGAGTACCTCGAGGCCGGAATGGACGATGTGCTCAGCAAGCCGCTGGCGGTACCTGCCCTGACGGCGATGATCAAGAAGTTCTGGGATACCTGTGATGAAGAGGAGAGCACCATGACGTCTGTTGATAGCGCCAAAGCCCAAACGATACTGGATACCGCCATGCTGGAGCAGTATATCGATCTGGTAGGACCAAAACTGATCACCGATGGCCTGGCCGTGTTCGAAAAAATGATGCCGGGCTATCTGAACGTGCTCGAATCCAACCTGACGGCGCGTGACCAGAAGGGCATCGTCGAAGAGGGACATAAAATCAAAGGCGCGGCAGGATCGGTCGGGTTACGTCATCTCCAGCAACTGGGCCAACAGATTCAGTCGCCTGATTTACCTGCCTGGGAAGATAATGTAGGTGATTGGGTCGAAGAGATGAAACAGGAGTGGCAAAACGATGTGGCAGTGCTGAAAGCCTGGGTAGATGCCAGAAAAAAATGACCCCGGCTATACCGGGGTGCGCGAATACTGCGCCAACACCAGGGAAATCGTGGCTGCGCCTGATTTTTGTGGGTTGTTTTCGCATGGACGCCGCCTGAAAATTGAGGCCGCACGCAGATAAGATAGCAAATCTTAAACAGTTTGTTACATGAATCAGTGAAATGTGTGAAGCATAGCGTTTTAATCAGAATTTTTAATGTGCTTCAGCGAGTTGCTTAGAAGGATCGTCAGAATGAAGAAAGTGGGTGTCGTGCTGAGCGGATGTGGCGTTTACGATGGTTCAGAGATACACGAAACCGTATTAACGCTGCTGGCATTATCGCGGCAGGGGGCAGACGTTATCTGCTTCGCGCCGGATAAAACTCAAGCAGACGTAATGAATCATCTTACCGGCGAGCCAATGGCGGAAAGCCGTAACGTGCTGATTGAAGCGGCGCGTATTGTGCGTGGAGATATTCATCCGCTGGCACAGGCCGATGCCGCTGAACTTGATGCGCTCATCGTGCCGGGCGGCTTTGGCGCGGCAAAAAACCTGAGCACGTTTGCAACAGAAGGCGCGGCGTGCCATGTCGATCCCGATTTGAAAGCGCTATCGCTGGCGATGCATGCAGCAGGTAAGCCGCAGGGCTTTATCTGCATTGCGCCAGCCATGCTGCCGAAAATTTTTGATTTCCCGCTGCGGCTCACGATCGGAACCGACATTGATACCGCTGAAATTATCGAGGATATGGGCGGCGAGCACGTGCCATGCCCGGTCGACGACATTGTGGTGGATGAGGACAACAAAATCATCACCACGCCGGCGTATATGCTGGCGCAGAATATCGCTGAGGCTGCCGCAGGCATTGAAAAGCTGGTGGACAGAGTGCTGGTTCTTACCGAATGAGTCGTAAATTATCCCCTGGCGGGTGGTTAAAACGGATCCTGCTGCGTATTGTGCTGGTCCTGGCCGTTTTTTGGGGCGGAGGCATTGCGCTGTTCAGCATCCTGCCCGTCCCGTTCTCCGCCGTGATGGCAGAGCGGCAGATTAGCGCCTGGCTCTCGGGTGATTTTGGCTATGTTGCCCACTCAGACTGGGTCGGCATGGATGAAATCTCCCCGTGGATGGGGCTGGCGGTCATTGCGGCAGAAGATCAGAAATTCCCGGAGCACTGGGGTTTTGACGTGGCGGCTATTGAGAAGGCGCTGGATCATAATGAACGTCATGAAAACCGCGTCCGCGGCGCGTCAACGCTTTCTCAGCAGACGGTAAAAAATCTGTTCTTATGGGACGGTCGCAGCTGGGTAAGAAAAGGGCTGGAGGCCGGGCTGACGCTGGGGGTCGAGACGGTGTGGAGCAAAAAACGCATTTTAACCGTCTACCTGAATATCGCGGAATTTGGTGACGGCGTATTTGGTGTCGAAGCGGCATCGCAGCGCTATTTTGGCAAGCCCGCCAGCAGGCTGACTATGTCCGAAGCGGCACTGCTTGCCGCCGTGCTGCCGAACCCGCTGCGTTTTAAGGCCAGCGCCCCGTCAGGCTACGTGCGAAGCCGCCAGGCGTGGATTATGCGCCAGATGCGTCAGTTGGGTGGGGAAGGGTTTATGGAGCGAAATAATCTTATGTAGGGCGGGTAAGCGCAGCGCTACCCGCCGACATGGCGAACGTTAGTCTTCGTCAAACCCGGCGTTAAACAGGGCAATCACTGCCGCAAGCGCTTCTTCTTCCTGCGGGCCGGTGGCTTCAACTTCAATCTGGCGGCCTTTGGCAGAATCCAGCATCAGCAGGGCGATCACGCTATTGGCTTCTGCCTCGGTTCCCTCGTCGTTGCGCAGCAGCACCTCAGCATCAAAACCCTGCATCAGCTCAAACAGCTTCATCGCCGGGCGCGCATGCATACCCAGCTTATTGGTGATTTCGACGGTCTGTTTTACGGTCATGTTTTGCGTTTTTCCAGCGTGCGATGACGGGACTGAACGTTCTTTCCGCGTGAGCGGAAGTAATCGGCCAGCTGTTCGGCAATGTAGACCGAACGATGTTTACCGCCGGTACAGCCAATCGCCACCGTCAGGTAGCTGCGATTGTTTGTTTCCAGCATAGGTAACCATAGCTCAAGGTAGCTTCGCGTCTGGTAAATAAAATTGTGCACTTCTGTGTGTCGGTCGAGGAACGCCGCCACCGGCTTATCCAGACCGGTCATCGGACGCAGTTTCGGATCCCAGTGCGGGTTCGGCAGGAAACGCACATCAAAAACGTAATCCGCATCGATAGGTATGCCATGCTTAAAGCCGAAGGATTCAAACACCATCGTCAGTTCACGCTCGCGCTTGCCGAGTAAGCGCGTACGCAGCATTTCCGCCAGCTCGTGGACGGACATTTCAGAGGTGTCGACAATCAGGTCGGCCCGCGAACGCAGCGGCTCAAGCAGATCGCTCTCTTTATCGATGGCGCTTTCCAGCGAAAGATTTTTACTGGAGAGCGGATGCAAACGACGTGTATCGCTGTAACGGCGGATCAGCGTGTTGCGGTCAGCGTCCAGGAACAAGAGCTGAGGCGAGAAGCATTCCGGCAGGCTGTTCATTGCCTGCTCGAAGATTTCCGGCGATTCCGGCATGTTACGCACGTCAATACTGACGGCGGCAGAGATTTGCCTGTCCGCCAGCGTCCGCGCCAGATCGGGTAACAACACTACCGGCAGGTTATCTACACAGTAAAATCCCATGTCTTCCAGCGCGCGCAGGGCCACGGACTTCCCGGACCCCGAACGACCACTGACGATCATCAGCACCATGTTCCGTTTCTCCTCAGGGCAGCCGTTCTGAAGGCCCTTTCCCGATTATGCCTCATCCTGATTGCCTTCTGCTTCAGTGATAATTTGATAAAGCTCTTCATCACTTTGGGCTGAGCGCAGTCGACGACAAATGGTTTTATCCGCCAGACGTTTGGCAACCAGCGACAGCGTGTGCAGGTGGGTCTTGGTCTGATCGGCAGGAACCAGCAGCGCGAAGAGCAGATCCACAGGCTGGTTATCAATGGCGTCAAAAGCGATAGGCGTTTCCAGTTGCACAAACACCCCCACGGCACGCAGCGTATCTTCTTCCAGCTTGCCATGCGGGATCGCAATGCCATTGCCGATGCCGGTACTGCCCATTTTTTCACGAGTCAGAATGGCTTCAAACACGATCTGCGGCGGCAGACCCAGCTGTTTTGCGGCCAGCTCACTGATGATTTCCAGCGCACGTTTTTTGCTCTGGCAGTGAACGCCACTGCGGGTACAATCCTGGTTAAGGACATTGCTCAGTTGAAGAGCGGAATCGTTGTTTATCATAATTTCACCTAAGCGCTAACTGTACAAATGGCCTGTTGTGTTTCACAACAGGCCGTCCTGCACCCGTTAACTGCCCGGACAATTAGTGTTGTTTCAGTTTATCTTTATGTTTATTGAGCTGTCTCGCAAGCTTATCAATCAAGCCGTCGATAGCCGCGTACATGTCTTGCCCTTCCGCACTGGCATGGAGTTCCCCTCCGTTGACGTGCAGGGTCGCATCCGAGATATGCGTCACTTTCTCCACTTTCAACACAACATAGACCTGGTTGATCCTCTCGAAATACTGCTCGAGTTTCGCAAACTTAGTGTTTACAAAATCGCGTAAAGCCTCAGTAATCTCGACGTTATGTCCGGTGATATTGAGCTGCATAGTGTCTTCCTTATCGGTTGTGTCAAACCAGTTGTTTACGCTGGTTAGACGGCGGAATGGATAAAGACTCTCGATACTTCGCGACAGTACGACGTGCCACCATAATACCCTGATCGGACAGCATGGTGGTTAACTTACTGTCACTGAGTGGCTTCGCGGGGTTCTCCGCGGCGATCAACTTCTTCACCAGTGCGCGAATGGCCGTCGACGAGGCTTCGCCGCCGCCTTCGGTGTTCACGTGGCTGGAGAAGAAATACTTAAGCTCAAAAATACCGCGTGGGCTGTGCAGATACTTCTGCGTGGTCACGCGGGAAATGGTTGATTCATGCATCTCGACGGCCTGGGCTATGTCCGCCAGCACCATCGGTTTCATAAACTCTTCGCCCTGCTCAAAGAATGCCTGCTGCTGTTCGACAATACAGCGGCTGACGCGCAGCAGCGTGTCATTACGGCTCTCCAGACTCTTAATCAACCAGCGTGCTTCCTGAAGGTTGCTGCGAATGTATTGATTATCAGCGTCGTTACGGGCGCTGGTGCACATGGAGGCGTATTGCTGGTTGATTTGCAGGCGAGGAATGCTGTCGGCGTTCAGTTCAACGACCCAGCGGCCATTGTGTTTTCTCACCAGCACATCGGGAATGACATATTCCGGTTCGCTGGTCTGAATCGACTGCCCCGGACGCGGATCGAGCGACTGGATCAGATTCACCGCTTCCTTCAGCACCTCTTCTTTCAGGCGCGTGACGCGCATCAGGGTGCGGAAGTCGTGGTTCGCCAGCAGATCCAGATGATCGCTGATGATGAGCCGGGCTTCGTCAATCCACGGTGTCTCTTTAGCAAACTGCGAAAGCTGGATCAGAAGGCAGTCACGCAGATCTTTCGCGGCGACGCCAATCGGGTCGAAACGCTGAACGCGTTTCAGGACGGCTTCGATCTCTTCCAGTTCAATCTCGTCATCGCCGATGCTTTCAAGAATCTCGTCCAGCGTCACGGTCAAATAGCCCGTGTCGTCAACGGCATCGACAATCGAGGTGGCAATGGCGCGATCGGTATCGGAGAAAGGCGTCAGCTCCACCTGCCACATCAGGTAGTCCTGAAGCGATTGGGTAGTTTCGCCCTGGTAGACCGGGAGTTCATCGTCCTGGTAGTCTGCACGCGTCCCGGAAGGGGTACCCGCGGTGTAGATTTCATCCCAGCTGGCATCCAGCGGCAGTTCGTCCGGCATCTCTTTCTGTTCGAGTGCATCTACGGAGTCGAGCGTTTCTGTGTCCTGCGTCTGCTGGGCGTCTACCTCGTCATGAAGATCGGTCTGCTCCAGCAGCGGATTGCTGTCCAGCGCCTGCTGGAGCTCCTGCTGGAGTTCTAACGTGGACAGCTGCAACAGACGGATTGCCTGCTGGAGCTGCGGCGTCATGGCCAGTTGCTGGCTGAGCCGTAATTGCAAACCTTGCTTCATGTTCAGAGCGTTTTTCTCCGGTTCGGCGTGACTTAACCTCTACCCTATCAGAGTCTGAAGTCTTCCCCAAGGTACACGCGCTTAACATGCTCATCTTCGAGGATTTGCTGCGGCGTACCGTGGGCAATCAGATGGCCCTGGCTCACTATGTAGGCGCGCTCACACACCGCCAGCGTTTCACGAACGTTGTGGTCCGTGATCAGTACGCCAAGCCCGCTGTCGCGCAGGTGTTCAATGATACGTTTGATATCGATAACGGAGATGGGGTCAACGCCCGCAAACGGTTCATCCAGCAGGATAAATTTCGGGTTTGCTGCCAGCGCGCGCGCAATCTCAACGCGGCGGCGTTCACCACCGGACAGCGCCTGACCGAGGCTGTCGCGAAGGTGTTCAATATGAAACTCTTCCATCAGCTCGTTCGCACGGTCAGTGCGCTGCTCGCTGGTCAGATCGTCACGGATCTGGAGCACGGCCATCAGGTTGTCGAACACGCTTAAGCGGCGGAAGATAGACGCTTCCTGCGGCAGATAGCCGATGCCACGACGCGCGCGGGCATGCAGCGGCAGCAGGCTGATATCTTCATCATCGATAATGATGTTGCCGGCGTCACGCGGGACGATGCCCACTACCATGTAGAAGGTCGTAGTTTTACCCGCGCCGTTAGGGCCAAGCAAACCCACGATTTCGCCGGAGTTGACGGTCAGACTGACATCTTCGACGACGCGGCGGCCCTTATACGCTTTCGCGAGGTTTTTTGCAGTTAAAGTTGCCATAACGAATTAGTTACTCTTTTTCTTTGCCGGAGCCTGACCGTTGTTCTTGTCCTGCAACTGCGAAGGCACAAGCACGGTCGTGACGCGTTTGCCTTTTTCGCTGGAGGCCTGCATTTTCTGCTCTTTCACCAGATAAGTGATCTTGTCGCCTTTGATATTGCTGTCCAGCTGTTCCAGGTAAGCATTACCGGTCAGGATGACCAGATCCTTCGCCAGTTCATAGTGCATATGCGAGGCATGGCCTTTCACCGGCTTGCCGTTGTCCTGCATCTGGTAGAAGGTGGCCGGGTTGCCATAACCATCGATAATCTCTTTCCCCTGCTCGCCGCCCGGACGGGTAACGACCACTTTGTCGGCGTTGATTTTGATGGTGCCCTGGGTCACAACGACGTTGCCGGTAAAGGTGACGACGTTACCCTGCATATCCAGAGACTGGGTATCGGATTCAATATGAATCGGCTGTTCGGTGTCGCCAGTCACAGCAAGCGCGGGAAGACTGGCCGCCAGCAGCGCGCTGGCGATAACAACTTTAAGGCTGAGTTTGTTTGTTTTGAATTTCATAGGAGGTTCTAACCTTTTCAATCAGCTCGGCGTTTTTGCTGCGTAAGTTCCCGCGCATTCTTAAACCGCTGGAATTAAATGTTGTGCCATACAGGGTGACTAAATCCTGCGACGTGACATCCTGGGTGACCAGGTTGATCTGGGCGTTATCCGTCGTAATTTTTCGCAGTTGCGCGTCAGCGGTCAGGGCGTTGACTTCAACGTGACCATACAGGTAAAGCATACGGTCATTTGTCAGTTTTGCCCGGTCAGACTTGATTGACCACGTCGGCACTTTGTCCGTATCAAAGGTGGTCAGGACCGGCTGGGTAAACCACGAGGTGCCGTCATCTGAAAAATATTCTACATGCTGAGCAACGAGGCGATAGTTCAGCGCACCTTCCGGGCTATAGACCACGGTGTCGCTGTGATCGCTTTTATAGGTCGGGTCGCTCGTGTTAACCACTTCCGCTTGCGTATCATCGCGGTCAGCGAGATTTACGCCAATCAGTATCAGGGCGACAAGCGCAAGCAGAATGATAACCCAACGTCTGGTTTTACTCATATCGATTGCCCTTTCGCCTCATCAAGCTTGCCCTGCGCCAGCAGAAGCAGATCGCAGACTTCACGGACGGCGCCACGGCCACCGTGAATATGGGTAACGTAATCAGCACGCGGGATCAGCAGCGGGTGCGCGTCAGCCACGGCGATGCTCAGACCCACCTCCGCCATGACTGGCCAGTCGATCAAATCATCCCCGACGTATGCCACATTCTCTGGCGCAATGGCCAGTTTTCCCAGCAAATCCCGGAAGGCTACCATCTTATCAGACTGTCCCTGATAGAGATGCGTAATGCCCAGCGTTTCACACCGATCTTCTACCAGTTTAGCTTTCCGCCCGGTGATGATTGCAACTTCAATACCGGACGTGAGCGCACAGCGGATACCGTAACCGTCGCGAACGTTAAAGGCTTTCAGCTCTTCGCCGTTATTGCCCATATAAATCAGACCGTCGGAGAGCACACCATCCACATCGAGGATCAGCAGGCGGATATTTTCCGCCTTTGACATCATGTGGGCGCTCACCGGGCCATAACAGGTTGCAAGGGATGCACCCGCATTACTCATTGTCTTATCCTTCATTACACTACGCCAGCGCGCAGCAGATCATGCATATGTACCACACCCAGCAGTTGGTCGCCATCGGCAACCATCACTGAGGTAATATGACGGGACTGCATCAGGTTCAGCACATCTACCGCCAGCGTGCCGGGACGGACGCGGATCCCTCCTGGTGTCATTACATCAGCGATGCCCAGCGTTCGGACATCCACACCCATATCGAATACCCGGCGCAGGTCGCCGTCGGTGAAAATGCCCTGAATCTTCATCAGATCGTCGCAGATAACCGTCATGCCCAGGTTTTTACGGGTGATCTCCAGTAACGCGTCGCGCAAAGAGGCCTCTTTGCTGACGTGCGGGATCTCATCCCCGGTGTGCATAATATCGTTAACCCGCAGCAGCAGTTTGCGCCCGAGCGCGCCGCCGGGGTGAGACAGGGCGAAATCTTCTGGCGTAAAACCGCGGGCTTCCAGCAGCGCAACGGCAAGGGCATCGCCCATCACCAGCGCGGCGGTTGTGCTGGAGGTCGGCGCCAGCCCCAGCGGGCAGGCTTCTTTAGGCACCTTCACGCACAGGTGAATATCCGCCGCGCGCGCCATGCTGCTTTCCGGGCGGCTGGTCATGCAAATCAGCGGTACGTGCAGACGCTTCAGCACCGGGATCAACGCCAGGATTTCATTCGATTCCCCGGAGTTGGACAGCGCAATAACCACGTCCTGCGGCGTAACCATGCCGAGGTCACCGTGCGCGGCTTCACCGGGATGAACGAAGAATGACGACGTGCCGGTACTGGCAAAGGTCGCCGCCATTTTGCGCCCGATATGGCCGGATTTGCCCATCCCCATCACCACGACTTTACCGGCGCAGTAGAACATCTTCTCACAGGCCAGACTAAAATCCTGATTAATGTACTGATCTAACTGCGCCAGACCTTCACGTTCAATCTCCAGAACGTCTTTGCCTGCTTTCTGAAAGTCAAAACCCGGCTGCAATTCTATTTGCGACATAATGCGTTTCCGTTTACCCAGAGAGAAGTGGCGAAAGCCAGTACAGCATCGCCAGCCATACGATAAATCCACCCGTCAGCAGCGCGCCTGCGCCTTTGCCGATCTGCTCTTTTCGCCGCCAGCAGAGCAGGGCGAAAATTACGCTGACCAGCAGCATTACACCGTAATCGCGCGTGAAGACCATAGGGTTAAACGGCCCCGGTGAGATTAATGCCGGCAGCCCCGTCACGATCGCGATATTGAAAATATTCGAGCCAATGATATTGCCGATGGCGATATCATCTTCCCCTTTACGCGCCCCGGCGATGGCGGTAGCCAGCTCTGGCAGGCTGGTGCCGATAGCGATGACCGTCAGACCGATTGTCAGTTCGCTCATCGCAAACGCGTTCGCCAGCACCGTCGCGTTATCGACCACCATCCGCGTGGCCATTGGCATGATAATCAGCGCGACGCCCAGCCACAGCAGGGCGACGGGTAAGGTCCCTTCCCGGGGCAGCTCGGCGAGGTGCTCACGCGTGAGGCTATCGTTACCCTGTTTTTCCGCCAGACGTGCGATCTTCACGCTGTAAAGCAACCAGATCACGGCCAGGGCGAGCAGGAATATACCGTCACCGACGCTCAGCACCCCGTCATAAAGCACATAGCCCGCCAGCAGACTGACGACTAACATTAGCGGCAATTCACGACGCAAAACATCGGAATGTACGCGAAATGGATGCAGTAATGCGGCTAAGCCTAAAATCAGCAAGATATTGACGATGTTAGAGCCAATCGCGGTGCCGATAGCGAGGTCAACCTGGCCATGCAACGAGGCTGAAACAGAAACGATGATTTCAGGAAGCGATGTGCCTACACTGACCACCGTCATGCCGATAATGATGGGCGGCATGCCAATGAGTCGACAGAGAATGGATGCGGCAAAGACCAAACGGTCAGCACTGTAGACCACCAACAGTAAACCAATTATTAACAGTGCTGTTGCTAAAAGCATCAAAAGTCCTTTCTTCAGGTATACTCGCTGGTCCACTGCGCACGAATTTTAGCGCCAGATGAAGTCTGAGACGTGACGAATTCCTAATTTTGACTTTATGCGCCGGAAAAGTAAAACAAATGCCAGCTTTCGCTAACCCCAATAGTGAATATTCTGTAAAAATGCGGGGTTTAGGGCTGATTTACGCTTCATGCCAGCCGTGAAGCAAGGTAAGTAAGGAACCATAAATGAGCCAAACGATGGCGAATATAGTCGATGTCCGGGGCGTCAGTTTTTCTCGCGGCAACCGGTTAATATTTGATGATATTTCGCTGACCGTGCCGCGCGGTAAAATCACCGCCATCATGGGGCCGTCAGGGATCGGTAAAACCACGTTGCTGCGTCTTATCGGCGGGCAAATCCCCCCTGACAGCGGCGAAATTCTCTTCGACGGCGAAAACGTCCCGGCGATGTCTCGCTCGCGCCTCTACACGGTTCGCAAACGGATGAGCATGCTCTTTCAGTCGGGTGCGCTGTTCACCGATATGAACGTTTTTGACAACGTGGCCTATCCGCTGCGTGAGCACACCCATCTTCCTCCTGCGCTGTTGCACAGCACGGTGATGATGAAGCTTGAAGCCGTGGGGCTGCGGGGGGCTGCGAAACTCATGCCGTCCGAACTCTCGGGTGGGATGGCGCGCCGCGCCGCGCTGGCGCGTGCTATTGCCCTGGAACCCGATTTAATCATGTTCGATGAACCGTTCGTCGGGCAGGACCCCATCACCATGGGCGTGCTGGTGAAGTTAATTTCGGAGCTGAACAGCGCCCTTGGCGTCACCTGCGTGGTGGTTTCCCACGACGTGCCGGAAGTGCTGAGTATCGCTGATTACGCCTATATTGTGGCTGACAAAAAGATCGTCGCCCACGGCAGCGCGCAGGCGTTGCAGGAGAATGGCGATCCGCGCGTGCGGCAGTTCCTGGACGGTATCGCAGATGGGCCGGTGCCTTTCCGCTATCCGGCGGGCGACTATCATGACGATTTACTGGGAATAGGGAGTTAAGCCACTCATGCTGTTAAATGCGTTGGCGGGTCTTGGACACCGTGGCCTAAAAACCATCAGTACGTTCGGGCGTGCCGGATTAATGTTGTTCAACGCGCTGGTCGGCAAACCGGAGTTCCGCAAGCATGCGCCGTTACTGGTGCGGCAGCTCTATAACGTCGGCGTGCTGTCGATGCTTATCATCATCGTGTCGGGTCTGTTTATTGGCATGGTGCTGGGGTTGCAGGGGTATCTGGTACTGACAACCTACAGCGCGGAAACCAGCCTTGGCATGCTGGTGGCGCTCTCGCTGCTGCGTGAACTCGGGCCGGTGGTTGCCGCGCTGCTGTTCGCCGGGCGTGCCGGGTCAGCGTTGACGGCGGAAATTGGCCTGATGCGCGCCACCGAGCAGCTCTCCAGTATGGAGATGATGGCAGTCGATCCGCTGCGCCGGGTGATCTCGCCGCGCTTCTGGGCCGGGGTTATCTCCTTGCCGTTACTGACTATCCTCTTTGTGGCGGTAGGTATCTGGGGAGGCGCGCTGGTTGGCGTTAACTGGAAAG
This sequence comes from Enterobacter cloacae complex sp. IR5402, assembly GCF_049238125.1. Lineage (NCBI taxonomy): Bacteria > Pseudomonadati > Pseudomonadota > Gammaproteobacteria > Enterobacterales > Enterobacteriaceae > Enterobacter > Enterobacter cloacae complex sp. IR5402. Next base: position 87,764 of record NZ_JBMKHO010000006.1, read on the forward strand.
GCATTGATGCCGGATTCTTCTGGTCTGCCATGCAGGACGCCATCGATCTGCGGATGGATCTGGTGAACTGTCTGATCAAGAGCGTGGTTTTCGCTGTGACGGTTACCTGGATTGCGTTGTTTAATGGTTACGATGCCATTCCGACGTCGGCGGGCATTAGCCGTGCAACGACGCGTACTGTCGTACATTCGTCGCTGGCCGTTTTAGGTCTGGATTTTGTGCTCACCGCACTGATGTTTGGGAATTGAGTTCATGCAAACGAGAAAAAATGAAATTTGGGTTGGCGTGTTTCTGCTTCTGGCGCTGCTGGCCGCGCTGTTCATCTGCCTGCGAGCGGCGGACATCACCTCTGTTCGCGCCGAGCCGACGTACCGTATCTACGCGACTTTCGATAACATCGGCGGCCTGAAAGCGCGCTCACCGGTGCGTATTGGTGGCGTCGTTATCGGACGTGTCGCCGACATTACGCTTGATGAGAAAACCTATCTGCCGCGCGTCGCGATGGATATCGAAGAGCGCTATAACCACATTCCGGACACCAGCTCGCTTTCTATCCGCACCTCTGGCCTGCTGGGGGAGCAATATCTGGCCCTTAACGTTGGTTTTGAAGATCCTGAGCTGGGAACGACTATCCTTAAAGACGGTAGCGTAATCCAGGATACCAAGTCAGCGATGGTGCTGGAAGATATGATTGGTCAGTTCCTTTACAACAGTAAAGGGGATGATAAAAAGTCTGACGATGCCCCTGCGCAGAGTGAAGACCACACCAACGTCGAACCGACGCCAGGCGCGACGAATTAATTTCAGGAGAAGTTATTCATGTTTAAACGACTGTTAATGGTTGCCATGCTGGTCATTGCCCCTCTTACCGCGGCGCACGCTGCGGATCAGAGTAACCCGTACAAACTGATGAATGAGGCCGCGAAGAAAACCTTCGACCGTCTTAAAAACGAACAGCCAAAAATCCGTTCTAACCCTGATTATCTGCGTGATGTGGTGGATCAGGAGCTGCTGCCGTATGTGCAGATCAAGTACGCGGGCGCACTGGTGCTGGGCCGTTACTACAAAGACGCGACCCCGGCGCAGCGCGAGGCTTACTTTGCGGCGTTCCGTGAATACCTGAAACAGGCTTACGGCCAGGCGCTGGCGATGTATCACGGGCAGACCTATCAGATTGCCCCTGAACAACCGCTGGGCGATGCCACTATCATTCCTATTCGCGTGACGATTATCGATCCAAACGGTCGTCCACCGGTTCGTCTGGACTTCCAGTGGCGTAAAAACAGTCAGACCGGAAACTGGCAGGCGTACGACATGATCGCTGAAGGCGTCAGCATGATCACCACTAAACAGAACGAGTGGAGCGATCTGCTGCGCACTAAAGGCATTGATGGCCTGACGGCTCAGCTTCAGTCCATCTCTCGTCAGAAAATTACCCTGGACGAGAAGAAGTAATGTCACAGCAGCTTAGCTGGGCGCGTGACGGCGAGACGTTGACGCTGACGGGAGAGCTGGATCAGGATCTGCTTAACCCGCTGTGGGACGCTCGCCATAACGCGATGCAGGGCGTGACGCTGATTGATCTCCATGGCGTCACGCGGGTAGATACCGCCGGTATCGCCCTGCTGGCGCACCTGGTGGCCACGGGCAAAAAGCAGGGGAGTAGCGTCACCCTGACGGGGGTAAGCGATAACGTGATTACCCTTGCACAGCTTTACAATTTGCCCGAAGACGTATTACCTCGCTAATTTTTTCAGTACGTTACTTCTGAAAGCCCCGACAGTTTACGCGTCGGGGCTTTTTGCTTGTTTAAGACCGCGCCACTTTGCTCTAAGATGTTGAGCTTGTTTTCACTATCAGATGATGTAGACCCCATGGAAAATAATGAAATCCAGACTGTGCTGATGAATGCACTCTCCCTTCAGGAAGCCCACGTCTCTGGCGATGGCAGTCACTTCCAGGTTATTGCTGTGGGTGAGATGTTCGACGGAATGAGTCGCGTGAAGAAACAGCAGGCTGTGTACGCGCCGCTGATGGAATACATTGCGGATAACCGCATCCACGCCCTGTCGATTAAAGCGTTCACCCCACAGGAGTGGGCACGCGATCGCAAACTAAACGGTTTTTGAGCTGAGGGCGAAACGCCCGCAGCACGGTTGAATTTATAAGAGAGCAAACGATGGATAAATTTCGTGTACAGGGACCCACGCGTCTCCAGGGCGAAGTCACAATTTCTGGCGCTAAAAACGCCGCGCTGCCCATTCTTTTCGCTGCGCTGCTCGCAGAAGAGCCGGTAGAGATCCAGAACGTACCGAAGCTGAAAGATATCGACACGACCATGAAGTTGCTCGGCCAGTTGGGCACCAAAGTGGAGCGTAACGGTTCCGTCTGGATCGATGCCAGCAACGTGAACAACTTCTCAGCGCCGTATGAGCTGGTGAAAACCATGCGTGCGTCCATCTGGGCGCTTGGCCCGCTGGTTGCGCGTTTCGGTCAGGGACAGGTTTCACTGCCGGGCGGATGCGCTATCGGCGCGCGTCCCGTTGACCTGCATATCTTCGGCCTGGAAAAACTCGGCGCGGAGATCAAGCTGGAAGAGGGTTACGTTAAAGCATCCGTCAATGGTCGTCTGAAAGGCGCGCACATTGTCATGGACAAAGTGAGCGTGGGCGCAACGGTCACCATCATGTCGGCTGCTACGCTGGCAGAAGGGACCACGATCATCGAAAACGCCGCGCGTGAACCGGAGATTGTGGATACTGCAAACTTCCTGGTCGCGCTGGGAGCGAAGATCAGCGGGCAGGGCACAGACCGTATCACCATCGAAGGCGTTGAACGTCTGGGTGGCGGTGTGTATCGCGTACTGCCAGACCGTATCGAAACCGGCACTTTCCTGGTGGCCGCGGCCATTTCTGGCGGTAAGATTGTCTGCCGTAACGCCCAGCCGGATACCCTGGATGCGGTGCTGGCGAAGCTGCGCGATGCGGGTGCGGACATTGAAATCGGTGAAGACTGGATCAGCCTGGATATGCACGGGCAGCGTCCTAAAGCCGTTAACGTGCGTACTGCGCCACATCCGGCATTCCCGACGGATATGCAGGCACAGTTCACGCTGTTGAACCTGGTGGCCGAAGGCACGGGCTTCATCACGGAAACCATCTTCGAAAACCGTTTCATGCACGTACCGGAACTGATCCGTATGGGTGCGCATGCTGAGATTGAAAGCAACACGGTAATTTGCCACGGCGTTGAAAAACTGTCCGGTGCGCAGGTGATGGCGACCGATCTGCGCGCATCTGCGAGCCTCGTACTGGCAGGTTGTATTGCGGAAGGGACTACCGTTGTCGATCGTATCTACCACATCGATCGTGGTTACGAGCGTATTGAGGATAAACTGCGCGCGCTGGGTGCAAATATCGAGCGTGTGAAGGGCGAGTAATCATTCCGGCACCCCCCTGCCAGAACAGGCCGGGGGATTGCTGTTCTTGTCAATTCTGGTGCATCAGTCCTGATGCGCTTTCTTCGTTTTGCTCTGGCGCATCATGCGCGTTCTGTCGATAAATTCATGGGTGATGGGATCGTGGTAGCGTGACGGCCATATCACCCACGGATGCGTATCCAGCGCCGTCGCGATAATCAGTTCCCCCTTCGGCCATGGGCGGGTCAGGGCGTTTGCCAGCGTCGACGAGCTCAGCCCATGACGACGTGATTCGGCAGCCAGCGAAGTTCCTTTTTTACGCAGTGCCGCAATAATGTCAGCAGAATGCCAGTCGATGAATTTTGTATCCATAATGCTGTCCTTGTGTTCGTTATCGTCCACGTCGTTTCGTGTGAAAAGACAGCATTACTATACTCACTTCGAACATCTGTTCTAAAAAGTTCATGTTACGAGAAGCAATATTCAGAATAAGGCACGGCTTTATACATACGGCCTGTAACCCGATGGGCTTACGCGTAAATGTAATTTACTGGAGCGTACTGGAGTCTCCCTGCGTAGGGGCAGGGAGATGATGAGGGATTAACGGTCGCGCTGGACGGCGATGTGCGCGAGGCCGATTAGCGCATCACGCCATAGGCTGTCGGGAATGACCTGAATAGCGGCGATGGCTTTGTCCGCTTCTTCTTCAGCGCGCTGACGCGTCCATTCCAGGGAGCCGCAGATTGCCATTGTTTCCAGTACCGGTTCCAGAAGATGGCGTCCATTTCCCTGCTCGATAGCCTCCCGGATCATTTTCGCCTGCTCTGGTGTACCATTGCGCATCGCGTGGAGCAGCGGCAGCGTTGGCTTGCCTTCGTTCAGGTCATCGCCGACGTTTTTACCGAGCGTTTCGCCATCCGCGCTGTAGTCCAGCAAATCATCAATCAACTGGAACGCGGTGCCGAGGTAACGGCCATAGTCCTGAAGGCCTTTTTCCTCCGCTTCGCTACAGCCAGCCAGAATGCCAGAGCACTGCGCGGCGGCTTCGAACAGACGTGCGGTCTTGCTGTAAATCACCCGCATATAGTTTTCTTCGGTGATGTCCGGGTCGTTGACGTTCATCAGCTGTAGGACTTCACCTTCAGCGATAACGTTCACGGCTTCTGACATCACTTCCAGCACCTTCAGCGAGCCAAGGCTTGTCATCATCTGGAAGGCTCGGGTATAGATAAAATCGCCTACCAGAACGCTTGCCGCATTACCAAACGCGGCGTTGGCGGTGGCTTTGCCACGACGCATGTCTGATTCATCCACAACATCGTCGTGAAGAAGGGTGGCGGTGTGGATAAATTCGATCAGCGCCGCGATCGTGACATGGGCATTTCCCTGATAGCCAACCGCGCGTGCGGCCAGAATGGCAATCATCGGACGAATACGTTTACCGCCGCCGCTGACGATGTAATAGCCCAACTGATTGATCAGCTGAACGTCAGAGTTGAGTTGCTCCAGGATTGCTGCATTCACACCCGCCATATCTTGCGCGGTTAACTCATTGATTTTTTCTAAATTCATCGCAAAAGCCGGGCTTTTTATCCTGTTTATCCCACACGAGATGGGTACACAAAGGGTTTCGGTTTATAAATAGTATTGCTGATTGTACTGAAAAAACGGCTCAGATAAACGTTACCGTACGTGTTGTGTTTTTTTTCTTCATGTATTGATGGTAGCACTTGTCAAAGGCTCGCGTTTTGCGTAATATTCGCGCCCTATTGTGAATATTTATAGCGCACTCTGAATCATACGAGGATGTGCGCGGAAGCGGAGTTTATATGTACGCGGTTTTCCAAAGTGGTGGTAAACAACACCGAGTAAGCGAAGGTCAGACCGTTCGCCTGGAAAAGCTGGACATCGCAACTGGCGAATCTGTTGAGTTCGCTGAAGTTCTGATGATCGCAAACGGTGAAGAAGTCAAAATCGGCGTTCCTTTCGTTGATGGCGGCGTTATCAAAGCTGAAGTTGTTGCTCACGGTCGTGGCGAGAAAGTTAAAATCGTTAAGTTTCGTCGTCGTAAACACTATCGTAAGCAGCAGGGCCACCGTCAGTGGTTCACTGATGTGAAAATTACTGGCATCAGCGCCTAAGACCTGAGGAGAGATTTAAATGGCACATAAAAAGGCTGGCGGCTCCACACGTAACGGTCGCGATTCAGAAGCTAAACGCCTGGGCGTTAAGCGTTTCGGTGGCGAATCCGTTCTGGCGGGTAGCATCATCGTTCGTCAGCGTGGCACCAAGTTCCACGCGGGTACCAACGTAGGTTGCGGTCGTGACCACACTCTGTTTGCTAAAGCAGACGGTAAAGTGAAATTTGAAGTTAAAGGCCCGAACAACCGTAAATACATCAGCATCGTTGCTGAGTAAGGTTTTCTCGGTCCGGTAACGGATTAAAGCCCCGCAACGTGTTGCGGGGCTTTTTACATTGGAAACCCGGAAAATTTTCTGTAGGGAAAACGGGCATGAAGCAGCAGGCCGGCATTGGTATTCTTTTGGCGCTCACTACCGCAATGTGCTGGGGTGCGCTGCCAATTGCAATGAAGCAGGTACTGGAAGTCATGGAGCCACCGACGGTGGTGTTTTATCGCTTCCTGATGGCAAGCATAGGCCTGGGCGCCATTCTGGCCGTCAAAGGTAAGCTGCCACCGCTGCGCATCTTTCGAAAACCGCGTTGGCTGGTGTTACTGGCTATCGCGACGGGCGGTCTGTTCGGTAACTTCATTCTGTTCAGCTCTTCCCTGCAATATCTTAGCCCTACAGCGTCGCAGGTGATTGGTCAGCTTTCACCGGTCGGCATGATGGTCGCCAGCGTATTCATCCTCAAGGAGAAGATGCGCGGCACGCAGATCATCGGGGCAAGTATGCTGCTTTGCGGGCTGGTGATGTTCTTTAACACCAGCCTGATTGAGATTTTTACCCGCCTGACGGATTACACCTGGGGTGTCATTTTTGGGGTGGGCGCAGCAACGGTCTGGGTGAGTTATGGCGTCGCGCAAAAGGTGTTATTGCGCCGTCTTGCCTCACAGCAGATCCTCTTTTTGCTGTACACTTTGTGTACACTGGCATTATTGCCTTTAGCGAAGCCGGGTGTAATTACCCAGCTCAGCGACTGGCAACTGGCGTGCCTCATTTTTTGTGGGCTGAATACGCTGGTCGGTTATGGCGCGCTGGCTGAAGCCATGGCGCGCTGGCAGGCAGCACAGGTGAGCGCCTTAATCACGCTTACCCCGCTGTTTACGCTGTTATTTTCAGATTTGTTATCAATGGCCTGGCCCGATGTCTTCGTCAAGCCGATGCTCAACCTGTTGGGTTATCTCGGTGCGTTTGTCGTGGTTGCGGGCGCGATGTATTCCGCCATTGGTCATCGTCTCTGGGGGCGTTGGCGCAAAAATGAAGCGGTTGTAATAGTCCCCCGCTCAGGCGAATGAGTTACGGAGAGTAAAATGAAGTTTGTTGATGAAGCGACGATCCTGGTCGTGGCAGGTGATGGCGGTAACGGTTGTGTAAGCTTCCGCCGTGAAAAATATATTCCTCGTGGCGGTCCTGACGGCGGTGACGGTGGGGACGGTGGCGACGTGTGGCTGGAGGCGGATGAAAACCTCAACACGCTGATCGACTACCGTTTCGAAAAATCTTTCCGCGCCGAGCGTGGCCAGAACGGCCAGAGCCGCGACTGTACCGGTAAACGCGGTAAAGACGTGACGATCAAAGTGCCGGTGGGTACGCGTGTCATCGATCAGGGTACGGGCGAAACCATGGGTGATATGACCAAACACGGTCAGCGCCTGATGGTGGCGAAAGGCGGCTGGCACGGTCTGGGTAACAGCCGTTTCAAATCTTCCGTTAACCGTACCCCGCGTCAGAAAACCATGGGTACCCCGGGTGATAAGCGCGACCTGCAACTGGAACTGATGCTGCTGGCGGATGTGGGGATGCTGGGCATGCCAAACGCCGGTAAATCGACGTTTATCCGTGCGGTCTCTGCGGCGAAACCAAAAGTGGCAGATTATCCGTTTACGACGCTGGTACCGAGCCTGGGCGTTGTCCGTATGGATAACGAGAAGAGCTTCGTGGTCGCTGACATCCCGGGTCTGATTGAAGGGGCTGCAGAAGGCGCCGGTCTGGGTATTCGCTTCCTGAAGCACCTTGAGCGTTGCCGCGTACTGTTGCACCTCATCGACATCGATCCAATCGATGGTTCCGATCCGGTTGAAAACGCTCGTATCATTATCGGCGAGCTGGAGAAATACAGTGAAAAACTGGCGCAAAAACCGCGCTGGCTGGTATTCAACAAGATCGACCTGATGGACAAAGCGGAAGCTGAAGCGAAAGCTAAAGCGATTGCCGAAGCGATGGGTTGGGAAGATAAGTACTATCTGATCTCTGCCGCCAGCCAGGTTGGCGTGAAAGATCTCTGCTGGGATGTGATGACCTTTATCATCGAGAATCCGGTTGTTCAGGCAGAAGAGGCGAAACAGCCTGAAAAAGTCGAATTCATGTGGGATGACTACCACCGCCAGCAGCTCGAAGAGCTGGAAGCGGAAGAAGATGATGAAGACTGGGACGATGACTGGGATGAAGACGACGAAGAAGGCGTCGAGTTCATCTACAAGCACTAACCCCTGTATAAAGCCCCTTAACGGGGCTTTTTTTTATCCTATTTTCGTCGGTAACCAACAGCTGGCGATGAGGCCGCCCTCAGCGCCGTTCTCCAGCGTTAAATGACCATGATGGAGCTGTACGATACGCTGTACGATGCTCAGCCCAAGGCCGCTGCCGCCGTAGCGCTGGTCGAGACGTCGGAAAGGTTCGGTGATCGACTGGCGGTGCGCCTCATCAATACCCGGCCCCTGATCGGTAACGCTCACCCGGGTACCCCCCTCCGTCGCTGTTAATGCCACTTCAATGGTTGTGCCTGCCGGGCTGTAACGGGCGGCATTCTCCAGAAGGTTCCTTAGCATCAGACGTAACAGGACGGCGTCCCCCTGTACCGTCAGCGTGCTGTGGGCCGGCCATAATACCGTATGCTCTTTGGCTTCATGCTCCAGGCTAAGCGGAGCAATGATCGACTCAGTCCAGTTCACGGTATCGTAATGGCCGCTGGCCATCGCCTGTCCGGCACGCGCCAGCATCAGCAGCTGTTCCACCGTGTGCATCAGCTGATCGATCCGGTTTATCAGTGGCGTGGCCTGCGGGGAACCGGACTGAGCCATCAGTTCCAGATGGAGCCTAATCCCCGCCAGCGGCGTACGTAACTCGTGTGCCGCATCGGCGGTAAACAGGCGTTCCTGTTGAATAGTGTGGTCCAGCCGGGCGAGGAGTTGGTTGAGGGACGTGGTTACTGCGCCTATCTCTTCCATATCAGAATACATCGGCAGGGGAGTCAGATTATCCGCCGAACGGTTCGCAAGGCTGGCGCGAAGTTTGTTGAGTGGTCGGGTGATCCATGTGACTGCCCAGAATGAGAAGAGCAGGGTAAAACCGACCATCACCAGTGAAGGGACCAGCAGGGAGGCAATGGCTTCGCGGATCTCTTTTTCGACATGGTTGTTGCGTGCTTTAGCGGACAACGTTTCGTTCACCAGAAAACCGATCTGCTCGCGGCTCTCATGCCACAGCCAGACTACGCTAATGAGTTGAAAAAATAGCAGAATAACCGCCAGCAACACCATTAATCGCCGGCGCATACTGTTCATTTCTGGCTCTCCAGACGGTAACCCACGCCGCGTACGGTTTTGATGCGATCTTTACCGAGCTTGCGGCGCAGATTATGAATATGAACTTCAAGCGTGTTTGATCCTGGATCGTCCTGCCAGGAGTAGATGTCCTGTTGCAGCGTTTCACGGTGCACGGTCTGCCCGCTGCGCATGATCAGGCGCGTCAGCAGAGCGAACTCTTTTGGGGTCACTTCCACAGGCTGAGACTGGCGCAGCACCTGCTGAGTTTGCAGATTGAGGGTAATATCCCCGTCCGTCAGTAGGTTGTCGCTGTGGCCCTGATAGCGGCGGATCAACGCCCGTACGCGAGCCTGTAGCTCGGCAAGGGCGAAGGGTTTTACCAGATAATCGTCAGCGCCAGAATCAAGCCCGTTAATTCTGTCTTCAATGGCATCGCGGGCGGTGAGAATCAATACGGGATTCTCCACTCCGCGACGACGCCACTGGCAGAGCAGCGTCGCGCCGTCTTTATCCGGCAGTCCCAAATCCAGGATCACCAGGCTGTATTCACCGCTCTGGATCAGGGCATCTGCTTCAGCGGCCGTGGCGGCACAATCCAGGGCGTAGCCCTCATTGCCCAGCGCCAGCGCTAACCCTTCCTGCAATAACAGATCGTCTTCAACTATCAGTAGTTTCATCGCTAGTTATTCTGGTAGATGTCCTTATAGAGCCTGCTTTCGAAACGTACCAGTGGAATACGGCGATTGCGCTGGTCAGCCGGTTCGACGGCATAGCCGGAAAGATACTGCACAAATGCCATGCGTTGTCCGCTGGCGGTCGTGATGAAACCGGCAAGGTTGTAAACGCCTTGCAGGGAACCCGTTTTGGCTGAAACTTTGCCATCCACGCCCGCAGCGTGAAGGCCCGCGCGGTACTGAAGAGAACCGTCGTGTCCGGCAAGCGGCAGCATCGTAATAAAGTTTAGCTCAGCGTCATGCTGAGCAATGTACTGCAACACCTGCATCATGGTGGCCGGCGAGATCAGGTTATGACGCGATAAACCGGAACCATCAACGGCGATCGTATTGCCCAGATCGATACCCGCCTGCTGGCGCAGGATCTGACGTACGGCATCAGAACCGGCCCGCCAGGTGCCCGGCACACCAAAGCGCGCGTGCCCGATCATGCGGAATACCGTGTCGGCAATCATGTTATCCGACTTTTTCAGCATAATCTTAAGCAAATCATGCAGTGGCGCGGACTGTTTGCTGGCAATCACCGTGCCTGGCTCATTCACCTGCGTCTGGCGCAGCAGCGTTCCGGTGTAGGTTATGCCCGCCTGCTTCAGTTCATCTTTAAAAATGGCACCGGCATAACCTGCGCCATCCTGAATGGCAAAGGCCAGCGGGAGTGGATCGGCCCGCTGGGTCAGGCAGCCGGTGAGCGTATAGCGGTTGAGATCGCCCGGTACCACGTCCAGCTCGCAATACTGTGCCTCCGGGGAGCCTTTCGCCAGCGTCCGCACCTGGCTGAACATCGTGACCGGGTAGTAAGACGCCACGCGGATAAACGCTAAGTCATTTGGTTTTGGCGCGCTGTAAAGCGATACGGAGAAGCAGTTACGGTCAACGATGGCGGCGGCTGGCGGGGCGCTAAAACACTGCGTCATGTCGTTCCATGGCCAGCCAGGCGCTTTATCGTGGCTGGCGAAAATGGAGGTGTCGATCAGCACGTTGCCATCAATTTTTGTTACGCCGGATTTTTTCAGTACCGCCACCATGTTGCGGACATCCTGGCGCTTAAAGGTGGGATCGCCACCAAAACGGGCGATAAGATCGCCTTTCAGTTCGCCACCCTCAACGTTACCTCTGGTTTCAAGGGTGGTAGTAAAACGGAAGTCAGGCCCGAGCTGGAGCAGGGCGGCGAGGGCGGTGATCACTTTCTGGGTACTGGCAGGCAGCGCCATCTGTTGACTGTGATAGTCAATCTCGGGAGCCTGCGCGCCAACCTTCTGCACCATCAGGGCAAGGTTCGCGCCGGCGGGCAGTTGATTAATGTACTCATCAACATTCGCGGCCTGAACGGTGAACGTTATACTGGTAGTCAATCCGATGATAAAACTGGAAAATCGCATAATCTCGCGCTAACAACCCGAAAACAAACCGTCATACTACGGTGCATGGCACTGTAAAGTAAACGATGACCCATAGTGAACTTCGCGGTAAAATGCGTATCAAATTGAAAAATTGCTGCTGACCTGGGGCGTTGCTCCCGGGTTGGTTTTCTTTTTGCTTCTGGCCTGTTCAGGTGGGCTGGAGCAGGGAACACTGCTCCCAACAGGAATGTTTAAGAGGTATAACAAATGCAAGCTATTCCGATGACCTTACGTGGTGCCGAAAAACTGCGCGAAGAGCTGGATTTTCTGAAATCCGTGCGTCGCCCTGAAATCATCGCCGCTATCGCGGAAGCGCGTGAGCATGGCGACCTGAAAGAGAATGCTGAATACCACGCGGCGCGTGAGCAGCAGGGTTTCTGTGAAGGGCGTATTAAAGATATCGAAGCAAAATTGTCCAATGCACAGGTTATCGATATCACCAAAATGCCGAATAATGGCCGTGTGATTTTTGGTTCAACCGTTACCGTGCTGAACCTGGACAACGACGAAGAGCAGACCTATCGCATCGTGGGTGATGATGAAGCGGACTTCAAACAGAACCTGATTTCGGTGAACTCGCCAATTGCTCGTGGCCTGATTGGCAAAGAGCAGGACGATGTGGTCACCATCCGCACCCCTGGTGGTGAAGTGGAATACGAAATTATTAAGGTTGAATATCTGTAATTCGCTTCTCTACTAAGATGTTGATACATTGTAAAGAAAAGAAAAAGGCCGCTTAGCGGCCTTTTATCAACTCAAGGAGCATGGCATTTTGCTCGCCTGCTGAAAGAAATCCCTCGTTTCACACAGAAAATGTGTTCGATTCAGGATATCCTTAACGTGGCAGCGAGATTTTGCGCTCTTTAGATGGGCGATAGAGCACCAGCGTTTTACCGATGACCTGTACATTACAGGCGCCGGTTTCGCGCACGATGGCTTCCACGATCAGGTTTTTTGTGTCTCTGTCTTCAGAGGCGATTTTCACCTTGATCAGCTCGTGGTGTTCCAGCGCTTGTTCAATCTCGGCAAGCACCCCTTCGGTCAAACCATTGTTGCCAAGCATCACTACAGGCTTGAGCGGATGTGCCAGACCTTTAAGGTGCTGTTTTTGTTTAGTACTCAGATTCATCGTATATTTTTGCTTACGTTGGGATTGAAAACGGTTCATTCTACCGCCATCTCCCTAATATCGCCAAATAGCTGCGTAGAAATTTACGTCACAGGCAAGCAACGATGAACCAGGACGGAAATGTTAAATGACAGGTAAAAAGCGTTCTGCCAGCTCCAGCCGCTGGCTTCAGGAACACTTTAGCGATAAATATGTTCAACAGGCGCAGAAAAAGGGGTTGCGTTCCCGCGCCTGGTTTAAACTTGATGAAATACAGCAAAGTGACAAACTTTTTAAACCGGGAATGACGGTGGTCGACCTCGGTGCGGCACCTGGCGGATGGTCCCAGTATGCGGTTACGCAGATCGGCGGAACGGGCCGAATCATCGCATGCGATCTTTTACCAATGGATCCCATCGTCGGTGTCGACTTCCTTCAGGGCGACTTTCGTGATGAATTAGTGCTGAAAGCATTACTTGATCGTGTAGGTGACAGTAAGGTCCAGGTTGTCATGTCGGATATGGCGCCAAATATGTGTGGAACACCGGCGGTGGATATCCCCCGCGCCATGTATCTGGTGGAACTAGCGTTAGAAATGTGTCGTGATGTACTAGCGCCTGGTGGTAGTTTTGTTGTGAAGGTGTTTCAGGGCGAAGGTTTCGAGGAGTATCTTAAGGAAATTCGCTCCCTGTTTGCGAAGGTCAAAGTTCGTAAGCCGGACTCTTCCCGGGCCCGTTCCCGTGAAGTGTATATTGTAGCGACCGGGCGAAAATGATAACCGGGAGATTTCAGACGAAAGTTTGAATGAAACTGGATATAGAGTATCCTGACGCTGTTTTTAACACAGTTGTAATATGAGGTTAATCCCTTGAGTGACATGGCGAAAAACCTAATACTCTGGCTGGTCATTGCCGTTGTGCTGATGTCAGTATTCCAGAGCTTTGGGCCCAGCGAGTCGAATGGCCGCAAGGTGGATTATTCTACCTTCCTGCAAGAGGTCAATCAGGACCAGGTTCGCGAAGCGCGTATCAACGGACGTGAGATCAACGTTACCAAGAAAGATAGTAACCGTTACACGACTTACATCCCGGTGAACGATCCTAAGCTGCTTGATAACCTTCTGACCAAAAACGTCAAAGTGGTAGGCGAGCCGCCGGAAGAACCAAGCCTGCTGGCTTCTATCTTCATTTCCTGGTTCCCGATGCTGCTTCTTATCGGCGTCTGGATCTTCTTTATGCGCCAGATGCAGGGCGGTGGTGGCAAAGGTGCCATGTCGTTCGGTAAGAGCAAGGCGCGTATGCTGACGGAAGACCAGATCAAGACCACGTTTGCTGACGTAGCAGGTTGTGACGAAGCAAAAGAAGAGGTGGGTGAACTGGTTGAATACCTACGCGAGCCGAGCCGTTTCCAGAAACTGGGCGGTAAGATCCCGAAAGGCGTCCTGATGGTCGGCCCTCCGGGTACGGGTAAAACCCTGCTGGCAAAAGCCATCGCGGGTGAAGCGAAGGTGCCGTTCTTTACTATTTCAGGTTCTGACTTCGTTGAAATGTTCGTGGGTGTCGGTGCATCTCGTGTGCGTGACATGTTCGAGCAGGCTAAGAAGGCAGCACCGTGCATCATCTTCATCGATGAAATCGATGCCGTAGGCCGCCAGCGTGGCGCAGGCCTGGGTGGTGGTCACGATGAACGTGAGCAGACGCTGAACCAGATGCTGGTTGAGATGGACGGCTTCGAAGGTAACGAAGGTATCATCGTTATCGCGGCAACTAACCGTCCGGACGTACTTGACCCTGCGCTGCTGCGTCCAGGCCGTTTCGACCGCCAGGTTGTGGTCGGTCTGCCGGATGTTCGCGGTCGTGAACAGATTCTGAAAGTGCATATGCGTCGCGTACCGCTGGCGCCAGATATCGACGCGGCAATCATCGCGCGTGGTACTCCAGGCTTCTCCGGTGCGGATCTGGCTAACCTGGTCAACGAGGCAGCCCTGTTTGCCGCTCGCGGTAACAAGCGCGTGGTGTCCATGGTGGAGTTCGAGAAAGCGAAAGACAAAATCATGATGGGTGCGGAACGTCGCTCCATGGTGATGACGGAAGCGCAGAAAGAGTCCACGGCATATCACGAAGCGGGCCACGCGATTATCGGTCGTCTGGTGCCGGAACACGATCCGGTACACAAGGTGACGATCATTCCACGCGGTCGTGCTCTGGGTGTGACCTTCTTCCTGCCTGAAGGCGACGCGATCAGCGCCAGCCGTCAGAAGCTGGAAAGTCAGATCTCAACCCTGTACGGCGGTCGTCTGGCAGAAGAGATCATCTACGGTGCGGAACATGTTTCCACCGGTGCGTCGAACGATATTAAAGTGGCGACAAACCTGGCGCGTAACATGGTGACCCAGTGGGGCTTCTCCGACAAACTCGGTCCGCTGCTGTATGCAGAGGAAGAGGGCGAGGTGTTCCTGGGCCGCTCCGTGGCAAAAGCGAAACATATGTCCGATGAAACGGCACGTATCATCGATCAGGAAGTGAAAGCGCTGATTGAACGTAACTACGCTCGCGCCCGTCAGATCCTGAACGACAATATGGACATCCTGCATTCGATGAAAGATGCGCTCATGAAATATGAGACCATCGATGCACCGCAGATTGACGACCTGATGGCGCGCCGCGAAGTGCGTCCGCCGGCAGGCTGGGAAGACCCAGGCGCGTCTAACAATTCTGACAACAATGGCACCCCGCGTGCGCCGCGTCCGGTCGATGAACCGCGTACGCCAAACCCGGGCAACACCATGTCAGAGCAGTTAGGCGACAAGTAAGTCACTGCTGTTGAAGCGTTTGTCTGTATCTCAAACCCTGGAGCTTGCTCCGGGGTTTTTCTTATCTGTTTAACCACATTAATCCCAGGGACTTCACCATGAAACTATTCGCCCAGGACTCGCATCTCGACCTTTCACATCCCCATGTGATGGGGATCCTGAATGTCACGCCTGATTCCTTCTCTGACGGCGGCACGCATAATTCGCTTATCGACGCGGTTAAACACGCGAATTTAATGATTAACGCAGGTGCCACCATCATTGACGTTGGAGGGGAGTCAACGCGGCCTGGCGCGGCGGAGGTTTCGGTGGAAGAAGAGCTGGCGCGCGTGGTGCCGGTGGTGGAGGCTATCGCCCGGCGCTTTGAAGTGTGGATCTCTGTTGATACCTCCAAACCCGAAGTGATCCGTGAAGTGGCGAGAGTGGGCGCTCACATTATCAATGATATCCGCTCGCTGACCGAGCCGGGCGCGATTGAAGCCGCCGCAGAAACCGGGCTACCGGTGTGTCTGATGCATATGCAGGGCCAGCCTAAGACAATGCAGGAGGCGCCAAAATATGAAGACGTGTTTGCCGACGTCACCCGCTTCTTTATTGAGCATATCGAACGCTGTGAACGTGCGGGTATCGCAAAAGAGAAATTGCTGCTCGACCCGGGCTTCGGTTTCGGTAAAAATCTCTCACACAATTACGCGTTGCTTGCGCGCTTATCAGAGTTTCATCAGTTCGGCCTGCCACTGCTGGTGGGAATGTCGAGAAAATCGATGATTGGTCAGTTGTTGAATGTCGGGCCGAGCGAACGTCTGAGCGGCAGTCTGGCCTGCGCGGTGATTGCCGCGATGCAAGGTGCACACATCATTCGCGTCCATGACGTAAAAGAAACAGTAGAAGCCATGCGTGTGGTGGAAGCCACACTGGCAGCGAAGGAAAACAAACGCTATGAGTAATCGTAAATATTTTGGTACCGATGGCATCCGTGGGCGCGTAGGCGATGCGCCAATTACCCCTGACTTTGTCCTGAAGCTGGGCTGGGCAGCGGGGAAAGTGCTGGCGCGTCATGGCTCCCGTAAGATCATTATTGGTAAAGATACCCGTATTTCGGGTTATATGCTGGAATCCGCGCTGGAAGCCGGGCTGGCGGCGGCGGGGCTTTCAGCTTCCTTTACGGGGCCAATGCCGACTCCTGCTGTTGCCTATCTGACCCGCACCTTCCGTGCGGAAGCGGGCATCGTCATTTCCGCTTCCCATAACCCGTTCTATGACAACGGTATCAAATTCTTCTCCATCGACGGCACTAAACTGCCGGATGACGTGGAAGAGGCGATTGAAGCGGAAATGGAAAAAGAGATCACCTGTGTTGACTCCGCTGAGCTGGGTAAAGCCAACCGTATTGTCGATGCCGCAGGCCGCTACATTGAATTCTGCAAAGGCACTTTCCCGAATGAACTGAGCCTGGCACACCTCAAAATTGTGGTGGACTGTGCAAACGGTGCGACTTACCACATTGCGCCGAATGTGTTCCGCGAGCTGGGTGCGAAAGTGATCACTATCGGCTGCGAGCCGGACGGTCTGAACATCAACGAAGAAGTTGGCGCGACAGACGTGCGTGCCTTGCAAGCGCGTGTCCTGGCTGAAAAGGCCGATCTGGGTATTGCCCTGGATGGCGATGGTGACCGTGTGATCATGGTTGATCACGAAGGTAACAAGGTCGATGGCGATCAGATCCTCTACATCATTGCGCGTGAAGGCCTGCGTCAGGGGCAACTGCGCGGTGGCGCGGTGGGCACTTTGATGAGCAATATGGGTCTGGAGCTGGCGCTGAAACAGCTGGGCATCCCGTTTGTTCGTGCGAAAGTGGGTGACCGCTACGTGCTGGAAAAACTCCAGGAGAAAGGCTGGCGTATTGGCGCGGAAAACTCCGGCCATGTGATCCTGCTCGATAAAACCACCACCGGTGACGGCATTGTGGCGGCGCTTCAGGTTGTTGCCGCGATGGCGCGTAACCATATGAGCCTGCACGATCTGTGCAGCGGCATGAAAATGTTCCCGCAGATCCTGGTCAACGTGCGTTTCACCGCGGGTAAAGGTGACCCGCTGGAAAATGATAACGTGAAAGCGGTGATGGCAGAGGTGGAAGCGACGCTTGGTAGCCGTGGGCGCGTCCTGCTGCGTAAGTCGGGTACCGAGCCGCTGATCCGTGTGATGGTGGAAGGCGAAGACGAAGCGCAGGTGACTGAATTTGCGCACCGCATTGCGGATGCAGTCAAAGCTGCATAATCTTTCAGAATAAGTGTTTAAAAAGGCGGCGTTTGCCGCCTTTGTTTTAAACAATTAATGGCTTTTTGCTGTTTTTTTCCGCAGTTGATACAATGCCTCGAAAATGCCCTTGCGAAGGTGATTCGCTTTGGTTAGTATTCACACCCGCTTCAGTGGGAAACAAAATCCTGCTAATTGGTCGAAGCATTGGTATGCGGCAAATCCGCAAGGAACAGGTTGATTATGTACGAAGCTCTTTTAGTTATTTTCCTTATTGTAGCCATCGCTCTCGTAGCGCTGATTATGCTACAGCAAGGTAAAGGCGCTGATATGGGAGCCTCCTTCGGAGCAGGCGCTTCTGGTACGCTGTTCGGTTCAAGTGGTTCTGCGAACTTCATGACCCGCACGACGGCGATTCTGGCTACGCTGTTCTTCATTATCAGTCTGGTGCTGGGCAATATCAACAGCAACAAGACCAGTAAAGGAAGCGAGTGGGAAAATCTGAGCGCGCCAGCAAAAACTGAGCAAACTCAGCCAGCTGCACCGGCTAAGCCAACCAGCGATATCCCGCAGTAAGTATTCCGTACCGAGGTGGTGGAATTGGTAGACACGCTACCTTGAGGTGGTAGTGCCCTAACGGGCTTGTGGGTTCGAGTCCCATCCTCGGTACCAATATTCCAGAAGAAAGACGTCGCAAGACGTCTTTTTTTTTCGTCTCTATATTCTGTGTTTCCGATCTATTGTAGGGCGGGTAAGCGCAGCGCCACCCGCCGTTTTGCCCGGTGGCGCTGCGCTTACCGGGCCTACGAAGACCACAAAAAAGGCGCCCATTGGGCGCCTTTTGCATGTCTTGCTGTCGATTACTTCTTATCGCTGTGTTCCAGGTTCTCAACCTGCGGCAGACCATTACCGGAATTCGCGGAGAGCAGGCCATTCTCAACATAGTTGAACAGCTTCTCACGGGTATCGGTGATGTCCAGGTTACGCATGGTCAGCTGGCCAATACGATCGTCCGGAGAGAATACTGACTCACCTTTCTCCATGGTCAGACGCTCTGCTTTATAGGTCAGGTTGTCAGACACGGTGTTCAGGATGGAGTAGTCGTTACCGCGACGCAGTTCCAGGGTCACTTCGCCGGTGATGGCGCTTGCCACCCAACGTTGCAGGGCGTCACGCAGCATCAGCGCCTGTGGATCAAACCAGCGACCCTGATACAGCAGTTTGCCCAGCTGACGGCCATGAGCGTGATACTGCTCAATGGTGTCTTCGTTGTGAATACCGGTCAGCAGACGCTCATAAGCGATGTGCAGCAGCGCCATCCCTGGAGCTTCGTAAATGCCGCGGCTTTTTGCTTCGATGATACGGTTTTCGATCTGATCGCTCATACCCAGCCCGTGACGACCGCCGATGCGGTTTGCTTCCAGCATCAGTTCAACATCGTCGGAGAACGTTTTACCGTTCAGGGCAACCGGATGACCACGTTCGAAACGCACGGCCACTTCTTCCGCCGGGATCTTAACGTTCTCATCCCAGAACTTCACGCCCATGATCGGGTTAACAATTTTTACGCTGGAATTCAGGAATTCCAGGTCTTTCGCTTCATGCGTCGCACCCAGCATGTTGGAGTCGGTTGAGTAGGCTTTCTCAACCGACATCTTGTAGTCAAAGCCGCAGGCAATCATAAACTCAGACATTTCATGACGGCCACCCAGCTCGTCGATGAAGTCGGTATCCAGCCACGGTTTGTAGATCTGCAACTCGGCGTTGGTCAGCAGGCCATAACGATAGAAACGTTCAATATCGTTGCCTTTATAGGTGCTACCGTCCCCCCAGATGTTCACGCCATCTTCTTTCATGGCGGCGACCAGCATAGTGCCGGTGACGGCACGACCCAGCGGGGTGGTATTGAAATAGGTCAGGCCGCCGGTAGTGTTATGGAAAGCACCGCACTGGATCGCGGCAATCCCTTCGGCGACCAGCTGCTTACGGCAGTCGATCAGACGTGCGTTCTCTGCGCCATATTCCATGGCACGACGAGGGATCGCGTCATAATCTTCCTCGTCCGGCTGACCCAGGTTCGCAGTATATGCATAAGGAACCGCTCCCTTCTGGCGCATCCACAGCAGTGCAGCGCTGGTATCCAGGCCGCCAGAAAAAGCGATGCCAATACGTTGTCCTATCGGGAGATGCTTGAGAATCGTCGTCATATAATAAAACCCTGCTTGATTGACTGATTAGAGACCGCTTTCGCTCTCGATGCATGTTTATGCAAAATAAGTGAGTATTCATTTAATCATCTTTTATCGACGACCGAAAGAGACGTGTGCGTTTTTTGTAAAAATTTCCCTTTTATTGCCCTGGCCGAAGTTGGGTTGACAGGTGGGGTCAACTATCAATATACTGAATGCCGATTTTATGTCCCGTCTTCGGTACCAAATCCCAGCATTATTTGCAAATTCTGTCCAAAACGCGTAGAATTTGCCACGTTTCAGGCGCGGGGTGGAGCAGCCTGGTAGCTCGTCGGGCTCATAACCCGAAGGTCGTCGGTTCAAATCCGGCCCCCGCAACCACTTTCCCATAAAGTTCTTTTTCAAATATACTGTGAAGACTTAGAGCCTTCGTAGCTGGATTTGAAAAAATGCTTTCGGAGAGTGCTCCAGGCCACAGTTGTGGCTATAGGGTTCAGTTATCTAAAGCCCCGATTTATCGGGGTTTTTTGTTATCTGACTACAGAATAACTGGGCTTTACGCCCTTTTTTTATGTCTTGGGGGTGGGCTTGTCCACATTAGAGCAAAAATTAACAGAGATGATTACTGCGCCGGTCGAAGCACTGGGCTACGAACTGGTCGGCATCGAATTCGTTCGCGGCCGTACATCCACACTGCGCATCTATATTGATAGTGAAGATGGCATCAATGTTGATGATTGTGCTGATGTCAGCCACCAGGTGAGTGCGGTTCTTGATGTTGAAGATCCGATTACCGTTGCGTACAACCTGGAAGTTTCCTCACCTGGCCTCGATCGTCCGATGTTCACGGCCGAGCACTACGTGCGCTTTACCGGTGAAGAAGTGGCTCTCGTTCTGCGTATGGCCGTACAGAACCGCCGTAAATGGCAGGGAATTATCAAAGCCGTTGATGGTGAAATGATCACGGTGACAGTCGAAGGCAAAGATGAAGTGTTCGCGCTGAGTAATATCCAGAAGGCGAACCTGGTTCCCCACTTTTAACAGTCTGGATTGAGGTGAAAAGCCCGCGATGAACAAAGAAATTTTGGCTGTTGTTGAAGCCGTCTCCAACGAGAAATCACTGCCGCGTGAGAAGATTTTCGAAGCGCTGGAAAGTGCACTGGCTACAGCAACCAAGAAAAAATACGAACAAGAGATCGATGTTCGCGTAGAAATCGATCGTAAAAGCGGTGACTTCGATACATTCCGTCGTTGGGTAATTGTTGAAGAAGTGACCCAACCGACCAAAGAGATCACCCTGGAAGCGGCACGTTTTGAAGACGAAAGTCTGAACGTGGGTGACTACGTTGAAGATCAGATTGAATCTGTTACCTTCGACCGTATCACCACCCAGACCGCGAAGCAGGTTATCGTGCAGAAAGTTCGCGAAGCCGAGCGCGCGCTGGTTGTCGATCAGTTCCGCGATCAGGAAGGCGAAATCATCACTGGCGTGGTGAAGAAAGTGAACCGCGACAACATCTCTCTGGAGATCAAATCCGAAGGACTGCCGGGTAACGCTGAAGCCGTCATCCTGCGCGAAGACATGCTGCCGCGTGAAAACTTCCGCCCAGGCGACCGTATTCGTGGTGTGCTGTATGCCGTACGTCCTGAAGCGCGTGGTGCACAGCTGTTCGTGACGCGTTCTAAACCAGAAATGCTGGTTGAACTGTTCCGTATCGAAGTGCCGGAAATCGGCGAAGAAGTTATCGAAATCAAAGCGGTGGCCCGCGATCCGGGTTCCCGTGCGAAAATTGCGGTGAAAACCAACGACAAGCGTATCGACCCGGTCGGTGCTTGCGTCGGTATGCGTGGCGCACGTGTTCAGGCGGTTTCTACCGAACTGGGCGGCGAGCGCATTGATATCGTTCTGTGGGACGACAACCCGGCGCAGTTCGTGATCAACGCAATGGCACCGGCTGATGTGGCGTCTATCGTTGTTGACGAAGACAAACACACCATGGATATCGCTGTAGAAGCGGGCAATCTGGCGCAGGCGATTGGCCGTAACGGTCAGAACGTACGTCTGGCGTCACAGCTGAGCGGCTGGGAACTCAACGTGATGACCGTTGATGACCTTCAGGCCAAGCATCAGGCTGAAGCCCACGCGGCGATCGATACCTTCACCAAATACCTGGACATTGACGAAGACTTCGCCACTGTGCTGGTTGAAGAAGGTTTCTCTACGCTGGAAGAACTGGCCTACGTGCCAATGAAAGAGCTGCTGGAAATTGACGGTCTGGATGAACCAACCGTTGAAGCCCTGCGTGAACGCGCTAAAAACGCACTGACCACCCTGGCGCTGGCTCAGGAAGAAAGCCTTGGCGATAAGAAGCCGGCTGATGACCTGCTGAATCTGGAAGGTCTTGATCGTGCGATTGCGTTCAAGCTGGCTGCCCGTGGTGTTTGTACGCTGGAAGATCTCGCTGAGCAAGGCGTTGATGACCTGGCCGATATCGAAGGTTTAACCGACGAGAAAGCCGGCGAACTCATCATGGCCGCACGTAATATTTGCTGGTTCGGCGACGAAGCGTAATAAACTGTAGCAGGAAGGAACAGCATGACTGATGTAACTGTAAAATCGCTGGCTGCTGAGATTCAGACCTCCGTGGACCGCCTGGTACAGCAATTTGCTGATGCAGGGATCCCGAAGTCCGCTGATGACTCGGTGACCGCGCAAGAAAAACAAACCTTGTTAGCGCACCTGAACCGTGAACACGGCTCTACGCCTGACAAGTTAACGCTACAGCGTAAAACGCGTAGCACGTTGAACATCCCTGGTACCGGTGGCAAAAGCAAGTCGGTACAAATTGAAGTCCGCAAGACGCGCACCTTTGTAAAACGTGATCCGCAAGAGGCAGAACGCCTTGCCGCGGAAGAGCAGGCACAGCGTGAAGCGGAAGAACAAGCTCAGCGTGAGGCAGAAGCCACTGCCAAACGTGAAGCAGAATTAAAAGCTGAACGTGAGGCCGCAGAAAAAGCGAAACGCGACGCCGGTGAAAAAGCGAAGCGTGACGCTGCGGAAAAAGACAAAGTGAGCAATCAACAGACCGACGAAATGACCAAAACTGCCCAGGCTGAAAAAGCCCGCCGTGAAAATGAAGCTGCCGAGCTGAAGCGTAAAGCGGAAGAAGAAGCCCGCCGCAAGCTTGAAGAAGAAGCTCGCCGCGTCGCCGAAGAAGCGCGTCGCATGGCAGAAGAAAACGAGAAGAATGGTGTGAATACTGCTGAACCAACTGAAGATACCAGCGATTATCACGTCACCACGTCTCAGCATGCGCGTCAGGCAGAAGACGACAACGACCGCGAAGTAGAAGGTGGTCGTGGTCGTACTCGCAGTGCAAAAGCTGCGCGTCCTGCGAAAAAAGGTAACAAACACGCTGAATCAAAAGCTGACCGTGAAGAAGCGCGTGCAGCGGTTCGCGGCGGTAAAGGCGGCAAGCGTAAAGGTTCCGCTCTCCAGCAGGGCTTCCAGAAGCCTGCTCAGGCCGTTAACCGTGACGTTGTGATCGGCGAAACTATCACCGTTGGCGAACTGGCTAACAAAATGGCGGTGAAAGGCTCTCAGGTCATCAAAGCGATGATGAAACTGGGCGCAATGGCCACCATTAACCAGGTCATCGACCAGGAAACCGCACAGCTGGTTGCCGAAGAGATGGGCCACAAAGTTATCCTGCGTCGTGAAAACGAGCTGGAAGAAGCAGTAATGAGCGACCGTGATACGGGCGCAGCGGCTGAACCGCGCGCACCGGTTGTGACCATCATGGGTCACGTTGACCACGGTAAAACCTCTCTGCTTGACTACATTCGTTCTACTAAGGTTGCCTCCGGCGAAGCGGGTGGTATTACCCAGCACATCGGTGCTTACCACGTAGAAACCGAAAACGGCATGATCACCTTCCTGGATACCCCAGGCCACGCAGCGTTTACCTCAATGCGTGCTCGTGGTGCTCAGGCAACGGATATCGTTGTTCTGGTTGTTGCTGCCGACGATGGCGTGATGCCGCAGACCATTGAAGCTATCCAGCACGCGAAAGCGGCGCAGGTGCCTCTGGTTGTTGCAGTCAACAAAATCGATAAGCCAGAAGCCGATATGGATCGCGTGAAGAACGAACTGTCCCAGTACGGCGTTATGCCGGAAGAGTGGGGCGGTGAAGCACAGTTCATCCCTGTATCTGCAAAAGCGGGTACCGGTATCGACGACCTGCTGAACGCCATCCTGCTTCAGGCTGAAGTTCTGGAGCTGAAAGCGGTTCGTAAAGGTATGGCGAGCGGCGCGGTAATCGAATCCTTCCTGGATAAAGGTCGTGGTCCGGTTGCAACCGTTCTGGTTCGCGAAGGTACTCTGCACAAGGGCGACATCGTTCTGTGTGGTTTCGAATACGGTCGCGTTCGCGCGATGCGTAACGAACTGGGTCAGGAAGTGCTGGAAGCGGGTCCGTCCATTCCAGTGGAAATCCTGGGGCTGTCCGGTGTTCCGGCTGCCGGTGACGAAGTAACCGTCGTACGTGACGAGAAGAAAGCGCGTGAAGTCGCTCTGTATCGTCAGGGTAAATTCCGTGAAGTGAAGCTGGCTCGTCAGCAGAAATCTAAACTCGAGAATATGTTCGCCAACATGACCGAAGGCGAAGTTCACGAAGTGAACGTTGTTCTGAAAGCGGACGTTCAGGGTTCTGTGGAAGCGATCTCCGACTCCTTGCTGAAACTGTCTACCGACGAAGTGAAAGTGAAGATCATCGGTTCTGGCGTAGGTGGTATCACCGAAACCGACGCAACTCTGGCAGCAGCGTCCAACGCGATCCTGGTTGGCTTCAACGTTCGTGCTGACGCATCTGCGCGTAAAGTGATTGATGCTGAAAGCCTGGATCTGCGTTACTACTCCGTCATCTATAACCTGATTGACGAAGTGAAAGCAGCGATGAGCGGCATGCTGTCTCCTGAGCTGAAACAGCAGATCATCGGTCTGGCTGAAGTACGTGACGTGTTCAAATCACCGAAATTCGGTGCGATCGCGGGCTGTATGGTTACCGAAGGGACCATCAAGCGTCACAACCCAATCCGCGTACTGCGTGACAACGTGGTTATCTACGAAGGCGAGCTGGAATCCCTGCGCCGCTTTAAAGATGACGTTAACGAAGTCCGTAACGGCATGGAATGTGGTATCGGCGTGAAGAACTACAACGACGTTCGCGTTGGCGATATGATCGAAGTGTTCGAGATCATCGAAATTCAGCGTACCATCGCGTAATCTTCTTCAACAGAAGATTAATGAGCGTAGGCCGGGTAAGCGAAGCGCCACCCGGCAGTAATTTTAAAAAGGGGCTTAAGCCCCTTTTTTGTCTGGAGAATTTATTATGGCGAAAGAATTTGGTCGCCCACAGCGCGTCGCGCAGGAGATGCAGAAAGAGATCGCTCTCATTCTGCAACGTGAAATCAAAGATCCACGCGTGGGTATGATGACCACCGTGTCTGGCGTGGAAATGTCCCGCGACCTGGCGTACGCCAAAGTGTTTGTAACTTTCCTGAATGACCAGGATGAAGACGCTGTGAAGAACGGCATTAAAGCGTTGCAGGAAGCCTCTGGTTTCATTCGCTCTCTGCTTGGCAAAGCGATGCGCCTGCGTATCGTGCCAGAGCTGACCTTCTTCTACGACAACTCGCTGGTTGAAGGTATGCGTATGTCCAACCTGGTGACCAGCGTGGTGAAACATGACGATGAGCGTCGTGTTAACCCGGCGGACGACAGCAAGGAGGACTGATGAGTCGTCCTCGTCGTCGCGGTCGTGACGTGCATGGCGTGCTCTTGCTGGATAAACCACAGGGCGCATCCAGCAACGACGTGCTGCAAAAAGTGAAGCGTATTTATAACGCCAACCGAGCAGGGCACACCGGCGCGCTGGATCCGCTGGCAACCGGCATGCTGCCGATCTGCCTGGGGGAAGCGACAAAGTTTTCCCAGTACCTGCTGGATTCCGATAAGCGCTACCGCGTGATTGCCAAACTGGGCCAGCGTACGGATACCTCCGATGCAGATGGCCAGGTGGTGGAAGAGCGCCCGGTGACCTTCAGCGCAGAGCAACTTGATGCGGCGCTGGACAGCTTCCGTGGTGATACGCTACAGGTGCCGTCGATGTATTCGGCGCTGAAATATCAGGGCAAAAAGCTCTACGAATATGCACGTCAGGGCATTGAGGTTCCGCGCGAAGCTCGTCCGATTACCGTGTATGAGCTGCTGTTCATTCGTCACGAAGGTGATGAACTCGAGCTGGAAGTACACTGTTCGAAAGGGACCTATATCCGCACCATCATTGATGACCTCGGTGAAAAGCTGGGCTGCGGCGCGCATGTGATTTATCTGCGTCGTCTGGCGGTCAGCAAATATCCGGTCGAACGCATGGTGACGCTTGAGCATCTGCACGCCCTGATTGAGCAGGCGCAAGCGCAGGGCGTTGCGCCGGCCGATCTGCTGGACCCGCTGCTGATGCCAATGGACAGTCCGGCAGTGGACTTCCCGGTTGTTAATCTTCCTTTAACATCGTCCGTTTACTTTAAGAACGGAAACCCGGTTCGCACAACGGGGGCACCGCTTGAGGGCCTGGTACGCGTGACGGAAGGTGACGAAGGGAAATTCATCGGTATGGGCGAAATGGACGGCGAAGGGCGTGTGGCGCCGCGTCGTCTGGTCGTCGAATATCCGGTCGAAGCGTGACGGTGATAACGCCTTACCTTGCGATAAGCAGGGGAGACGAGTAGAATATCGCCGCTTAACGCCTGGTAAATTGTTTAACAATCTGCGGGGCGTACATGGGATAGCTGAATTAGAGATCGGCATCCTTACATTCTTTATACTTTGGAGTTTGAAAATGTCTCTAAGCGTTGAAGCTAAAGCTAAAATCGTTTCTGAGTTTGGTCGTGGTACTAACGACAGCGGTTCTACCGAAGTTCAGGTTGCACTGCTGACTGCACAGATTAACCACCTGCAAGGTCACTTTGCAGAGCACAAAAAAGATCACCACAGCCGTCGTGGTCTGCTGCGTATGGTTTCTCAGCGTCGTAAACTGCTCGACTACCTGAAGCGTAAAGATGTTGCACGCTACACCGCGCTGATCGAGCGTCTGGGTCTGCGTCGCTAATTCTTGCGAGTTTCAGAAAAGGGGGCCTGATGGCCCCTTTTTTCAACCAGACGGCAGCAATTCAATGGAAACTATTGTATTGTTGCTATAAATGATCTTCATTGCAGAGGTTCGCGCGGCTAATGAGAGGCTTCACCCAGGGGGGTGTCGGTTGTCATTAGTCGCGAGGATGCGAAGAAGGTCGGGTTAAATCGTCAGCACACCTGAGGTGTGCTTTCAAACATTTAAGAAAGGACAGAACTTTGCTGAATCCGATCGTTCGTAAATTCCAGTATGGTCAGCATACCGTCACGCTGGAAACCGGCATGATGGCGCGTCAGGCTACTGCTGCCGTTATGGTAAGCATGGATGACACTGCTGTATTCGTTACCGTAGTTGGCCAGAAAAAAGCTAAACCAGGTCAGGACTTCTTCCCGCTGACCGTTAACTACCAGGAGCGTACCTACGCTGCCGGTAAAATCCCAGGTGGCTTCTTCCGTCGTGAAGGCCGTCCAAGCGAAGGCGAAACCCTGATCGCGCGTCTGATTGACCGCCCGGTTCGTCCGCTGTTCCCGGAAGGCTTCGTGAACGAAGTGCAGGTTATCGCAACCGTTGTTTCCGTTAACCCGCAGGTTAACCCGGACATCGTTGCGATGATCGGTGCGTCTGCTGCCCTGTCACTGTCTGGTATTCCATTCAATGGTCCAATCGGTGCTGCGCGCGTGGGTTACATCAATGATCAGTACGTGCTGAACCCAACTCAGGAAGAGCTGAAAGAGAGTAAGCTGGACCTGGTTGTCGCCGGTACTGAAGCCGCGGTGCTGATGGTTGAATCCGAAGCTGAACTGCTGAGCGAAGACCAGATGCTGGGCGCTGTGGTCTTCGGCCACGACCAGCAGCAGGTTGTTATCCAGAACATCAACGACCTGGTGAAAGAAGCCGGTAAACCACGCTGGGACTGGCAGCCAGAAGCGGCAAACGACGCGCTGAACGCACGCGTTGCTGCACTGGCAGAATCTCGTCTGAGCGACGCATACCGCATCACCGACAAACAGGAGCGCTATGCTCAGGTTGATGTGATCAAATCTGAAGTGACCGCGACCCTGGTTGCCGAAGACGAAACGCTGGACGCTAACGAAATTGGCGAAATCCTGCATGCCATTGAGAAAAACGTTGTTCGTAGCCGCGTACTGGCAGGCGAGCCGCGTATTGATGGCCGTGAAAAAGACATGATCCGTGGTCTGGACGTGCGTACTGGCGTACTGCCACGTACTCACGGTTCTGCGCTGTTCACCCGTGGTGAAACGCAGGCGCTGGTAACCGCGACTCTGGGTACTGCACGTGACGCACAGATCATCGACGAACTGATGGGCGAGCGCACTGACAGCTTCCTGTTCCACTACAACTTCCCTCCGTACTCTGTGGGCGAAACCGGTATGGTTGGCTCACCGAAGCGTCGTGAAATTGGTCACGGTCGTCTGGCGAAGCGCGGCGTGCTGGCAGTGATGCCAGAAGCAGACAAATTCCCGTACACCGTACGTGTGGTGTCTGAAATCACTGAATCCAACGGTTCTTCTTCCATGGCTTCCGTGTGTGGTGCTTCTCTGGCGCTGATGGATGCAGGCGTGCCAATTAAAGCCGCCGTTGCGGGTATCGCAATGGGTCTGGTGAAAGAAGGCGACAACTACGTTGTTCTGTCTGACATTCTGGGTGATGAAGACCACCTGGGTGA
This sequence comes from Enterobacter cloacae complex sp. IR5402, assembly GCF_049238125.1. NCBI lineage: Bacteria > Pseudomonadati > Pseudomonadota > Gammaproteobacteria > Enterobacterales > Enterobacteriaceae > Enterobacter > Enterobacter cloacae complex sp. IR5402. Next base: position 116,290 of record NZ_JBMKHO010000006.1, read on the forward strand.
TATGGACTTCAAAGTGGCGGGTTCCCGCGACGGTATCTCTGCTTTGCAGATGGATATCAAAATTGAAGGTATCACCAAAGAGATCATGCAGGTTGCTCTGAACCAGGCTAAAGGTGCGCGTCTGCACATCCTGGGCGTGATGGAACAGGCTATCAACGCGCCACGCGGTGATATCTCTGAATTCGCTCCGCGTATTCACACCATCAAGATCAATCCAGACAAGATCAAAGATGTTATCGGTAAGGGCGGTTCCGTTATCCGTGCACTGACCGAAGAAACGGGCACCACCATCGAAATCGAAGATGACGGTACTGTGAAGATCGCAGCAACCGACGGCGAGAAAGCGAAATACGCTATCCGTCGTATCGAAGAGATCACGGCAGAAATCGAAGTGGGCCGTATCTACAATGGTAAAGTGACCCGTATCGTTGACTTTGGCGCATTCGTTGCCATCGGTGGCGGTAAAGAAGGTCTGGTACACATCTCTCAGATCGCTGACAAGCGCGTTGAGAAAGTGACCGATTACCTGCAAATGGGTCAGGAAGTACCGGTGAAAGTTCTGGAAGTTGACCGCCAGGGCCGTATCCGTCTGAGCATTAAAGAAGCAACCGAGCAGTCTCAGCCTGCTGCGGCGCCGGAAGCTCCGGCTGCTGAACAGCAAGGCGAGTAAGGTTGCCATTTGCCCTCCGCGCAGGCGGAGGGCTTATTATCAGGCAGGACGCCTTGTTAAGCCGCCGGGGGACAGGACGTTCATCCAATAGTTGTCTTCGGGAGTGGGAAATGAAGCCTTTTTTGCGCTGGTGTTTCGTTGCGACAGCTTTAACGCTGGCAGGATGCAGCAACTCTGCCTGGCGTAAGAGCGAAGTCCTCGCAGTGCCATTGCAACCGACTTTGCAGCAGGAAGTCATTCTGGCACGCATGGAACAAATACTTGCCAGTCGGGCTTTAACCGATGACGAACGCGCACAGCTTTTATATGAGCGCGGAGTGTTGTATGATAGTCTCGGTCTGAGGGCACTGGCGCGAAATGATTTTTCACAAGCGCTGGCGATTCGACCTGATATGCCTGAAGTATTCAATTACTTAGGCATTTATTTAACGCAGGCAGGCAATTTTGATGCTGCCTATGAAGCGTTTGATTCTGTACTTGAGCTTGATCCAACTTACAACTACGCGCACTTGAATCGCGGTATCGCATTGTATTACGGCGGACGTGATAAGTTAGCGCAAGATGATCTGCTGGCGTTTTATCAAGACGATCCTAATGATCCTTTCCGCAGCCTGTGGCTTTACATCGTTGAGCAGAAGCTTGATGAGAAGCAGGCCAAAGAAGCACTGAAACAGCGCTTCGAGAAATCGGACAAGGAACAGTGGGGATGGAACATTGTCGAGTTCTACCTGGGCAACATTAGCGAAGCAACGCTGATGGAACGCCTCAAGGCGGACGCAACGGATAACACCTCGCTCGCTGAGCATCTCAGTGAAACCAACTTCTATTTAGGTAAGTACTACCTAAGTCTGGGGGATATGGACAGCGCTACGGCACTGTTCAAATTAGCGGTTGCTAACAACGTACATAACTTCGTTGAGCACCGTTATGCATTGTTGGAATTATCGCTCTTGGGCCAGGAGCAAGACGACCTGGCAGAATCGGACCAGCAATAGCTGACGACATAAACATCAGCCCGTAATCTTTTGATTGCCATCACCTTCACTGGTGAGGGCGTTGTTGTTCGTCAATACACCTAATTTGAGCCGGTTCACACTTTTCAATGAAAATTGCTAATCATTTTCACGATGAGCTAAGTAGACTGGCCGCCATTAATATCGAGGCACTTGTACTACATGGCTGAATTCGAAACCACTTTTGCAGATCTGGGCCTGAAGGCTCCTATCCTTGAAGCCCTTAACGATCTGGGTTACGAAAAACCATCTCCGATCCAGGCTGAGTGTATCCCACACCTGCTTTCTGGTCGTGACGTGCTGGGCATGGCCCAGACTGGTAGCGGTAAAACCGCAGCATTCTCGCTGCCGCTGCTGAACAACATTGATCCGGACCTGCGCGCGCCGCAGATCCTCGTCCTGGCTCCAACCCGTGAACTGGCTGTTCAGGTTGCTGAAGCCATGACGGAATTCTCTAAACATATGCGCGGCGTAAACGTGGTAGCCCTGTACGGCGGCCAGCGTTATGACGTGCAGTTACGCGCCCTGCGCCAGGGCCCACAAATTGTTGTCGGTACGCCGGGCCGTCTGCTGGATCACCTGAAGCGCGGTACCCTGGACCTCTCTAAACTGAGCGGCCTGGTACTGGACGAAGCCGATGAAATGCTGCGTATGGGCTTCATCGAAGACGTAGAAACCATCATGGCGCAGATCCCGGAAGGTCATCAGACCGCTCTGTTCTCTGCAACTATGCCAGAAGCGATCCGTCGCATTACCCGCCGCTTCATGAAAGAGCCGCAGGAAGTGCGCATTCAGTCCAGCGTGACCACTCGCCCGGACATCAGCCAGAGCTACTGGTCTGTATACGGCATGCGCAAAAACGAAGCGCTGGTCCGTTTCCTGGAAGCGGAAGATTTTGATGCGGCGATTATCTTCGTACGTACCAAAAACGCGACCCTGGAAGTGGCTGAAGCCCTGGAGCGTAGCGGCTACAACAGCGCAGCGCTGAACGGCGACATGAACCAGGCCCTGCGCGAGCAGACCCTGGAGCGTCTGAAAGACGGTCGTCTGGATATTCTGATTGCAACCGACGTGGCAGCACGTGGTCTGGACGTTGAGCGTATCAGCCTGGTTGTAAACTACGATATCCCAATGGACTCCGAGTCTTACGTTCACCGTATCGGCCGTACCGGTCGTGCGGGTCGTGCGGGCCGTGCGCTGCTGTTCGTTGAGAACCGCGAGCGTCGTCTGCTGCGTAACATTGAACGCACCATGAAGCTGACCATTCCAGAAGCTGAGCTGCCAAACGCAGAACTGCTGGGCAAACGCCGTCTGGAAAAATTCGCCGCGAAAGTACAGCAGCAGCTGGAAAGCAGCGATCTGGATCAGTACCGTGCGCTGCTGTCCCAGATCCAGCCTGTCGCTGAAGGCGAAGAGCTGGACATGGAAACCCTGGCCGCAGCACTGCTGAAAATGGCGCAGGGCGAACGTAGCCTGATCGTGCCACCTGATGCGCCGATGCGTCCTAAGCGTGAGTTCCGTGACCGTGACGATCGTTTCGAACGTCGTGGCGACCGTAACGACCGTGGTCCACGCGGTGACCGTCCAGAGCGTGGTGGTGAAGACCGTCCACGTCGCGAGCGTCGTGACGCTGGCGAAATGGAACTGTATCGCATTGAAGTGGGCCGTGATGATGGTGTTGAAGTTCGTCACATCGTTGGCGCGATCGCTAACGAAGGCGACATCAGCAGCCGTTACATTGGTAACATCAAGCTGTTCGGTTCCCACTCCACCATCGAGCTGCCAAAAGGCATGCCGGGCGAAGTACTGCAACACTTTACTCGCACCCGCATCCTGAACAAGCCGATGAACATGCAGCTGCTGGGCGATGCACAGCCACGTCCTGACCGTGGCGGCGAACGTCGTGGCGGTGGTCGCGGTTTCGGTGGCGAGCGTCGTGAAGGCGGTCGCAGCGAAGGTCGCGGTGGTGAAGGCCGTCGTTTCTCCGGTGAGCGCCGCGAAAACCGTGGTCCACGCCGTGAAGAAGGTGCCAGCCGTCGTCGTTTCGGTGACGCGTAAGCCTTTCGCTTCTGACGTAAAGTAAAATATACAGCCCCGATAGTCGCTATCGGGGCTTTTTTTATTCCTTTTGTACTCTTGTACTGGTACAGTGCAGCACATTAAAATGCAGAACCACATTTTTCACTGGAGATAAGGCCGCATGGCAACACTAACCACCACCCAAACGTCACCTTCGCTGCTTGGCGGCGTGGTGATCATCGGCGGAACCATCATTGGTGCCGGGATGTTTTCCCTGCCTGTGGTCATGTCCGGTGCGTGGTTCTTCTGGTCGCTGGCGGCGCTGGTTTTCACCTGGTTCTGCATGCTTCATTCCGGGCTGATGATCCTTGAAGCAAACCTGAACTATCGCATTGGCTCCAGCTTCGACACCCTCACCCGGGATCTGTTGGGCAAAGGCTGGAACCTGGTGAACGGGCTGTCCATCGCGTTTGTACTCTATATCCTGACCTACGCGTACATTTCAGCGAGCGGGTCGATTCTGCATCACACCTTCTCAGAGATGTCGCTGAACGTTCCGGCGCGTCTGGCGGGTCTCTGCTTCGCGCTGGGCGTGGCGTTTATCGTCTGGATGAGCACCAAAGCGGTCAGCCGCATGACGGCAATCGTGCTGGGCGCAAAGGTCATCACCTTCTTTCTTACCTTCGGCAGCCTGCTGGGGCACGTCACGCCGGCCACGCTGTTTAACGTTGCCGAAACGAACACCTCTTATACGCCGTACCTGCTGATGACCCTGCCGTTCTGTCTGGCGTCGTTTGGCTACCACGGTAACGTACCGAGCCTGATGAAGTACTACGGCAAGGATCCGCGCACCATCGTGAAATGCCTGGTTTACGGCACGCTGCTGGCGCTGGCGCTGTATGTGATCTGGCTGCTGGGGACGATGGGTAACATCCCGCGTCCGGAATTTATCGGCATTGCGCAGAAGGGCGGTAACATTGATGTGCTGGTACAGGCGCTGAGCGGCGTGCTGAACAGCCGCAGCCTGGATCTGCTTCTGGTGGTCTTCTCGAACTTTGCGGTGGCGAGTTCATTCCTCGGCGTGACGCTGGGCCTGTTTGACTACCTGGCGGATCTGTTTGGTTTTGATGACTCTGCGACGGGGCGCTTCAAAACGGCGCTGTTGACCTTCCTGCCGCCGATTGTGGGCGGCCTGCTGTGGCCGAACGGTTTCCTCTACGCCATCGGCTATGCAGGACTGGCGGCCACCATCTGGGCGGCGATTGTACCGGCGCTGCTGGCGCGCAAATCACGTAAGCGCTTCGGCAGCCCGAAATTCCGCGTCTGGGGCGGAAAACCGATGATTGCGCTGATCCTGGTATTTGGTATCGGTAACGCGGTGGTGCACGTGCTGTCGAGTTTTAATCTGTTGCCTGTGTATCAGTAAAACATGCGGTCTGAACCCCTCACCCCGGCCCTCTGCCGCAGGGAGAGGGAGAAAAGAATGTAGGCCCGGTAAGCGAAGCGCCACCGGGCAAAGCAAAAAACTACCCCACCAACTCCTCTTTCACCTGCATTGCCAAATCAAACGAATGCAGACGCGCCTGGTGATCGAAAATCTGGCCGTTAACCATAATCTCATCCGCCTGGGTTTCACGCAGCACCGCCTCCAGCCCGTGACGCACTTTCGCCTTATCACCTACCAGCGACATACTCAGAGCCTGCTGCACGCCATACTGCTCGGAGGCCGACCACAGCTGATGCATATTCTCTACCGGCGGCGGCAGCTGGCCCGTCTCACCGCGACGCAGCTTCACAAACGCCTGCTGCATGGAGGTGAACAGGAATTCCGCGTCGCGATTGCTGTCGGCGGCAATGATATTGATACACACCATCGCGTACGGTTTCTCCAGACGCTCGGACGGTTTGAAGTGCGTGCGGTAGAGATGCAGCGCCTGATGCAGCATATCCGGTGCGAAATGCGAGGCAAACGCAAACGGCAGCCCCAGCTGGGCGGCGAGCTGCGCGCTGTACAGACTTGAGCCTAACAGCCATACCGGGATCTTTTCCCCGTACCCCGGCACAGGACGCACGTGCGGGTTCGGATCCCGCGCGTCAAACCAGTCCACCAGCTCCGCCACATCGCGCGGGAAGTTATCGATATCGCCGCTCATATGGCGACGCAGGGCGCGCATGGTCGGCTGGTCGCTGCCCGGCGCGCGGCCAAGCCCTAAATCAATACGGCCCGGATAGAGGGTATTCAGCGTCCCGAACTGCTCAGCAATCACCAGCGGGGCGTGGTTTGGCAGCATCACGCCGCCGGAGCCCAGGTGCAGTGTGGTGGTATTCGCCGCCAGATAGCCAATCAGCACCGAGGTGGCGGCGCTGGCGATGCCCACCATATTGTGGTGCTCCGCCAGCCAGTAGCGGTGATAGCCGCGCTTTTCGGCAAGCTGAGCAAGATCGAGAGAGTGCGTGAAGGCTTCTCTGGCCGAGGAGCCTTGTGGGATCGGCGCCAGATCCAGCACCGAAAACGGAATGGTTTTGTCAGTCATAACAGCTCACTTTGTCGACGGTCAATCTTTAATACTGCATTAAAAAATGATAACCGTTGTTAACAAAGTGAGCCTTTTTTATGCCTGCAATTCCAGCCCGGCGAGACGTCGCCAGTAACCGTTGCAGTCGCTGTTTGCCGTCAGAGGCAGTGGAGCAGCGCCATTTTCGTTGGCGCGGAAGGCGTCCAGCATGGCGAATACGCCGGTATCCAGCGGCGAAAGACGCACCATATCCACCAGCCCGTGCATTGACGCCAGCTCGTTGCCGAGGTTATAGACGTAACCGCTCATGGTCTGAATGCCGTTAAGAACAAACACCTGCTGATTCTCCTGCGACAGCATGCTGCGTCCGTTCGGGTACTTAATGCAGCAGGTTTCGCACTCGTCTTTCGGACGATCTTCGGAACGTGCGGTGAAGCAGCGGGCAGAGTAGGCCAGCGGCAGATGCCCATAGCTCAGAACTTCCACTTCAAACTTGTTGCGAATGCCCAGCTCTTCACACTGTGTAAGCAGGTTGGCCAGCCAGTCGCGGGAGAGCTCAACCGGCATGCACCAGCGTGTCATCCCCTGTTTGAGCAGCAGGCGCAGGGTCACCGCGTTATAGCAGTTCAGCGCATGTCCGGCGACAAACGGCAGCTTACGCTCGGCGCACATGTTCACCACGCCCAGGTCGCTCGCCTCCAGCAGGAACTCACCGTTTTCGACATAGCGCTTCAGCTCGCCCAGTTCAGAGGACGCCTGCACCAGCGCCAGCGTCGAGAGCACCACCTGCTTGCCGCTGCCGGCCAGGCTTTTCGCCATATCCAGCCAGTCGCCCACTTTGGTGGCGCGGCGCTTGCTGCACACCGCTTCGCCGAGGTAAATCACATCGGCGCTGCTGTTAGCCGCCTGCTGGTAAAAATCTTCCAGCGTCTCTTTTGGCCAGTAGTAAAGCACCGGCCCTAATGAATATTTCATGATTATCTCACTGCCATTTACGGTGATACGCGCCGAGCGTGGTTTGGGTGCCTTCGGACATCGCGCCGAGCGTCTCCATCCATGCCGCCTGCGGGGCGTAGTTTTGCGGGTCCGCCATGCAGCGGTCGATGGCCTGACGCCACACCTTTGCCACCTGGCTCACGTAGGCCGGGCTGCGCTGGCGGCCTTCGATTTTCACCGAGGCAATATTGGCGGCCAGCAGCTCTGGCAGCAGTTCCAGCGTGTTGAGGCTGGTGGGCTCCTCCAGCGCGTGGTAGCGCTCGCCGTCCACCAGATATCGGCCTTTGCACAGCGTCGGGTAGCCCGCGTTTTCACCGTCCTGATAGCGGTCAATTAACACATCATTCAGGCGTGACTCCAGTCCCTGCGGCGTTTGCTGCCAGCGAACGAAGCGGGCAGGCGAGCAGGCGCCGACGGTATTTGGCGATTCGCCGGTCAAATACGAGGAAAGATAGCAGCGGCCTTCGGCCATGATGCACAGGCTGCCGAAGGCAAAAACCTCCAGCGGCACTGGCGTGACGCGCGCCAGTTGCTTAACCTGATGAATAGAGAGTACGCGCGGCAGCACCACGCGAGCCACGTCAAAGTGTCGATGATAAAAACGGACGGCCTCTTCATTGGTGGCCGATGCCTGAACAGAGACATGGCGCTCAATATGCGGATAACGTTCTGCCGCATACTCAAGCATGGCGAGGTCGGCCAGGATCAGCGCATCGGCGCCCAGCTGGGCCGCCATATCCACGGCGCGCTGCCAGCGGGCATAGCCATCAGGATGGGCAAAGGTATTGATGGCGATGTGCAGTTTGCGCCGGTGCTGGTGGACGAAGTTAACGGCTTCCTGAAGCTTTTTCTCCGTAAAGTTAAGACCCGCAAAATGGCGGGCGTTGGTATCATCTTTCAGCCCGATATAGACCGCATCGGCCCCATTTTCGATGGCCGCCTTAAGCGCCGGAAGGTTTCCGGCAGGGCAGAGCAGCTCCATAATTTATCCCGATGTTGTCGATCGCAGGGATCGTAAAAAATGTTAACGAGCTGGGATTTTAATTAACCCATACGCGACAATTTTTGATTTAAGGCAGCTAATGGCGTATTGATGGCACCAATAATGAGGTACACCGGACAACGGTTTGTTGATTTACGCCGCTATCTTCTTGTCGGGATATGGCAAAATAGCAGGACTATAGCTATCAGGGAGTAAAGCTCGTGCTGGATAAACTGCGTTCACGTCTCGTACAATTTGGTCCATCAATGCTGAGCGTGCCGGTAAAACTGGCGCCGTTCGCGCTTAAACGCCAGGTGCTGGAACAGGTACTGAGCTGGCAGTTCCGCCAGGCGCTACAGGACGGTGAGCTGGAGTTTCTGGAAGGCCGCTGGTTAAAGATTGAAGTGCGCGATTTCGGGTTGCGCTGGTTTACTTCCGTTGAGAACGATCGGCTTATCGTCCGTGAAACCGCCGAGGCGGATGTCAGCTTTAGCGCGGATGCCAGCGATCTGCTGATGATCGCCGCGCGCAAACAGGATCCGGACACCCTCTTCTTCCAGCGTCGTCTGGTGATTGAAGGCGACACGGAGCTCGGTCTGTACGTCAAAAATTTAATGGATGCCATTGAACTGGAGCAGATGCCGAAAGCGCTGCGTATGATGTTGATGCAAATGGCAGATTTCGTTGAGGCCGGGCTAAAAACCCCGCCGGACAGTAAACACACTTCAGTAGGTGAACCATGCTGATTCGAGTCGAAATTGGGATTGATGCGCCGGGTATCGATGCGTTGTTACGCCGCTCTTTTGCAGGCGACGCCGAAGCCCAACTGGTTCACGATCTTCGCGAAGATGGCCTGATTACGCTGGGCCTGGTTGCCACTGACGATGAAGGGCAGGTGGTCGGCTACGTGGCCTTCAGCCCGGTGATTGTGCAGGGTGAAGAGTTACAGTGGGTCGGCATGGCGCCGCTGGCGGTGGATGAAAACTACCGTGGCCAGGGCCTGGCGCGCCAGCTGGTCTATGAAGGGCTGGATTCCCTGAATGAATTTGGCTATGCCGCTGTCGTCGTTCTGGGCGATCCGGCGTTCTACGAACGTTTAGGTTTTGAGCCAGCGTCCAGATACGATCTGCGCTGCCACTGGCCGGGCACGGAAACATCTTTCCAGGTGCATCCTCTGGCGGATGATGCGCTCGACGGCGTTACCGGTCTGGTGGAGTACCACGATCATTTCAATCGTTTTTAAGCAGGCTTTCGCGTAGCGCCTCGAAAGAGCCGTCCCCGTTGACGAGACGCTCTTTCTGGCGCTTTGTCAGCTGCTTGATGCGGTATTCCAGCCTGAGCGCCAGGGATCTGTCGCCCACGGCGGCTGAAAACGCTAACTGAAGTTCACCTTTCCCCCGTAGTGCTTTCGCCCCTTTCCCCGTTTGATGTTGTAAAAAACGCCGTGCCACATCGGTAGTGATCCCGGTGTAGAGTGCGTTATCAGCGGTTCGGACAAGATAGAGAAACCAGCACACAGTAAACAGATTCAGTATGTTAAGGTGAACGCACCATAGCATGAGAGAGAGCGAAAATGGAAACACTGGCCGCCATTAACCGCTGGCTGGCAAAGCAGCATGTCGTGACCTGGTGCGTCTGTAAAGACGAGGAGATGTGGTGCGCAAATGCCTTTTATTACTACGATCCCGAGCGCGTGGCCTTTTACGTAATGAGCGAAGACAAAACGCGGCATGCGCAGATGACGGGCCAGCAGGCAAAAGTGGCAGGTACGGTAAACGGTCAGCCTAAAACTGTTGCGCTGATCCGCGGGGTCCAGTTCAAAGGTGAAATTCGTCGCCTGGAAGGGGAGGAGAGCGACGCGCAACGTAAACGCTATACGCGCCGCTTCCCGGTGGCTGCGGCGCTAAAAGCCCCGGTGTGGGAAATCCGCCTTGATGAGCTGAAATTTACCGACAACACCCTGGGCTTTGGTAAAAAGCTGCACTGGTTACGCGCCGAGCAGGCGTAGCGCTTCACGGTTAAACGCCGGCAGATCGTCCGGTGTACGGCTGGTGATCAGCTGATCGTTATCGTTCACCACTTCCTGATCGTAGAACTCGGCTCCCGCGTTTTTCAGATCGATAACGATCGGCTTCACCGCGGTGAGCTTACGCCCGCGTACCACCTCGGCGCTGATCAGCAGCTGCGGACCGTGGCAAATGGCAAATACCGGTTTACCGGTGCCGACGAAGTCACGGGTAAAGGTGACGAAACGCTCGTCTCCGCGCAGGGAATCTGGTGAATGGCCGCCCGGTAACAGCAGGGCGTCGAAATCCGACGGGCTGACGTTATCAATGGATTCGTCAATGGTCACGCTGGCTTCGCCCTTATGGCCCTTCACGGTTTTACCCGCTTCTTTCTCGATGGTGACCACTTCGTGGCCCGCCTTGCGGAATGCCTCTGCTGGCGACGTAAATTCTGAATCTTCAAACTCGTCGGTAATCAAGACTGCGATTTTTTTACCCATGCTTCCTCCGTTGTTTTCGCTTCAGACTGTTTTTTTCCCGTTTGTGGTAAATACTTACCGGTAACAGACTTTTAAGTGTGGTAGAGCAGGCCCAGAACGCAAACGGACAATTCTGTAAAGGGGATAAGATGAGTCAGGTACTGATTACCGGCGCAACCGGGCTGGTGGGTGGACATCTGCTGCGGCTGCTGATCCAGGATCGGCATATCAACTATATCGCCGCCCCGACGCGTCGCCCGCTGTTGGATATCACCGGCGTCTATAACCCGCACGATCCACAGCTCACCGACGCGCTGGCGCAGGTGCAGGATCCCATTGATATCGCCTTTTGCTGCCTTGGCACCACCCGACGGGAAGCGGGCAGTAAAGAAGCTTTTGTCCATGCGGATTACACGCTGGTGGTGGATACCGCCCTGACGGCGAAAAAGCTGGGCGCAAAACATTTCCTGGTGGTCAGCGCGCACGGCGCGAACGCAGGCTCGCCGTTTTTTTACAACCAGGTGAAGGGCAAAATGGAAGAGGCGTTAATCGCGCAGAAATGGGAGCGCCTGACCATCGCGCGGCCTTCCATGCTGATGGGGCACCGTGACGAACGTCGTTTTAACGAGTCTTTTTTCGCTCCGCTGTTTCGCATTCTGCCGGGTAACTGGAAGTCCATCGAGGCGCGGGATGTCGCGCTGGCGATGCTAAAAGAGGCGCTGGCTCCGTCGCAGGAGGGGGTTAATATTATCCCTTCGGCAAAACTGCGTGAAATCGCGCAGGGCGAGGCGTAAACTTCCCCGGCTTATTAAATAACACCTTCCGGGGAATGGTATGACTGGTCAGTCTTCATCTCAGGCGGCAACACCTGTTCAGTGGTGGAAGCCCGCACTCTTCTTTCTCGTGGTCATCATTGGCCTCTGGTATGTGAAATGGCAGCCGTACTACGGTAAAGCCTTCACCGCCGCCGACACCCACAGCATCGGTAAATCGATTCTCGCGCAGGCCGATTCCAGCCCGCTACGCGCGGCGTGGGATTACGCAATGGTCTATTTTCTTGCCGTCTGGAAAGCGGCGGTATTGGGCGTATTGCTGGGCTCGCTGATTCAGGTACTTATCCCGCGTAACTGGCTGGTGAAAACCCTGGGACAGCCGCGCTTGCAGGGCACGCTGCTGGGGACGATTTTCTCCCTGCCGGGCATGATGTGTTCCTGCTGCGCCGCACCGGTGGCGGCGGGTATGCGCCGACAGCGCGTGTCGATGGGCGGCGCGCTTGCCTTCTGGATGGGTAACCCACTGCTGAATCCGGCAACGCTGGTGTTTATGGGCTTCGTTCTCGGCTGGCATTTCGCGTTTATCCGTCTGGCGGCTGGCCTGCTGACGGTGGTGCTTGTCGCTACGCTGGTGCAGCACCTGGTGAAAGACAACGAGGCCGGGTCTGCTTCCGTTGAGCTGGACGTCAGCGAGCCGCAGGGCAGTTTCTTTGCTCGCTGGGGCAAAGCGCTGTGGCAGCTTTTCTGGAGCACCATTCCGGTCTATATCCTGGCCGTACTGGTGCTGGGGGCCGCGCGCGTCTGGCTGTTCCCGCATGCGGATGGCGCTATCGACAACACGCTGATGTGGGTGATTGCGATGGCGGTGGCCGGTTGCCTGTTCGTGATCCCAACCGCGGCGGAGATCCCGATTATTCAGACCATGATGATGGCCGGTATGGGGACCGCACCAGCGCTGGCGCTGCTCATCACGCTGCCGGCGGTGAGTCTGCCGTCGCTTATCATGCTGCGTAAATCATTCCCGGCGAAAGCGCTGTGGCTGACTGCGGGGCTGGTGGCGTTGAGTGGAGTGATTGTGGGGAGTATGGCGCTTGTGTGAAAAAAAGCCCGGTGGCGCTAGCGCTTACCGGGCCTGTAGCCAGGTGGGAATTACTTAATGTAAGTAAAGGCGGTGGTGACGTGTTTCACGCCGCTCACCCGGCTGGCGATATCCGCTGCCGCTTTCCCTTCACGTTCCGTCACCAGACCCAGCAGGAACACTTCGCCGTTCTCCGTGGTCACTTTCACGTTTGAGGATTTCACCTGGTCGGTACCCAGCAGCTGGGAACGCACTTTGGTGGTGATCCAGGTATCAGATGACGCGGTGCCGAGACCAATCGGCTGGCCCTGGCGGATCTCGTTATACACTTCCGCCGTGCCTTCCACACCCATCGCGATCTGTTTGGCGCGCGAGGCGAGTTCAGGATTTGGCGCCTGGCCTGCCAGCAGCACTTTGCCCTGATAAGCCGTCACGTTGATGCGTGCTTCCTTCTTGATCTGCTCGTCTTTCGACAGCGCACTGTTTACGCGCAGCTCAAGCGTACCGTCATCCACCTGCGTCCCAACGGTACGCGGATCGGTCGCTGCTTTGGTGCCGACCGCTGCGGTACCGACTACAGCGGCAGCGATGCATCCCTGAAGCAGTAATGCAGACATCACGACTGCAAGGGCCGATAAAACCTTCATGAGAACTCCTTAATCATCCTGGTGAGGGAAAAGCGTGTTATCGATCAGATCGCATAAGCAGTTCACCGTGAGCATATGCATCTCCTGGATGCGGGCGCTACGGTGCGAAGGAATGCGGATCTCCACATCCTGCGGCCCCAGCAGGCCAGCCAGCTCACCGCCGTCGTAACCGGTCAGGGCGACAATCGTCATATCACGGGTCACTGCCGCTTCAACCGCTTTAACGATATCCCGGCTGTTACCGCGCGTGGAGATCGCCAGCAGCACGTCTCCGGCATGGCCTAAGGCGCGCACCTGCTTGGCGTAGATTTCGTCATGCAGACGATCGTTGGCAATCGCAGTTAAGACCACGTTATCGGTGTTTAGTGCAATGGCAGGTAAACTCGGGCGCTCGGTTTCAAAGCGATTAATCATGCTGGCAGCAAAATGCTGTGCGTTGGCGGCGGACGTGCCATTGCCACAACAGAGGATTTTGTTGCCGTTGAGCAGCGACTGAACCAGTGTCATCGCTGCACGCGAGATCGCGTCCGGAAGGGCTTCCGCCGCGGCAATCTGCGTTTGAATGCTTTCTGTGAAGCACACTTTAATTCGTTCGAGCACGGTATCCCTTTAAAATCTTATTTATGCGTCTTCGCCAAACGCGTTTTTAAGCCAGTCGATCGCATTTCCGGTGAAGGCTACCACATCGAAACGGCAATCCACAGTATCAAAACTCCCATTATGGCGGGCAAGCCACAAGTGGGCAGTCTGTAATAATTTTTGTTGTTTGGCGAGCGTCACGCTGGCGGCAGCACCGCCAAAACGGGACGACTGTCGGTAGCGAACTTCAACAAACACGATGGTCTGACCGTCTTTCATGATCAGGTCAATCTCGCCGCCGCGCCCGCGAACGTTGGCGGCGACAAAGCGCAGTCCTTTGCCTTCAAGCCAGCGACGCGCCTTTAACTCCCACGCGTCGCCGGTCTGTTTACGGCTTAACTGGCCGGGACAATCTGCCCCTGCTGGTATTTGAGCCATGATAACTTCCTGTTAATCACACAATCCTGATCGGCGGTCAGATCGCCGGTATTCCCGTTAAGCTCGAAGCCCGGTACCTGGCGCATCTGGGTGAAGTGGTTTGCCAGCGCCCAGGCATCGACGCCCATCGCGTACAGACGCGCCAGGGAATAGTCATTGCGCACCGCGCCCAGCGCCTGCTGCATCAACTGCGGGTTGCTGCCTGCCAGCATCGGGATCTCGCTGTATTGCAGTCCTTCCATTTCCAGACGGAAATCCGGGCCTGCGGTACCCTGTGCGCTGCGTGAGCTGGCGTAGAGCGTTGCACCGCTCTGGCTGCCGTTACGCATGGCGATCATTGGTTTGATAAAGGCGATCTCTTCCGGCGTAGCGACGATGTACGCCGAATCCACTTTACCGCCGCCGCTGATTTGCGCGTCGGTAGGGGGCGCTGGGATCGTCAGACCGCCGATGGTGACGCTCTGCTGCTGCGGAAGGCTGGCGGATACCGGGCTACCGTTGAGGGCAATACCTGCCCCGCCGTTCACGCCCGCTCTCAGTTCGGAAGCTGAGCCAAATTTCTGCTGCAACACCACGCCACCGCCAAGGGTCTGCCACTCTTGCGCAAACGCGTTGGCAACGCGATCGCCCAGCGTGCTGCGTGGGATCAACAGCAGCGGCGCCTGCTTGCCCTGCTCGTGAATATGACGGGCCGCATCGCGGGCTTCATCCTCCGGAGAGAGGGCGAAGTAACAGATATTGACGCGGTTCTGAACCTGCTCAGGCTGGTTAAGCGCCAGCACGTTCAGCGTGGTGTTGCTCTTCATCAGCGCTTCCACGTTGTTTTTCAACAGCGGGCCGACAACGATGCTGGCCCCGTCCTGCTGAACCTGCGCCAGCACCTGGTCAAGCGGCTGGGCGCTGGTGTCGTAGATTTTCAACTCTGCACCAGGGTTAGCGCTGGTGGTGGCCACAGCCTGCGGCTGGGTTGCTGGCTGCTGTTCCGGCTGCTCGGTTTGCGGCTGAGGTTGTTCTGCCGTCGCGGGCGCCGGTGTTTCAGCCGGGGCCTGTGTTGCCGCAGGCGCAGGGGGAGCGGGCTGCGTCGTTGGGGCGGTAACCGGATTCTGCATGGTGCCCTGCGCAGGGGTTTGCGCGGTGGTCAGGTCGCTGGTTTCGGCGGCGGACGGGCTGACAACGTCATTCACATTCGCCGCTTGTGCTGCCTGGGTCGGAACCGCGCTACCGCTGACGGCGGTAGTGCCGTTTTTCGCGGCTTCGAAACCTTGCTGAATGGCGCGACCAAACACCGCTGCCTGACCGTTTAACGGCAGCAGTAGGGCGATTTTGCTGGTGGAGGCGGGCTTAAAGTTTTGCACGTTCACCAGCTGCGTTGGCAGCATTTTCGCTCCCGGGTTTTGCGGGTAACGCTTTTGCCAGTCGGTAATGCCAGCTTTCAGCATGTTCGGATCGCTGCGGTTGTTGAACCACATCTGTTGCAGATCCAGCCAGCCTTGCAGAACATTTTCATCGGCGTTGATTACCAGCGCTTTGGCCTGATCCTGGGTCATGGAGGCGAGCGCCTGCCAGGTTGCATCAATATTTTTCTGCTTGTCCGCACCCGCGAGCAGAGGCTCCTGGGCTATCAGCGCGCGGAGTAGCGTCAGGGAAGGGCGGCCCTGCTCAGAGGTGATACCGGCCTGCCAGAAACGGGCCTGCTGGTTTTTATCCAGCGTGCTGAGATCGATGGTGCCGAGGATCTTCTTCGCGCCGTCGTAATCTTTTTGCGCGACCTTCAGTTCTGCTGACAGCAGCGTCTGCTCATGGCGCTGAGTGTCGTTAAGATCCTGCGGCAGCTGGCTGAACAGCTCGGCGGCCTGCTTGGTTTTCCCTTCTTTCAGCAGTGCACGAATGGCGAGTAATTGCCAGTTGATCCTGGTATCATTTGTACTCTGCGACATTTGTTGCAGATAAAAGCCAGAATCAGCCTGAGCGGATCCCTGCATATGAGCAGTGCTCTGGTCAGGTGCCTGGGTGCCGCAGCCGCTAAAGATCAGGGCTGCCAGCAGGAGGGGCACGCTGTGCGCGGCTTTTTTTCGAAGAAACGTTAACGGTACCATACTGTATCCAGTGATTTTTTTACGCAATGCTCAATATTAAATCGGCAATACGGACGAAACAATGAAACAACACGAAACGGCAGATAATTCTCAAGGCCAGCTTTATATTGTACCTACTCCTATCGGGAATTTGTCTGATATTACCCAACGTGCGCTCACCGTATTGCAAGCTGTTGATTTAATTGCTGCTGAAGACACCCGTCATACCGGTTTACTGCTACAACACTTTGCCATTAACGCCCGTTTGTTTGCCCTGCACGATCACAATGAGCAACAAAAAGCCGAAACGCTGGTGGCGAAGCTTAAAGAAGGGCAGAACATCGCGCTGGTCTCCGATGCGGGAACGCCGCTGATCAACGATCCGGGCTACCATCTGGTACGCACCTGCCGTGAAGCAGGCATCCGCGTTGTGCCGCTGCCCGGGCCGTGCGCGGCGATTGCGGCGTTAAGCGCTGCGGGTCTGCCATCCGATCGTTTCTGCTACGAAGGCTTCCTGCCTGCTAAATCCAAAGGCCGTCGCGATGTGTTAAAGGATCTGGAAGCTGAACCGCGTACGTTGATCTTCTACGAATCAACTCACCGTCTGCTGGAAAGCCTGGAAGATATGGTGACCGTCTGGGGCGAAGGGCGCTACGTGGTGCTGGCGCGCGAGTTGACCAAAACGTGGGAAACCATTCACGGTGCGCCGGTTGGCGAACTGCTGGCGTGGGTGAAAGAGGATGAAAACCGCCGCAAGGGCGAAATGGTGCTGATTGTTGAAGGGCACAAAGCGCAGGAAGACGCTCTGCCTGCCGATGCGCTGCGTACGCTGGCTCTGCTACAGGCTGAACTCCCCCTGAAAAAAGCGGCGGCGCTGGCGGCGGAGATCCACGGCGTGAAGAAAAATGCGCTGTATAAATATGCGCTGGAGCAGCAGGGGGAGTAAGACCCTGCCGCCTGTTTTGCCGGGTGGCGGCTTCGCCTTACCCGGCCTACACCGTGTCAGAGCCTCACTATTTCCCCGGCATCGCCTCAAATACCAGCGTTTCCAGCGGTTGCAGCGTAATTACCACAGCGTTTTTATACTCCTCTGGTACGGTCGAATTACTGCCGTACACGGCTTTCAGGGTAAACTGCGAACGCTCTCCTGCCGGGATCTCAAAATCTTTGGTTAAATCCAGGTAGTAACGTTGCGGCTTATCCGACGGGTTGCGTAGGCCAAAAATCGCTTTGTCTTTACTCCATGAGGCCCAGCCGTAAACCTGAAGCGAAGTTGGGTCACCGCCAATCCAGTGAGTATCCACCAGCACGCTGGCATTCTCACGCGACCATTTCGCCGCCTGCGCCAGGGTATCCCACTTCGCCTTATTCAGCATGGACGGCGTGATGTACAGCTCCTGAAGCTGAGTTCCGGTTGCGAAGTAGCTCCAGACCTGATCGGCAAAATCGCTGTCTGTTTGCACTTTCTCGAGTCCATAGTAAGCGTTCTCTGCGCTGACGATCCCGTGGTACATCAGTGAGTTCAGCGGGAACAGAGGACCTTTGCGCACGATGGATCGCCAGGTTTCGGCATCGCGGTAGGTCATCCACTGCTGCACTGGCGTGCCGGGGCCGTACAGGTTGATATCATCGCCCTGACGCCAGATTGAATCAGCATAGAACAGCCAGGACGGGCTGGCGTCGGTGCCGGTGGTCAGGTTGATAAACAGGTTCGGGTTTGCGCTGCGCATGTTGTGCAGCAGGGCAATGGATGCGTCAAAATCCGATGCAAATGGGCTGCCCTTGATATGCGAATTGGCGTTACCCATTCCGTCGAGCTTGAACGAGGTAATGTGCTCGTTTTTGATCAGCTTAATGATCTGATCGTTAAAGTTTTTAAAATAGTTCGGCCCCGACAGCGCCAGCTTGCCGTCTACGGTTTCAAAACCATACTCTTTTGCATGCGAGACGCGAATATCGCGCGGCTTGTTGTATCCGCCCCACGGAGAAAGCCACAGCCCAACCGAGCTGTGCAGGCTGTCGGCTTTTTCCCTGACTTTGCCAAAACCGTTGCTGAACGCCGGGCCAAAAAGCCAGCGTCCGGTGCGATCGTCCCAGCCATCGTCCAGCAGGAACGCGTCCAGCGCCACCCCGCGTCCGGCAATAAATTCTTTATTCCATTCGTCCATCCGCCCAATGACATCCTGCTCGGAGTAAGGGGTAAAGAAACCGATGTCCATCCAGCTGTTGTAGTGCAGATAAGGCTTATAAGGCCGCGGACGCACGGCATCGATAAACTGGTTTACGCTGCGGCGCAGCTGATTAGTTTCCGGGAAAGTGCCGAACCAGGTGGTAAAACTAACCGGTGTCTCAGGCAGAATTGGCGTTTTCAGCTCCACGTTGAGGTTCGTGGTGGCTTCATAAGCGTAAGTATTCACAATCGGTTTGTCTGGCAGGATGAAGAACGAGTCGGCCACGATTGGCGAGCTGTTAATCGCCCCGTCAACGTAAGGTGCCTGAGACTGCTTCTTCGTCGGGAAGAAGGTAATTTTCGCTACGTCCCGCGGCTGCCCGACGGCGGCGATGGTGTAGCCGATGCTGGCGTATTTTCCCTTCACCAGGTTCAGTTTCACCGTTACGTTAAAATCCGGATGCGTAAAGTCGATGACTATCGCATTGTCCTGCTTTTCGACGTGCTTGATTTTGAAATCAGCGGTGTGGATTTTTGTTTCATCCGGCAGCGTCAGAAAGAACAGCTCCTGGGGCGTGAGCGGATGGTTAGCTTTGCTGTCCGTTACTACTACCGTTGCATTTGCATCATCAAACGAAAGGGCAATATTGTCGTTACTGAGCGCGTAGTTTGCTGCCGCCGCGCCGTGAGAAACGCAGAGAGCCAGCAGCGAGAGAGTGAGCATTTTTTTCATCGGGGTAAGATCCTTATCAGTAATGCTTCAGCATTCGGTTGATGGACTGTTCCAGCCAGTAGCGCTGGGTGCCGAAGTTAATACGCAGGTAGTTTTCGCCGTTTTGTACGTAGTGGCTGCCATCTTCGATGACCACGCCAGCCTGTTTGGCGAAATGTTGGGTTAGCGCCGTCGCACTGCGATCGTCCGCACTGACGTCTATCCAGGCGAGATACGACGACTCCGGGTTCATCATCTTCCATGCAGGGAAGTGGGTCTGGATGGCATCCGCAAGGTAGCGGGCATTGCCGCGCAGATAACCATTCAGCGCGTCGAGCCATGACAGAGCCTGCTGATAGGCCAGAATAATTCCCCACACGCCGAAGATATTGGGCGAGGTAATGGAGTTCTTCTCCAGCTGCTGGCGGAAACGCTGGCGCAGCGAATCGTCTGGAATTATCGAGTAGGATGTTTTTAGCCCGCCAAGGTTGAACGCTTTATTGGGGGAGGTCAGCACAATCAGGTTGTCCTGGGCGGCACAGCCCGAAGTCAGACAGCTGACGAATGTACCGTCCAGAATGTGCTCGGCGTGAACCTCATCAACCACCAGAATCGTGCCGTAGCGCTTACAGAGATCGGACACCTGGCGTATCTCATCCGCGCGCCAGATTCGGCCTGAAGGGTTATGCGGCGAGCAGAAGAACCACAGTTTTGGACGGTGAGTTTTGAGCTGAACTTCAATCAGATTAAAATCCAGGTGATAGCGGTTTTCCTTCACGCTCAGCGGATTTGCAAGCACCCGCACGCCCTGTCGCTGTGACGCCATCGCAAACGGGTCATACACCGGGGTGTTCATCATCACGCAGTCGCCGGGTTTGCAGAACGCCTGAACCGTATAGTGCAGCGTGGAAACGGTGCCGTAGGTCAGGGTGATCCATGACTTATGCACCTCAACCTGATGACGGGTGCGCTGGAAGGCGATGACCGCATCGTAGAATTCGTCGAAGCACCAGGTGTAACCGAAGGTGCCATGCTCCACGATGCGCTGGAAGCCTTCAATCACGGCGGGTGGCGAGGTGAAATCCATGTCTGCTATCCACAGCGGGATAAATCCCTCCGGGACATCACCGAAACGCGAGCACACAAACGCATGATCCCATTTACGGCATTTATCGCTTTTACGCTCAATGATTCTGTCGAAATCAAACACAACGTCCCCCTGTTAAATTAAGGCTTCAATGCCGGATTTGACGCTCTGCACCTGCGGGCCGATGATCACCTGAACGCTGTGGGCATCAAGCACCACGACTGACAAGGCGCCCGCGGCCTTCAGCGCCTGCTGGTCGATAAGCCCCATATCTTTCACCACCAGACGTAAGCGGGTGATGCAGTTGTCGAGCGACTCAATATTCTCTTTACCGCCAAGCGCGCGAAGAATAAGCCCATGATCGTATTTTGATTTTCCACGTGCCCGGGTATTGGCTTCCACCGCCTGGAGCGCACCCTGCGCGTCAACCTCACGGCCCGGCGTTTTAATATCGTGCCTGAGGATGTACCAGCGGAAGACGAAGAAGTAGATAGCAAACCAGGCCATACCCACCGGGAACAGCAGATACCATTTGGTCGACATCCCCTGCATGACGCCGAAGATCAGCAGATCCAGAATACCGCCGTCGGTGTTGCCGATAGTGACGCCGAGAAGCGCCATCACCATCAGCGCCAGGCCAGACATAACGATATGAAACGCGTAAAGCACAGGGGCAATAAACAGGAACAGGAACTCAATCGGCTCTGAAATACCCGTGACAACTGAAACCAGCACGCCAGAAAGCAGCAGCCCTTTAATCACCGGACGGTTTTCCGGACGCGCGGTGCGGTAGATAGCGTAAGCCACGGCAGGCAGGCCGAAGATAAAGGTCGGCATAAACCCTTGCGATAAAAATGCCGTAACGTGCGGGCTAAACGGCAGGCCGGCTTTCAGCTCGGCGTAGAAAATGTTCAGCGCACCGGCCACTTCCTGGCCGTTAACCATCTCAATGCCGCCCGCCGGGGTGAAGCGCACCATCGCCAGCAGGATGTGGTGCAGGCCAAAAGGTTTGAGTAGCAGCACGCCCACGCCATACAGGAACGGCCCAATGACGCTGGTGCTCTGGATGATATGACCAATCCCGGCAATGCCCATTGCCACATATTCCCACAGCAGGGGGATAAACAAGCCGACCAGCGACAGGGTGAGGGCGGTAACAATCGGTACAAAACGAATGCCGCTAAAGAAGGCAAACGCGTCGTGCAGCACCGTGTCCTGGAAGCGTTCGTGCAGGAAGTAGGTGATCACCCCTACCACAATGCCGCCGAGCACGCCCATCTCCAGCGTTTGAATACCAAGCACGATGGATTGTCCCACCTGTCTCATGGTGGCGGCATCCGCAAGCTGGTGGGTGGCGGTCAGGTAGTAGTTGATGCTCATGTTCATCAGCATGTAGCCAACGAATCCGGCAAAAGCGCCCACCGCTTTATTACGTCTGGCAAGGCCCATCGGGATCGCCATGGCAAACATCAGCGGCAGATAGGTAAAAGCAAAGCCGCCGACCATGGCGATAAAACCAAAGGTGAGCTGCGTTAACTCGCCGCCCAGAAAGGGAAAACTTTTGATGGTGGAAGGGCTGGTGACAGAACTACCGATACCTAACAACAACCCCATAAAGGCCAACAGCGAGACCGGGAACATAAACGTCTTTCCCAGGCTCTGGAAAAACTCCCACGCTTTCGATTTAAACGACTTTTCCTGTGTCATGTAGGGACTCCTCGTATTTTTAGGATAATGGAAGGCGCTGTCCGGCTTAAGGACGCGCCTTCATATTTGCGAGGCTTATAGTTATTTTTTTAGGTACTAACGTTATGCGCGATGGGTTCAGGCTTCAGCCGGAAGCAGCAGCCGGTTCGCCGAGCCGCAAACGGTGATTTTGCTTCTGACCACCTCTTTCATGGCATCCATGCCGACGCGCATGTAGAAGCGCGGATCGTTGCCCTGTGGGTTCTCGGCAAACCAGGCTTTGACTGCGTCAGAGAAGGCGATTTTCAGCTCTGTTGCGACGTTAACTTTGCAGACGCCCAGCTCAATGGTGCGGCGCACATCCTCATCCGGCACATCGCTTGCACCATGCAGCACCAGCGGCACTGTCACTACCTCGCGGATCTCGGCCAGCCGCTGGAAGTCGATTTTTGGGCGTTTGGTATAGAGACCGTGCGCGGTACCGATGGCGACGGCGAGGCTGTCCACGCCTGTCAGTTCGACAAAGCGTTTTGCTTCCTGCGGGTCGGTCAGGAACGCGCTTTCGGCGTCGACGCTCATGTCATCTTCCACCCCACCCAGTCGGCCCAGTTCGGCCTCGACGCTACAGTCGTTGAGGTGGCAGAAATCGACGACCGATTTCACCAGCTTGACGTTTTGTTCGAAGGGGTAATGGCTACCGTCGATCATTGCGCTACGTACGCCGGCATGGACTTTGCGGCGAATGTCGTCCAGCGATTCGTGGTGATCGAGGTGTAGCGCCAGCGGCATGTCATAAGTAAGGGAATACGCGCTGCACAAGGCGTAAATCTCTTCCAGCGCAATATGTTTAAACGTCCCCGGCGTACCCGCGAGGATCACCGGCGATCGCATTTCGCTACAGACTTCGAGGATCGCCTGGATCGTCTCGGCGTTATGGATGTTAAAGGCCGGAACGGCATAGCCCTTCGCCTGTGCGTCCTGCAAAAGATATTTGGTAGAAATAATACTCATGAGCCTGTCCTCTTAAGCCTGCCACGGATGAATAACGACGCCCTGGACCACACGGTTAACCGTACCGCTGGCGGATGGCGTATCCGGCGTATTGCCAACGTGCAGAGACTGGGTCAGTGCGAAGACCTGGGCGTACATCAGGAAGCAGAACGCCTGCTCCATATCGTTAAATGAACGGGAAGGCGGCAGCAGGATATGCGGGCCAGCTTCAATGACCGGATCCGTTTCGGCTGCAATGGCTACCACGCGCATAGCCTGACGATCGCGTCGCAGCTCGGCGAGCAGATCCAGATCGTACTGACGCGTGTACGGATGGCTGGAGACAAACACGACGACCAGCGTTTCGTTGTCCACCAGCGACTTAGGCCCGTGACGGAAACCCGTTGGCGAATCGTAGAATGCCGCCAGCTTGCCGGCGGTCAGCTCCAGCACCTTCAACGCTGACTCCCGTGCGGCGCCCTGTAATCCACCGCTGCCCAGATAAACAATGCGTTTCCACGGTTCGTTACCAAAGACGCCGGGGCTGAAATCGCCAAGCGACGTGAGGATCGCCTGACAGCGATCGGACACGTCGCGGAACGTTTTGCTGTTGATCGTTTCCGGTGCGAATACTGCCAGGCAGCTCGCCATCATGGTGGTGATGCTGCTTGTCATCGCGAACCCGCGATCGTGCGTTTCGGCTGGCATGAGCAGAGCGCAGGCGTTATCGCTGTCGACGGCATTCTGATACAGGCTGCCCGCTTCATTACAGGTGATCGACAGGTGGTAGCACTCCGGAACAAACTGATTCGCCAGCTCAACGGCAGCGACGCTCTCCGGGCTATTGCCAGAACGGGCGAAAGAGACCAGCAGCAGCGGGTGCGCAGGGCTGAAGTAATCCATCGGGTTGGTGACCAGATCGGTCGTAGGTATCGCGGTGATATTTTTTCTCGTGTGGCTGGCAAGCCATGGCGCAATGATGTCGCCGATAAAAGCAGACGTACCC
The DNA here is from genome assembly GCF_049238125.1 of Enterobacter cloacae complex sp. IR5402. Taxonomy (NCBI): domain Bacteria; kingdom Pseudomonadati; phylum Pseudomonadota; class Gammaproteobacteria; order Enterobacterales; family Enterobacteriaceae; genus Enterobacter; species Enterobacter cloacae complex sp. IR5402. Next base: position 140,212 of record NZ_JBMKHO010000006.1, read on the forward strand.
GCGCCGGTCAGAACGATCCGCAGATCGGGCTTGCGCAACAGTGGCGTCAGAAAACTGTCGATCGACGCGCGCAGATTATCAATATTGTTGAGCGAGCGAAGCCAGCTGGCTGGCTGCTGGCGGATCTCTTTTTCGGTCCAGGTGCCGGTGGTGGTAGTGGTTTGTGGCATAACTCAGTCCTTAGTCGTGTGAATTCCACATCAGACGCTGGCAAATGTGTCGCTATCTTTCGTTTCGTTTCACTTGTTTACTCTAGCAGTTAAAGAAAATCTATAGAAAAGAAATCGAAAGTTCAATGGCGAAAAAGAAATAAAACGAAAAGTGTGATCGTGAAAGGAAAGGCGAAGATCAAGGAAAGGAAAAGAAAGGCCTTACGATCGTCTTCCGTAAGGCCAACAGAGCACACTGTGAAGGGGCTACAGGGAAAGAGCCTGACCCTGGATCCAGATCTGCCGGAGGTGTAAACCCGCATCGAGCGCAATAATATTGGCGCGTTTGCCTGGTGCTAACGATCCCAGCAGGTGATCCATACCGAGCAGACGGGCGGGATGCAGCGAGGCCATATGGATAGCGTTTTCTGGGGCGACCCCCGTATGCTCCACCATATTTCGCACGGCGGCATCCAGCGCGAGCGTGCTGCCCGCCAGCCCGCCCGAGGCCGTGCGAACAACGCCGCCCTGCATCTCGACATTTTCACCACACAACGTATAGCGCCCATCAGGCATACCCGCCGCCTGCATGGCATCGGTAATCAGCACCGTACGATCCTTCGCGCAGCAACAACATAGCCGCATGGCTCCAGGATGAACGTGATGCCCGTCGGCAATAAGCTCCAGCCACGCGCGTGGGTCCGTAAGCCCGGCGCCAACCATGCCCGGCTCCCGGTGGTGTAATCCCGTCATGCCGTTGTAGCAGTGCACCAGCCCGTCTGCGCCTGCATCAAATGCGGCCAGGGTTTGCGCGTATGTAGCGGCGCTGTGGCCCAGCATGACGCGTATCCCTTTTTGCTTGAGGTGATGGATCGCCTTCAGGGCATCCACTTTTTCCGGAGCAAGCGCCACCACCCGCAGCGTGTTCTGCGAAACCGCAATCAGCTCATCAAGTTCCGCGAGATCCAGCTCGCGAAACAGTTCTGGCGGGTGCGCCCCTTTGTTCTGCGGTGTAAAGTACGGGCCTTCCAGATAGCTGCCCAGGAGCTGCGCGCCGGGGCCACCGGCATGACAGCGCCGGGCAATGCGCCGTAACGCGCCATGGATCGCCTCCAGCGAAGCGGTGACGGTGGTAGGCAGAAACGCCCCTACGCCTTCACGCGCTTTATGTATGGCTAACCGGTCCAGCACGTCGGGGGCATCATCCATCACATCCACACCCGCGCCGCCGTGGACGTGGATATCAATGTATGCCGGGCAAAGCAGGTCTGCCTCGCGGGTGTTAACCCCTGCCGGAATCGGCTCGATGGCGGTGATGACGCCTCTATCCATACGCAGCTGATGGTCATCCAGCCAGCCTTGCCCGGTAAGCAGACGACGCGCGCGCAGCAGCTGGCTCATATCCCTTCCTCGGCGGGCGCTTCCTCGCGACAGCGTGCAAGTTCATCCACCAGGCTGGTCAGGCCGCGATGGCCGCACTCCAGCGCCTGCAAACGAAAGGCTTCACTGCTTAATCCGTCGCGCTCCAGAACCATCTCCAGCAAAAGCTGGAGATTGGTGCCGGTGATCACTTCGCTGCCGGGGCGCTGCATCGCGAGAGTAGAGGCCACACGAAACGGCGTACCGCCGAGAAGATCGGTGAGAAACACGATATCGTGCTCTGCATCCAGTTCATTCACTGCCTGCTCAAGCTGCGCGGTCAGCCGCGCAGTGGTGGAGCTTTCCGGAAAATCGATGGCGATAAACTGCGGCTGTTCGCCGAGGATTTGCTTCATTGCCTGTTGCAGCCCGCTGGCAAAACCGCCGTGACCCGTCAAAATAATGCCTAACATCGCAACCTCTTTGCTTTTTACAGGAAGTGACAGAATTTACCGACAACGCCCAGCACCACGGTGATACCAATCAGGCGCAGTGGGCTCCAGCCACGGCGTACCAGCCAGAACATGGTCAGGGTGTAGACCAGCGGCAGAAAGGCGGGCATCAGTTTGTCGATCACATCGGTTTGCAGTTTGACGACCGCATCCCCGGCTTTAATCTCGAGTGTGGTATTCAGGCGCACATAGGTTGCCACCAGCGCGCCAATCACTGTCATTCCGACAATGGACGCAGCATGACCAACCTTTTTGGTGTTGGCCTTGATCAGCGGGATCGCGGCGACACCCATTCGGTAGGCATAGTGCGCCAGACCAAAACGCAGGCCGAGATGCACCACGTTAAACAGAACGATAAAGACCACGGCGCCAAGAATGGATCCCTGTAGCGCCAGGCTGGCGCCAATCCCCCCGCAAATGGGCAGCAGGGTCAGCCAGAACATGGCGTCACCAATGCCACCGAGCGGTGCGCCAACGGCAATTTTAGTGCTCTGGATGCTGTTCACATCCTGCTTGGAACGCTCCATTGCCAGAATAATGCCGATGACGAAGGTCACCAGAAACGGGTGGGTGTTAAAGAAGCCCATATGGCCTTTCATGGCGCGCGCCAGGTCCCGCTTATTGGTGTGGATCTTTTTCAGCGCGGGCAGTAGCCCATACAGCCAGCCGGAGGCCTGCATACGCTCGTAGTTAAACGAGGCCTGTAGCAGCATGGAACGCCAGGCGATACGGTTAATATCCTTTTTCGTTAGCTCAGCGCCAATACTCTGATCTTCGTAGACGTTTTCATTCACGCCGGTCAGCAGTGCCTCTTCACTTTCAGACACGCCCGGCAGGGTGGTGTGATTAGATGCCATCTTCAAATTCCTCTTTCTGGGCCGCAGGCGCCGTGGGTTCAGGCGATTTGCGCAGCAGGTCGATCAGCGCCATCGCCAGTGCAGCCGCGGCAATCGCCAGCACCGGGAGTTTCAGCCAGGCCGCGGCGACAAAGCCGATAATGAAGTAAGGGATGTAAACGTTTTTCATCATGATCTTCAGTAGCACGGCGAAGCCGATCGCTGGCATGATGCCGCCCGCGACGCCGAGACCGTCGATCAGACGTTCCGGCAGCACGTCAATGGCGGTTTTCGCATGTTCAGCCCCGAAGTAGATGGGCAGAAATGCGCACAGGAAGTAGAAGACGCCGAGCGCCAGCAGTGCCAGATAGTTGACCCGTTCAATACCACGGGTGTCTGCGTTAGCCGCCATGCGATCGCAGCGGGACATCACGCCGGACATCACCGAGAAGAGGAAGGTGATCCCCATCTGAACCGCCACGGCAAACGGCACGGCGACCCCAACGGCGACATCCGGCTTCACGCCTGTAGTAATGGCAAATGTGGTGCCAACGATGGTGCCGATAATCACGTTTGGCGGCTGCGCGCCCGCCAGCGGTGCGAGTCCCATCCAGACCAGTTCTAACGTACCGCCGGTCAGAATTCCGGTGTGCAAATCGCCCAGAATCAGGCCAACCAGTGGCCCGAGCACCACTGGACGGTGCATGTGTGTTAAGCCATTAAACATATCCAGGCCCGCTATAAAGGCGAGAAGCCCCAGCGCGAAAGCCTGCAACAGACTGATTTCCATTGTGAATCCCTCAGAGCAGTTTAAAGAGATCCAAAGCAGTCTCTGTTGGAACGCCCTGAACGAAGCATTCCACTCCGGCCGCCTTCAGGCCGTTAAACGCGGCGATATCGTTCGCGTCTACAGATACCGTTTTGGCAATTTGCTGTTTGCCACTGGCGTAATGCATATTTCCGACGTTAATACGGGTGATGGGCACGCCGCCCTCGACCAGCGTTAAAAAATCAGCCGGTGTTTTACAGACCAGCAGAATTTTCTGCCGGTCGGCGGCGCGATGAATGTTGTCGATCACTTTTTGCAGAGACCAGAAACGCACGGCGATGCCTTCCGCAAGCACCATCTCCATTAGGTTTTGCTGAACCGGATCGTCTGCAACCTCGTCATTTGCCACCAGCACCAGGTTCGCCCCCGCAAACCCCACCCACTGTACGCCCACCTGACCGTGGATCAGGCGTTCATCAATGCGGCATAAGACAATGTTTGGCATAGCGTTTTCCTCTTTTTAATTATGCGTGTTGAGTCGTTACGCCTTCGCAGGCGGCATGGTACTGCTGGAGTATGTCCTGAATGTGGTCGAGGATGAGTTCCCGTGGTGTGGAGCTGAGAGCGCCATCGCGAACTTTGCTGTACTGCAACGGCAGATACTGGCTGATCAGCGGCAGCGGGATCGGTTCATCCGCCAGGTTGCGTACCAGCCGCTCAAAGGCGTCGTCAATCTGGCTGTCTGGCCAGTAATAGCGCACGCGGTCGGAATAGCTGTAACCGCGGGCCAGGCGACGGGCATTGCCGTCGCCGTGATAGTGGCTTTGCCAGTATTCCGGGCGATCGAGCATCACGTTTTCCAGGACGTGACGCAGCCCTGAGCAGGCTTTTGCCGGCAGCAGCTCTTCTTCAATTGCTGCCAATGAGAACAGCGCTTCGCGCAGCGCGAAGGTTAGCGCAGGGCCGACTTTCAGAATGGCGAAGTGATCTTTCACCAACTGGCGCAGCGCCTGCGGCGTCTGGTAATCGGTAGAGTGTGCTTCAAATACCAGCGTGTCGTAGGCTTCAACCATCTTGCTCAGCGCGATGGCTTTATGCGGTTGATAGTCACAAACGTGCGCATGGTCGAACTCAACGCCAGGCTGAACGACCAGGCCAATAATGCGCGGCCAGATGTCGCTTAACCCTTCCTTCTCGAATGCGTGGCGGTGTGCCTCAAGCGTGGCGCGTGCCGCCTCTGGCGTGGTGACCTCAAGCTCGGTCAGCGTCTCGTGTGCCCCACCGGGAACCGGAACTTCCGTGCCGATAACGTAGACCAGATCGGCTACGCCAAATTGCTCGAGACAGGTGGTTTCGGCAATTTTAGCCAGCCGAGCGGCACGCCCGGCAACGATTGCATCGGTTAAAGGAACCGGGTCGTCTTCGCAGGACATGCTGCAATCGAGGTGAATTTTTTTAAATCCGGCCGCCACGTAGCTTCTGATCAGATCGTCGGCGTTCGCCATCGCCTGCAAAGCTGGCAGGTTTTGCCAGCGGTTTGGACCTAAATGATCGCCGCCAAGGATCAGCTGTGAGGTGGGGAAGCCGAGGGATCCCGCCAGCTTGCAGACAAACCCATAAAAATCGGCGGGCGTCATACCGGTATAGCCGCCAAACTGATCCACCTGGTTTGAGGTGGCTTCAATCAGCAGAGGCGTCTGTTGTGAATGGGCGTAACGTATTGCAGCTTCAAGTACCAGTGGATGTGCGGAACAGACGGCATAAATCCCGTTTGTATTCCCCCGTTTATGTTGTTCCACCATTTCTGTCAGATGTTTCACTTTCCTCTCCATTTCGGATGGTGTTGGCATTCATCTTTCGTTTTGTTTCATTTGATACTGCATTATGGTGATGTAAAAATAAAACGAAAGATAATAGTTTTCCGATCTGTTTCACAAAAGAAACATAATGAAAGGTTTCAGCGGCGATTAAGCTTGCGTCCACCTACCATACAGGGCTTGCATTCCCTCAAAAGAAAGGCGTTAATAAGAAAAACGAAATGAAACGAAAGTTTATTTACTAAGGAGCTCGTATGAGCAGCACCGATTCATCCGCAGAGAAGCGCATCACCGGCACCAGTGAAAGGCGAGAGCAGATCATTCAGCGGTTGCGGGCGCAGGGAAGCGTGCAGGTTAACGATCTTTCTCTTTTATTCGGCGTGTCGACGGTGACGATCCGTAACGATCTGGCCTTTCTGGAAAAGCAGGGGATTGCCGTTCGCGCTTACGGCGGCGCGCTGATTTGCGAAGGCAATGCCCCCGGCGTGGAGCCATCCGTTGAGGACAAAAGTTCCCTTAATACGGCAGTGAAGCGCAGCATCGCGCAGGCGGCGGTTGAACTGGTGAAGCCGGGTCACCGCATTATTCTGGACTCCGGCACCACGACCTTTGAAATTGCCCGCATGCTGCGCCAGCACACCGATGTCATTGCCATGACCAACGGGATGAACGTGGCAAACGCGCTGCTGGAAGCGGAAGGCGTAGAGCTGCTGATGACCGGCGGGCATTTGCGCCGTCAGTCACAGTCCTTCTACGGCGACCAGGCGGAGCAGTCCTTACAGAATTACCATTTTGACCTGCTGTTTCTGGGCGTCGATGCCATCGATCTCGACCGGGGGGTGAGTACGCATAACGAGGATGAAGCCCGTCTGAACCGCAAAATGTGCGAGGTGGCGGAGCGTATTATCGTTGTCACGGACTCCAGCAAGTTTAATCGTTCAAGCCTGCATAAAATTATTGATACCCATCGAATCGACATGATTATCGTTGATGAAGGCATTCCTGCGGAAAGCCTGGAAGGGTTACGCAAAAGCGGGATCGATGTGGTGCTGGTCTAAAGAGGCTTTTCCCCTCACCCTAACCCTCTCCCCATAGGGGAGAGGGTTCCCCAGTAATTTGAAAGCAAAAACTATAACGTTGCCTCAGAATAACTGAGGGCTTTCAGCGATGCCTCGGTCCGGCTGTAAATCGCTGAGGCGTTTCCTGTAGGCCGGGGCGAGGCGCAGGGATGCGCCGAGAGGGCGGGCTTTACAGGGATGTTACCTCCGCCCGTCCCCGATAAGCCGGAAGGAATAAGCCGAAGGCACCGCGAAGCGGCGATTTTCCGCCGGAAGCCCGGGTCGCCAGGGTGGTGGCGACTGAGCCACCCTGGCACGTTCACCGGTCATGTCGTGACAGAGTAGCAAGGAACATAAAGTGAACGGAATGACCACCAGAGCCGTATGTTTCCCCTCACCCCAGCCCTCTCCCTCAAGGGAGAGGGGGCCGTCTGTGCAGGCATTATTTTGTGGGGAACCCTCAGCCCCATAGGGGAGAGGGGACTGCTCGGTGCGGTTTTTTACCCTCTCCCCGGTGGGGAGAGGGCAGGGTGAGGGACAATCACGTCACCGGCGCCGGGTTAAACACCGCCAGCGAGTTATGCAATCCCCATTGATCGGAGAAGGTTTTCTTCCGCCCGCTTGCCACATCCAGAATGAAGTGGAACAGCTTCCAGCCCACCTCTTCAATACTCTCTTCCCCGGTGGCGATGGTGCCCGCGTTGATATCCATTAAGTCATACCAGCGGTTTGCCAGCTCGGTGCGGGTCGCCATTTTGATCACCGGTACCGCCATCAGGCCGTACGGCGTGCCGCGCCCGGTGGTAAAGACCTGTACCGTAATGCCGGAAGCCACCTGCTGGGTGCCGCAAACGAAATCACTGGCAGGCGTTGCCGCGTAAATCAGGCCGCGTTTGGTTGGTCGCTGGCCAGGGGAGAGCACTTCCACAATCGCGCTCTGGCCGGATTTGGCAATCGACCCGAGGGCCTTTTCCACCACGTTCGCGAGGCCGCCTTTCTTGTTACCCGGAGACGGGTTGGCGCTGCGATCAGTTTTGCCCATGTCGAGATAGTTATCGTACCAGGCCATTTCCTCCAGCAGGCGTTTGCCCACCTCTTCGTTGACGGCGCGCGGCGTGAGCAGGTGGATAGCATCACGTACTTCGGTGACTTCGGAGAACATCACCGTGGCGCCGCAGCGCACGAACAGATCGGAGGCATAACCTACCGCCGGGTTAGCGGTGACGCCGGAAAACGCATCGCTGCCGCCACACTGTGTCCCAACGACCAGTTCAGAGGCCGGGCAGGTTTCACGCTGGCGTTTGTTCAACTTCTCCAGATGGCGCTCTGCCACCTGTAAAATGTCGTCGACCATCGATCTGAAGCCGACATGGTGTTCATCCTGAAGACGCACAACACTGGCATCGTCAACCGGAATGGCTTTCACATCCTCAGTACCCTGCAACAGGCGTTCTGGCTGCAATTTTTCACAGCCGAGACCAATCACCATTACCTCACCGCCAAAGTTTGGGTTAAGGGCGATATTGTGAATCGTACGGATCGGCACGACCGCTGCCGGCGCGTTGATCGCCACGCCGCAGCCGTACAGGTGGTTAAGACCCACCACGCCGTCAACGTTGGGGTATTTCGGCAACAGATCGCGCTCAATAATTTTCACAACGTAATCCACTACGCCCGCCACGCAATGCACGCTGGTGGTGATGCCAAGCAGGTTTTTGGTTCCCACGCTGCCATCCGCATTGCGGTAACCTTCGAAGGTATAACCCTCCAGCGGAGGCAACGGCTCAGGGACGCGGGTAGCCAGCGGCAACGTCTCCAGCGGCGGGGCGGTGGGCAGCTCAACCAGCGACTCCTCAATCCAGCTACCCTGCGGGATAGCGCGCACCGCATAGCCGATGACTTCGCCGTAGCGCACGATTTCGCCCTGCGCCGGAATATCGACCAGTGCGACTTTATGCCCCTGCGGAATGTGCTCAATCAGCTCCAGGCCATCCGGAAAGCGGGTGCCAGCTTTTAAGCCATTGTCGTTGACAATAATCGCCACGTTATCGGTATCGTGCACTTTTATATAGAACGCCGTCGGCGACGCCTGTCGAATTTCAATATCGGCCATTGTTCACTCTTCTCCAGCAAAATATCTGATACTAAATATAGCCAGATGGTTAATTGTTTCTTATTGAGGAAATAAAGAATGTCAGGAGAGGAAAGGTGAGAATGTGATCGCGATCGCTCCCGAACCACTAATCGTTGATTCTGTGCATCAGCGCCCACTGCATTGGGCATATGCTCAAAATAGCGTGCTACTCCCGTTGGATAATTGAGCATTGAAACAATGTATTGCCGGGTGGTGACGATTATACTGAATGACGATTTTATAACGCCAAAATTCAGTCAGGAAAATAAATATAACGCTGACGCTGAGTCGGAATAAATAAGAAAAGCTACTGGCTAAAACTGCGGAATTAAAAAAGGTATAAGTAATGAGTAACGACATCTTCCCGAATAAGTTTAAAGCGGCCCTCGCGGCGCACCAGATTCAGATTGGCTGCTGGTCTGCGCTGGCCAACCCCATCAGCACCGAAGTGCTGGGCCTGGCCGGGTTCGACTGGCTGGTGCTGGACGGCGAACATGCGCCAAACGATATCAACACGTTTATTCCGCAGCTGATGGCGCTGAAAGGCAGCCACAGCGCGCCGGTGGTGCGTGTACCCACCAACGAGCCGGTGATCATCAAGCGTCTGCTGGATATCGGCTTCTACAACTTCCTGATCCCGTTTGTTGAAACGGAAGAAGAAGCGGTGCTGGCCGTGGCGGCGACCCGCTATCCACCGGAAGGGATCCGCGGCGTGTCCGTCTCGCACCGCGCCAACATGTTTGGCACCGTGCCGGACTATTTCGCCCAGTCCAACAAGAACATCACCATTCTGGTTCAGATCGAGAGCCAGCAGGGGGTCGATAACGTCGACGCTATTGCCGCGACGGAGGGGGTAGACGGCATTTTCGTCGGCCCGAGCGATCTGGCGGCCGCCTTTGGTCATCTGGGCAACGCCAGCCATCCGGACGTGCAGCGCGCAATTCAGCACATTTTTGCCCGTGCCAAAGCGCACGGTAAACCGTGCGGCATTCTGGCGCCAGTGGAAGCCGATGCCCGCCGCTACCTGGAGTGGGGCGCAACGTTTGTCGCCGTGGGCAGCGATCTCGGCGTATTCCGCGCCGCCACGCAGAAATTAGCGGACGCTTTTAAAAAATAACCATCATTGAGGAAACAGATTATGACGCTGAAAGTGGGTTTTATTGGCCTGGGTATCATGGGCAAACCAATGAGCAAAAACCTCATCAAAGCAGGTTACTCACTGGTGGTTTTAGATCGTAATTCAGACGCGGTGGCAGAGGTGATTGCGGCTGGCGCAGAAACGGCGACAACCGCAAAAGCGATTGCTGAGCAGTGCGACGTGATTATCACCATGCTGCCAAACTCCCCGCACGTGAAAGAGGTGGCGCTGGGTGAGAACGGCATTATCGATGGCGCGAAGCCGGGTCTGGTGGTGATCGACATGAGTTCTATCGCACCGCTGGCAAGCCGCGAAATCAGCGAGGAGCTGAAAGCGAAGGGCGTGGAGATGCTGGATGCGCCGGTCAGCGGCGGCGAACCGAAAGCCATCGACGGCACCCTGTCGGTGATGGTAGGGGGCGATAAAGCCGTGTTCGACAAATACTACGACCTGATGAAAGCCATGGCTGGCTCCGTGGTGCACACCGGTGAAATTGGCGCAGGCAACGTCACCAAGCTGGCAAACCAGGTGATTGTGGCGTTGAACATCGCGGCTATGTCGGAGGCGCTAACGCTGGCCACCAAAGCGGGCGTTAATCCGGATCTGGTCTATCAGGCTATTCGCGGTGGTCTTGCGGGCAGCACCGTGCTGGATGCCAAGGCGCCGATGGTGATGGATCGTAACTTCAGGCCGGGCTTCCGCATCGATCTGCACATTAAGGATCTGGCGAATGCGCTGGATACCTCCCACGGCGTGGGGGCGCAGCTGCCGCTGACTGCCGCCGTCATGGAGATGATGCAGGCGCTGCGTGCGGATGGTCTGGGCACCGCCGATCATAGCGCGTTAGCGTGCTATTACGAAAAGCTGGCGAAGGTTGAAATTGCTCGCTAATGACGTCCCGCCCGGTGGCGTTACGCTTACCGGGCCTACGGCTCAGGCATACAACTATGAAAATCGTAATCGCGCCAGACTCTTATAAAGAAAGCCTGTCTGCCACTGAGGTGGCGCAGGCGATAGAAAAAGGATTTCGGGAAATTTTCCCCGACGCTCATTACGTGTCTGTTCCCGTTGCTGACGGCGGAGAAGGTACGGTTGAAGCGATGATCGCCGCGACGCAGGGCACCTGGCAGCAGGCTGTCGTCACCGGCCCGTTAGGGGAAAAGGTGAAGGCCAGCTGGGGGATCTCGGGCGACGGTACCACCGCGTTTATCGAGATGGCCGCCGCCAGCGGCCTGGTGCTTGTTCCTCCCGCGCAGCGTAACCCGCTGGTCACGACGTCGCGCGGGACGGGGGAGCTGATCCTCCGCGCGCTGGATAAAGGCGCGCGCAACATCATTATCGGTATCGGCGGGAGCGCAACCAACGATGGGGGCGCAGGCATGATGCAGGCGCTGGGCGCGAAGTTTACGGATGCGAACGGGACGGAGATCGGCTACGGCGGCGGCAGCCTGATGGCGCTTAACCGGATTGATATTTCGGATCTCGATCCGCGTCTTCAGGGGTGCGCAATCCGTGTCGCCTGTGACGTGACGAATCCGCTGGTCGGTGAAAGCGGCGCGTCGCGTATCTTTGGACCGCAAAAAGGCGCCACGGAGGAGATGATCCTCGAACTCGACGCCAGTCTTAGCCACTATGCCGAAGTGATCAAAAAAACGCTGCGCATTGACGTCAACCGGGTTCCGGGGGCAGGAGCGGCGGGCGGCATGGGCGCGGCGCTGATGGCCTTCCTGGGCGCAGAGCTGAAAAGCGGCATTGAGATTGTCACTCAGGCGCTCAATCTTGAAGAACATATTCACGACTGCACGTGGGTGCTGACGGGGGAAGGGCGCATCGACAGCCAGAGCATAAATGGCAAAGTGCCCGTCGGCGTGGCGAGCGTCGCCAAAAAATACCATAAGCCAGTGATAGGGATTGCCGGAAGTCTGACGCAGGATGTGGGTGTGGTGCATCAGTACGGCATCGATGCGGTGTTCAGCGTACTGACCCGCATCGGCTCACTGGAAGAGGCGTTCCAGGGAGCGTATGACAACATTTACCGCGCCTCGCGGAATATCGCGGCCACATTACAGGTAGGCATGCGTAGCCAGGGGTGACAGCGGCGCGCAAACCCTCTATACTGCGCGCCGAAGCTGACCAGACAGTCGCCGCTTCGTCGTCGTCCCTTTCGGGGGAGACGGGCGGAGGGGAGGAAAGTCCGGGCTCCACAGGGCAGGGTGCCAGGTAACGCCTGGGGGGGAAACCCACGACCAGTGCAACAGAGAGCAAACCGCCGATGGCCCGCGCAAGCGGGATCAGGTAAGGGTGAAAGGGTGCGGTAAGAGCGCACCGCGCGGCTGGTAACAGTCCGTGGCACGGTAAACTCCACCCGGAGCAAGGCCAAATAGGGGTTCACATGGTACGGCCCGTACTGAACCCGGGTAGGCTGCTTGAGCCAGTGAGCGATTGCTGGCCTAGATGAATGACTGTCCACGACAGAACCCGGCTTATCGGTCAGCTTCAACTTCTTACGAAACCCCGCTTCGGCGGGGTTTTTGCTTTCTGAAGGTTGCAGGTCGGGTAAGCGAAGCGCCAAACGACATCAATTCTCAATTTTGCGACGCTAAGCACGTTTCACTATTTGTTCGGCTGCGTGTTCCTCTCATCTGCTGCGCATGATCGTAATCACAAAATTTAACGCTATAAAATTAGAAAAATTTAGTGTTGAGCAGATGTTGTAAATGTTTAGTCAGTGATGCCGAATGTTATTCATTTGATAATTTAATATTGAATCTAAAAACATTCTTCTGGTGAATGTGTGATATATCCCACTCTTTAACCGGAAAGTGAATAAATACTCCTGGTAAAGTTGATAAACCACAAAAATGTTTTAAAGGAATAATGGTGTTTTATTAACCTTAAATTGCCTGAAAGATAGCCTTTATTAATATTTTTAAGGCAAAAAAATTCACGCTGGTTATTGCCATAAAATAAATTTATTACCGCGTTTTTTATTGATCAATGTCAGCGTAAATGCGTATTTTTATTGTGATAAAGCTTTGATTTATAAACATATAAATAGTTTTCTGGTGCGACTGAAAACAGAGCGTCCTGGCAAATTGTGAGTAACAGCACATACCCCCTAAAACAATATTGGGTAGAATCCGCTGCGTCATAGGGAAATAAGCGCAGAATATTATGAATACTATTATTCTACCGAAAACTCAGCACCTCGTGGTATTTCAGGAAGTCATCAAAAGTGGCTCCATAGGTTCTGCTGCAAGACAACTGGGGCTGACGCAACCTGCCGTCAGCAAAATCATCAGCGACATCGAATCTTACTTTGGGGTGGAAGTGATGGTGCGTAAAAACACCGGCGTAAAACTCACTGCTGCCGGTCAGGTGCTGCTGTCCTACGCTGAGTCGATCACCCGCGAAATGAAAAACATGGTAAGCGAGATCAACAGCCTCAGTTTCAGTACCGTCATGGACGTCTCCTTCGGCTATCCGTCGCTGATTGGCTTCACCTTCCTGTCCGGGATGATCAAAAAATTCAAGGAAGTGTTCCCGAAGGCACGCGTCTCAATGTATGAAGCGCAGCTCTCTTCATTCCTGCCCGCCATTCGCGATGGCCGGCTGGATTTCGCCATCGGTACGCTGAGCGACGGGATGCAGCTTCAGGATCTTCACGTTGAGCCACTGTTTGAATCCGAGTTTGTGCTGGTGGCGAGTAAATCACGAACGTGCACCGGCCCGACCAGACTGGCATCGCTTACGCACGAGCAGTGGGTGATGCCGCAAACCGATATGGGCTACTACAACGAACTTCTGACCACCCTGCAAGACAACCACATCAGCATTGAAAACATCGTCCAGACCGATTCCGTCGTCACCATCTATAACCTTGTACTCAATGCCGATTACCTGACGGTGATCCCCCGTGACATGATTGCGCCATTCGGCTCGGACCAGTTCATTGTCCTGCCGCTGGAAGATGAATTACCCGTGGCGCGTTATGCCGCCGTGTGGTCAAAAAATTACAGTATTAAAAAATCGGCGTCAGTATTAGTTGAACTGGCAAAACAATATTCGTCGATGAATACCGAAAAACGACGATAGAAATAATGATGATTTAAAACACCCGGAGCGACGCTTTTTAACGCTCTGTTACCCTGACTTTGCCTGAAAACAATGAATTATTATAACGAGGATATTATGCACATTACTTACGATCTCCCGGTGACCATTGAAGATATTCAGGACGCCAGAAAAAGACTGGCGGGAAAGATCTATAAAACCGGTATGCCGCGCTCAAATTATCTGAGCGAACGGTGTAAGGGTGAGATATTCCTGAAATTTGAAAATATGCAGCGTACCGGTTCGTTTAAAATACGTGGGGCGTTTAATAAATTAAGCTCGCTGACCGATGCGGAAAAACGCAAGGGCGTGGTGGCCTGTTCCGCAGGGAACCACGCGCAGGGGGTCTCTCTCTCCTGCGCCATGCTCGGCATCGACGGCAAAGTAGTGATGCCGATGGGCGCGCCGAAATCCAAGGTTGCCGCCACGCGCGACTACTCTGCCGAAGTGGTGCTACACGGCGAGAACTTTAACGACACCATCGCCAAAGTGAGCGAAATCGTCGAGATGGAAGGGCGCATTTTTATCCCGCCTTACGACGATCCGAAAGTGATCGCCGGTCAGGGCACCATCGGCCTGGAGATCCTCGAAGATTTATATGACGTGGATAACGTGATTGTCCCCATCGGCGGCGGCGGTTTAATTGCCGGTATTGCGACAGCAATTAAATCCATCAACCCAACTATCAATATTATCGGCGTGCAGTCTGAAAACGTGCACGGAATGGCGGCATCGTATCAGGCCGGTGAAATAACGAACCACCGCATTACCGGCACATTAGCAGACGGTTGCGACGTGTCTCGCCCGGGTAATTTAACCTTCGAAATCGTTCGTGAATTAGTCGATGACATTGTGCTGGTCAGCGAAGACGAGATTCGCAACAGCATGATCGCGCTTATCCAGCGAAATAAAGTGGTCACGGAAGGTGCTGGCGCACTGGCGTGCGCGGCGTTATTAAGCGGCAAGCTGGACCACTATATCCAGGGCCGTAAAACCGTCTGCATTATTTCCGGCGGCAATATCGATCTCTCCCGTGTTTCCCAAATTACCGGCTTCGTTGACGCATAAAGGATGACTTATGAGCAACACAGAAAGCATTATCGTTGGCCAGACAAAAACGTCCTCCTGGCGTAAATCTGATACCACCTGGACGCTCGGCCTGTTTGGTACCGCCATTGGCGCAGGCGTGCTGTTCTTCCCTATCCGTGCAGGCTTTGGCGGCTTGATCCCCATCCTGCTGATGCTGGTACTCGCGTTCCCGATTGCCTTTTACTGCCACCGCGCGCTGGCGCGTCTGTGTTTGTCCGGCAGTAACGTCTCCGGCAACATCACCGAAACGGTGGAGGAGCATTTTGGTAAGACCGGCGGGGTGGTAATCACCTTCCTCTACTTCTTTGCCATTTGCCCGCTGCTGTGGATTTACGGCGTCACCATTACCAACACCTTTATGACCTTCTGGGAAAACCAGCTCCAGATGCCCGCCCTGAACCGCGGCGTGGTGGCGCTGTTCCTGCTGCTGCTGATGGCCTTTGTTATCTGGTTCGGTAAAGACCTGATGGTGAAAGTGATGAGCTACCTGGTGTTCCCGTTCATCGCCAGCCTGGTGTTGATTTCTCTCTCGCTGATCCCGTACTGGAACTCGGCGGTGATCGACCAGGTTAACCTGAGCGATATCGCCTTCACCGGTCATGACGGCATTCTGGTCACGGTGTGGCTGGGGATCTCCATCATGGTCTTCTCCTTCAACTTCTCGCCTATCGTCTCCTCGTTTGTGGTCTCCAAGCGCGAAGAGTACGAACCGGAGTTCGGGAAAGAGTTTACCGAGCAGAAATGTTCCAAAATCATCGGTCGCGCCAGCCTGCTGATGGTGGCGGTGGTGATGTTCTTCGCCTTTAGCTGCCTGTTTACACTCTCTCCGCAGAACATGGCGGACGCCAAAGCGCAGAACATTCCGGTGCTCTCTTACCTGGCGAACCACTTTGCGTCGATGTCAGGCAGTAAATCCACGTTCGCCACCGTGCTGGAGTACGGCGCGTCCATCATCGCGCTGGTCGCTATCTTTAAATCCTTCTTCGGCCACTATCTGGGCACGCTGGAGGGGCTGAACGGCCTGATCATCAAGTTCGGCTACAAGGGCGACAAGAAGAACGTCTCCGTCGGCAAGCTGAACACCATCAGCATGGTCTTCATCATGGGCTCCACCTGGATTGTGGCCTACGCCAACCCGAACATTCTGGACCTCATTGAAGCCATGGGCGCGCCAATTATCGCCTCTCTGCTGTGCCTGCTGCCGATGTACGCCATCCGCAAGGCACCGGCGCTGGCGAAATACAAAGGCCGGACCGAGAACATCTTCGTAACCGTGGTCGGTCTGCTGACCATTCTGAACATCGTGTACAAACTGTTTTAAACCAAAGCTCAGGAAGAGCGGAGCCATACCATGATTGAGTTTCCGGTAGTACTGGTCATTAACTGCGGATCGTCCTCTGTTAAGTTCTCGGTGCTGGACGCCGCAAGCTGCGATGCCCTGATGACGGGCATTGCGGACGGCATCAACACAGAAAAAGCCTTTATTTCCGTGAATGGGGGTGAGCCGGTCAGACTGGCTCACCAGGACTACGAAGGGGCGCTGGCCGCCATTGCCCTGGAGCTGGAGAAACGCAACCTGATGGGCAGCGTGGCTTTGATTGGCCATCGCATTGCCCACGGCGGTGACCTCTTCAGCGAGTCGACCCTGATCACGGAAGAGGTGATGGCGCAGATCCGCCAGGTCTCCCCGCTGGCGCCGCTGCATAACTACGCCAACCTGAGCGGCGTGGAAGCCGCCGAGCGCCTGTTCCCCGGCGTGCAGCAGGTGGCGGTATTTGATACCAGCTTCCACCAGACCATGCCGCCGCAGGCGTATCTGTACGGCTTGCCGTACCGCTATTTTGAAGAGCTGGGCGTGCGCCGCTACGGTTTCCATGGCACCTCTCACCGCTATGTGTCGGCGCAGGCGCACGCGCTTTTCGGGCTCTCTCCCGATGACAGCGGCCTGGTGATTGCCCATCTCGGCAACGGGGCGTCCATCTGCGCGGTGCGTAACGGCGTAAGCGTGGACACGTCCATGGGGATGACGCCGCTTGAAGGACTGGTGATGGGCACGCGCTGCGGAGACGTGGATTTTGGCGCGATGGCGTGGATTGCCCGGCAGACGGGCCAGTCGTTCGAGGATCTGGAGCGCGTGGTCAACAAAGAGTCCGGGCTGCTGGGGATCTCCGGTATCTCCTCCGATTTGCGCGCGCTGGAGAAAGCCTGGCATGACGGCAACGAGCGGGCGCGGCTGGCAATAAAGACCTTTGTCCACCGGATTGCGCGGCATATCGCCGGTCATGCCGCGTCCCTGCACCGTCTGGATGGCGTGGTGTTTACCGGCGGGATCGGTGAGAACTCCGTGCTTATCCGCGCGCTGGTGGCGGAGCATCTGAAGGTGTTTGGCATCATCCTCGACGAGTCCAAAAATGCCCTGCCGGGCAGCGCGGGCGAGCGCGTGATCTCCACCGAGTCGTCCCGCGCGGCCTGCGCGGTGATCCCTACCAATGAAGAAAAAATGATCGCGCTGGACGCCCTCCGTCTTGGGAAGGTTACTCCGGCTGCGGCTTACGCCTGATAAAGCGAGAATCTGATGAAAGTAACAATCGATACGGGCGTCGCGCCCTACAGCGACGCATGGGCCGGGTTTCGTGGTGAAGAATGGAAAAACGCCATCAACGTGCGCGATTTTATTCAGCATAACTACACCCCTTATGAAGGCGATGAAGCTTTCCTCGCGCAGGCGACGCCAGCAACGACGGCGCTGTGGCAGAAGGTGATGGTCGGCATTCGTCAGGAGAATGCCACCCACGCTCCGGTGGATTTCGACACCAACATCGCCACTACCATTACCGCGCACGGGCCGGGCTATATTGATCAGGAGCTGGAGACGATCGTCGGCCTGCAAACCGACAAGCCGCTCAAGCGCGCCCTGCATCCGTACGGCGGGATCAACATGATCCGCAGCTCGTTCGAAGCCTACGGTCGCGAGATGGATCCGCAGTTTGAATATCTCTTCACAGACCTGCGCAAAACCCACAACCAGGGCGTGTTTGACGTTTACTCCCCGGAGATGATGCGCTGCCGCAAATCGGGGGTACTGACCGGTCTGCCGGACGGCTACGGGCGCGGACGCATCATCGGCGACTACCGCCGCGTGGCGCTGTACGGCATCAGCTATCTGGTGCGCGAGCGTGAACTTCAGTTCGCCGATCTCCAGGGGAAACTGGAGCGCGGAGAAGAACTGGAGGCCACGATCCGCCTGCGCGAGGAGCTGGCGGAGCATAAACGTGCGCTGCTGCAGATCCAGCAGATGGCGACGAACTATGGCTTTGATATTTCACGTCCGGCGATGAATGCGCAGGAAGCGGTGCAGTGGGTCTACTTTGCCTACCTTGCCGCAGTGAAATCCCAGAACGGCGGGGCGATGTCGCTGGGGCGCACGGCCTCGTTCCTCGATATCTACATTGAACGCGACATGCAGGCAGGAAGGCTGAATGAGGTGCAGGCCCAGGAGCTGATCGACCACTTCATCATGAAGATCCGCATGGTGCGCTTCCTGCGCACGCCGGAGTTCGACACGCTCTTCTCCGGCGATCCGATCTGGGCCACGGAAGTGATTGGCGGCATGGGGCTGGACGGGCGCACGCTGGTGACTAAAAACAGCTTCCGCTACCTGCATACCCTGCACACCATGGGGCCTGCGCCGGAGCCAAACCTGACGATCCTCTGGTCCGAAAAACTGCCGATCGCGTTCAAGAAATACGCCGCACAGGTGTCGATCGTCACCTCCTCGCTGCAATACGAGAACGACGATCTGATGCGCACCGACTTCAACAGCGACGACTACGCCATTGCCTGCTGCGTCAGCCCGATGGTGATCGGCAAGCAGATGCAGTTCTTCGGCGCACGCGCCAACCTTGCGAAAACGCTGCTGTACGCAATCAACGGCGGGGTGGATGAGAAGCTGAAGATCCAGGTCGGTCCGAAAACCGAGCCGCTGCTGGATGAGGTACTGGATTACGACACCGTAATGGCGAGCCTCGATCACTTCATGGACTGGCTGGCGGTGCAGTACATCAGCGCGCTGAATCTCATTCACTACATGCATGATAAGTACAGCTACGAAGCGTCGCTGATGGCGCTGCACGATCGTGACGTCTATCGCACCATGGCCTGCGGCATTGCCGGGCTGTCGGTGGCGGCGGATTCCCTGTCGGCGATTAAATACGCCACGGTGAAACCAGTGCGCGACCACACCGGCCTGGCGGTGGACTTCGTCATAGAAGGGGACTATCCGCAGTACGGCAATAATGACGATCGCGTGGACAGCATCGCCTGCGACCTGGTGGAGCGATTTATGAAGAAGATCCAGGCGCTGCCGACGTATCGCAACGCGGTGCCGACTCAGTCGATCCTGACTATTACCTCCAACGTGGTTTACGGCCAGAAGACCGGCAACACGCCGGACGGACGTCGCGGCGGCACGCCGTTTGCGCCTGGCGCCAACCCGATGCACGGGCGCGACAGAAAAGGGGCGGTGGCGTCGTTAACCTCGGTCGCCAAGCTGCCGTTCACCTATGCCAAAGACGGGATTTCCTACACCTTCTCCATCGTGCCGCAGGCACTGGGCAAGGACGAGCCGGTGCGCAAAACCAACCTTGTCGGGCTGCTGGACGGATACTTCCACCACGAAGCGACCATTGAGGGCGGTCAGCACCTGAACGTCAACGTGATGAACAGGGAGATGCTGCTGGATGCCATCGCCCATCCGGAGAACTATCCGAACCTGACGATCCGCGTTTCAGGCTATGCGGTGCGGTTTAATGCTCTGACGCGCGAGCAGCAGCAGGATGTGATTTCGAGGACGTTTACGCAGGCGATGTAATGCAGGCTCCATCTTAAGCCTCCTCTAATGAGGAGGCTTTTAATTTTGTGAACTCGGTCGATTTTAGAAAACTCACTCTCTTTTCTGCTGTTCAGAAGTAATATTTTCCTCGCGCCTTATGAAATCCCTATAAAAATTGTGACTTTTTTCTCCCGCTCTCCGGATATGATCTCCCCATATCAATAACTCACACCTGCACCCTCTGACTCGCAATCGCTGGCGATCGGAACCTTATAAAAACAACCAGTTACCCTACAAAATAAGCGAGTGCCCAATGAATATGGCAACAAACAGCAGTGTGATTGTGAGTGATTCCCCTGCGGCAAGGCGGGCGGGAATGAGCGAAAGCGAATGGCGAGAGGCGATCAAATTTGACAGCACCGATACGGGCTGGGTCATCATGAGTATCGGGATGGCTATCGGCGCGGGCATCGTTTTTCTTCCGGTGCAGGTCGGGTTAATGGGGCTGTGGGTGTTTTTACTCTCGTCGATAATTGGTTATCCGGCTATGTACCTGTTCCAGCGCCTGTTTATTAATACGCTGGCGGAATCACCGGAATGCAAAGATTACCCGAGCGTCATTAGCGGTTATTTAGGTAAAAACTGGGGCATCTTATTGGGTGCGCTTTATTTCGTGATGCTGGTGATCTGGATGTTTGTCTATTCCACGGCTATCACCAACGACAGCGCCTCCTATTTGCACACCTTCGGCGTAACCGACGGTTTGCTGTCGGAAAATCCGTTCTACGGCTTATTCCTGATCTGCATTCTGGTCGCTATCTCGTCGCGCGGTGAAAAACTGCTGTTTAAAGTCTCCAGCCTGATGGTGCTGACCAAATTATTTGTAGTGGCGGCGCTGGGTCTTTCGATGATTGGGCTCTGGCATTTAGCCAACGTCGGTATGCTGCCGCCGATGGGGCTGCTGATTAAAAACGCCATTATTACGCTGCCTTTCACCTTAACCTCCATTCTGTTTATTCAGACTTTAAGCCCGATGGTGATTTCCTATCGTTCACGGGAAAAATCCGTAGAGGTGGCGCGTCATAAAGCGCTGCGGGCAATGAATATCGCCTTTGGCGTGCTGTTTGTGACGGTCTTTTTCTACGCGGTCTCCTTTACGCTGGCGATGGGGCACGACGAGGCGGTAAAAGCCTACGAGCAGAATATTTCCGCCCTGGCAATCGCAGCACAGTTCATCAGCGGTGACGGTGCGGGCTGGGTCAAAATCGTCAGCGTGATCCTCAACATTTTCGCCGTGATGACCGCGTTCTTTGGCGTCTATCTCGGCTTTCGTGAGGCGACGCAGGGCATCGTAATGAACATCCTGCGCCGCAAAATGCCGGCGGAAAAAATCAATGAAAATGCCGTCCAGCGCGGGATTATGCTGTTCGCCATCCTGCTGGCCTGGAGCGCGATTGTATTAAACGCGCCGGTGCTGAGCTTCACCTCCATCTGTAGCCCTATTTTCGGGATGGTGGGCTGCTTAATTCCGGCGTGGCTGGTCTACAAAGTGCCCGCACTTCATAAATATAAAGGCGTATCGCTGGTAATTATCGTAATTACCGGGCTGCTGCTTTGTGTTTCTCCTTTCCTCGCCTTCTCATGAGGTTAAATAAGGTCGTAACGATGTCTGAGCAAATTAATCCTTTATGGAACCATTTTATTCGCGCCGTGCAGGAAGAGGTAAAGCCTGCGCTGGGCTGTACCGAACCCGTCTCGCTGGCGCTGGCGTGTGCGATGGCTGCCGGACAGCTTTCCGGTGAGGTAACGCGTATCGAGGCGTGGGTATCGCCGAACCTGATGAAAAACGGGCTTGGCGTAACGGTGCCCGGCACCGGTATGGTCGGTTTACCCATCGCGGCCGCGCTGGGGGCGACAGGCGGTAATGCACACGCCGGGCTGGAGGTGTTGAAAGACGCGTCGGCCGAGGCGCTAACGCGCGCCAAAGCATTGCTGAACGCGGGTCTGGTGCAGGTAAAATTGCAGGAGCCGTGCGATGAGATCCTTTATTCACGCGCCTGCGTTTACGCCGGTGAATCCTCGGCGATGGTGACCATCGCTGGCGGGCACACTCGCGTGGTGGAGGTAGTTTGTCAGGGCGAAACGTGCTTCAGGCTTGACGATCGTCAGAGCCAGAACAACGACGATCCGCTGGCGGTACTCTCGACCACCACGCTGTCACAGATCCTTGAGTTTGTGGAGCAGGTGCCGTTCGACGCGATCCGCTTTATCCTCGATGCGGGGCGGCTGAACGATGCGCTCTCCCGCGAAGGTTTGCGTGGCAACTGGGGGCTGCATATTGGCGCGACGCTCAATAAACAGCGCGCACGCGGCTGGATGGCGCAGGATCTGGGTTCAGACATTATTATCCGCACCAGCGCAGCCTCGGATGCCCGCATGGGAGGCGCGACGCTGCCAGCGATGAGCAACTCGGGTTCCGGGAATCAGGGCATCACCGCCACCATGCCGGTAGTGGTGGTGGCTGAGCACGTTCAGGCTGATGACGAACGGCTGGCGCGGGCGCTGATGCTCTCGCATCTGTCGGCTATCTATATCCATTACCAGCTTCCGCGCTTGTCCGCGTTGTGCGCGGCGACAACCGCCGGAATGGGGGCAGCGGCGGGGATGGCGTGGCTGATGGGCGGATCTTACCAGACCATTGCCATGGCGATCGGCAGTATGATCGGCGACGTGAGCGGGATGATCTGCGATGGGGCTTCTAACAGCTGTGCAATGAAGGTCTCGACCAGCGTCACCAGCGCCTGGAAAGCCGTGATGATGGCGCTGGATGATACTGCGGTGACGGGTAACGAGGGGATTGTGGCGCACGACGTGGAACAGTCGATCTCTAACCTGTGCGCTCTGGCGTGCCGCTCAATGCAGGCGACGGACCGGCAGATCATTGAGATTATGGCGAGTAAGGTGTTGTGATCTAATCCAATCCGTTACCCCTCACCCTAACCCTCTCCCATAGGGAGAGGGAACCGATCGAGCGAGGGGCGTGTTGATCTTAAACCGGCAAATCAATCAACAGCGCGCGCAGCGGCGTATCGGCAACCAGAGTGATATTCGCTTCGTCACGAATAAACGCCCCGTCACCGCAGGTGAGCGCTTCTTTCTCTTCCGTATGCGTGACCGCATGCACCGTTCCGTGAATGGACTGCAAATAGGCTCGCGGGCCATGAAGCTGGAAGCTCGCCTGTTCATCTTTTTTCAGTTCGATATGGTGCAGCCACACCTGCTGGCGTAACTGCAAGCTGCCTTTGCTGCCGTCTGGCGAGGCAATCAGCTGCTGTTGATCGCCCTTCAGATCGATCTTTTGCACCAGCGGATTTTCCCGCTCCGGACAGGCATCCAGCCACAGCTGCATGCGGGTCAGCGTTTTATCTTTGCTGAGGTTATGCTCGCTGTAGCTAATACCTGGCTGCGTGGAAATTAACAGCGCCTCGCCAGCCTTCGCCTGTACATGATTGCCCTCGCTATCGCGGTATTCTGCCTCGCCTTCCAGGATCAGGTTCAGGATATCGACTTTCGGGTACGTGCGCGGCTGGAAGGACGCGCCCGGGGCGAGCACTTCCTGATTCAATACACGCAGTGAAGCGTAACCGAGGAGTTTAGGGTCAAAGTAGTGTCCAAAGGAAAAGGTGTAGCGGGCCTGCAACCAACCGAAATCGGCTTGTCCGCACTGTTTCGCTGTTCTTGTCGTAATCATAAACTTGACCTCTCTTTACACTAAATCAATGGTAAAGGTATGGACGCTGCATTGTTAGCCAGATATTCTGCCTGGTATGTTCAAATTTCCTGAATGAGAACGAGATGGCTAAAGAGAGAGCATTGACGCTTGAGGCGCTTCGCGTCATGGACGCGATTGACAGGCGCGGCAGTTTTGCCGCGGCGGCAGATGAACTGGGGCGCGTTCCGTCTGCGCTGAGCTACACCATGCAAAAGCTGGAAGAGGAGCTGGATGTTGTGCTCTTCGATCGCTCCGGTCATCGAACAAAATTCACCAACGTTGGGCGGATGCTGCTGGAGCGCGGCCGCGTATTGCTGGAAGCGGCGGATAAGCTGACGACCGATGCCGAAGCGCTGGCCCGCGGCTGGGAAACCCATCTGACGTTAGTGACCGAAGCGCTGGTGCCCACCGAAGCGCTGTTTCCGCTGGTGGACAGACTGGCCGCGAAAGCCAATACCCAGCTGTCGATCATCACCGAGGTGCTGGCCGGGGCATGGGAGCGTCTTGAGACGGGCAGGGCGGATATCGTGATTGCGCCAGACATGCATTTCCGCTCATCGTCAGAAATCAATTCGCGCAAGCTCTACAGCGTGATGAACGTCTACGTCGCCGCGCCGGATCACCCTATCCATCAGGAGCCGGAGCCGCTCTCTGAGGTCACGCGCGTGAAATACCGCGGCGTGGCGGTCGCGGATACCGCCCGAGAGCGCCCGGTGTTAACGGTACAGTTGCTGGATAAACAGCCGCGACTGACGGTAACGTCGCTGGAAGATAAGCGTCAGGCGCTCCTGGCGGGGCTGGGCGTGGCGACTATGCCGTACCCGTTTGTCGAAAAGGACATTGCAGAAGGGCGGCTGCGCGTCGTCAGCCCGGAATACACCAGCGAAGTGGATATTATTATGGCGTGGCGTCGCGATAGCATGGGCGAAGCCAAATCGTGGTGTTTGCGTGAAATTCCCAAGCTCTTTGCCCACCACAACAAATAAGCGTAGGCCCGGTAAGCGTAAGCGCCACCGGGCAGAATTTACGCGCTTGCCTTAGGATCCGGACCAAAGCGGTTTTCGCCCGGCGTTCCGCTCTGACAGTTGAAAATCAAAATCACGATCCAGCCGATAAGCGGGATCAACAGCAACAGCAGCCACCACGCCGAACGATCGGTGTCGTGGAGACGACGAAACAGTACGGCCCATGAAGGCAGCAGAACTAACACACCATAAATGGTGGTGAGAATGCCTTCACCCCCCTCGCGTTCCCAGCCGAGGATCTTGTCCACAATGCCCAGCACCATAATCAGGACGAAGTTCACCAGAACGAACATCCAGTACTCTTTACGGCGGGCACGGCCACCAAAACCAAAATAGTTGCGCAGTACCTTTAAATACCAGTCCATTTTTCCTTGCCTCTTAATCAGTCAATCACTTGTTTTCTAAGCGATCGAGGTAAGGATAGATGTATGCTGTGAATTAAAAAAGGGAATCAATTGATTCCCTAAATAATTATCCGAAACGCACGTCGCGCCCGTGCGGTTCATCCAGGTCCTGCCACGGGCCAATGGAGATAATGCCCGTTGGGTTGATGGTCTTATGACTGCGGAAATAATGGGTGCGAATATGGTCAAAATTGACCGTCTCCGCAATCCCCGGCATCTGATAGATGTCGCGCAGGAAACCGTGCAGGTTCAGATAATCGCTGATGCGATGCTTGTCGCACTTGAAGTGGGTGACATACACCGGATCGAAGCGGATCAGCGTCGTCCACAGGCGGATGTCTGCTTCGGTGAGGCGATCGCCCGTTAAATAACGATGCTGGCCGAGGATCTGCTCCAGGCGCTCCAGGGATCCAAACACGTTGCCGACCGCTTCGTCGTACGCTTCCTGACTGGTGGCAAAGCCCGCTTTATAGACGCCGTTGTTGACGTTGTCGTAGATCCAGCCGTTCAGCTCGTCAATTTTCTCGCGCAGCTCAACCGGGTAGTAATCCCCGGCGCGGGCGCCGTGCGCGTCAAACGCGGTATTGAACATGCGAATGATTTCAGCGGATTCATTGCTGACGATCGTCTGGTTTTTCTTGTCCCACAGCACCGGCACCGTTACGCGTCCGGTGTAGTGCGGATCGGCGCGCAGATAGAGCTGATACAGGAAATCGTGATGATAAAGCTCATCACCCGTCGCGGCAGGGAAGTCACTGTCGAACGTCCAGCCGTTTTCCAGCATCAGCGGGTTGACCACCGAAACCGGAATTAACGATTCGAGGCCTTTAAGCTTGCGCACAATCAGCGTGCGGTGCGCCCACGGACAGGCGAGAGAAACGTACAGATGATAACGATCTTTCTCCGCCGCGAAGCCGCCTTCGCCGCTCGGGCCGGGTGCGCCGTCGGCGGTCAGCCAGTTACGGAAGGCCGAAACAGAGCGCTTAAAGCGTCCACCGGTGGATTTGGTGTCATACCAGACATCCTGCCAGACGCCGTCTACGAGTTGTCCCATTTTTTTCTCCTCCGTCAGATAGCAAAAGCGAGGAGATGTCTCCTCGCTTTGAATGTAATCAGTATAGCGTGCTTACCACTTCTTATTCAGAAGACGGTCGATGCTGTAGGCGCCCGGGCCCGTGATAGCCAGCAGCAGGAAGCCACCCGCGATGGTCAGGTTTTTCATGAACATTAGGGAGTTCACGCCTTCCGCAAAGTTGCTGTGGAAGATGAACGCGGTCAGCAGGGTAAAGCCTGCGGTGAACAGCGCCGTGGTGCGTGTCAGGAAACCGAACAGCACTGCCAGGCCGCCGCCGAACTCAAGCAGAATGGTCAGTGGCAGCAGGAACCCCGGCACGCCCATCGCTTCCATATACTGCTGAGTGCCCGCATAGCCGGTAATTTTGCCCCAGCCTGCGGTGATGAACAGAATTGGCATCAGAATACGCGCTACCAGTACACCAACATCTTCTAATTTTTTCATTTTACTCTCCAGGAAACCACATCAGCGGCTAAACGTTATTTGCGTGCAAATTCGGGTAGATACCGCGTCTTTGCTGTCGATGGAGAGGAGTGTAAACGGGGCGGATGGCAATTGTTAGCAAGGAAAACTGTTAATCTTCTTCAAAGATATTGAGTAAGGGAGCGTGAGGGCTGGTGCCCTCACCCCATCCCTCTCCCACAGGGAGAGGGGGCAAAAACAAAAAACGGTAACCAGGGTTACCGTTTTGCTTTTTTCACCGCAACTGCTGCTGTCGCAGCGTGGTTTTCACCAGACGCCAGGCGCTCCAGGCGCCAAAGCCGCGACGTGCCCAGCGGATCAGCATGTTAGGATGCCGAACCGACCAGATCGCCATCACGCTGCTGCCGACCAGCGCCCATGAACGCAGGCTCAGGACCGTGTTCCAGCCGCGGTCAAACCGATGCGTGGCTTCAACCCAGTCGCGACGGCTGGCAGACAGATCCAGTCGCTGCTGCTGGATTTGGCTCAACAGATACGCTTTCCGCTTTTGACGTTCGGCTTTGTCGCTCACGACTTATCATCCTCCAGCAGGGCGCGGTCGTTGGCCAGCTCCTGGCGCGTATGACGCAGGAAGGTCGACGTGCGCGCTTTATGCAGGGTCCAGATACCGCCTATCAGCGCCGCCACCAGCAGAACCACGGTAGTCGCAATCATCGCGTTCAGACGATACTGTGGATCGATAGCCCAGATGATTAACACCATCAGGCTCATCAGACCAAACGCGGCAAAGAGCATCGTAAGCCCAAGCATGAGCAGCATCTGGAAGAGGTTGGCTTTCTCCTCTTCCAGCTCCACTACCGCAAGCCGGACGCGCGTTTCGGCAATCCCGACCAGCGTCGTAAGAATACGCTGGCCAATGCCGAGGACCTTTTTAGCAGGCCCTTGTGCGTGACGTGGATCTTCCATAATCAACGACGCGTCAGCAGGACACCCAGCACCACACCCACTGCGGCGCCAATACCCACACCCGTCCATGGATTATCACGTACATATTCGTCTGCGCGCGCAGCCGCTTCGCGGGTCTGTTTCGCCAGCGCATCACCGGTTTCACCCAGACGGTAACGGCTCTCTTTCAGTGCCTGCTCCGCTTTGCTGCGCAGTTTGCTGACTTCTTCTTTCGATTTATCGGCAGAAGAGTTCAGCACCTCTTCCAGGGTGTCCGCCAGGGATTTCAGTTCAGCGCGCAGATTTTCTGAAGTTGTATCTTTTGACATGATTCTCTCCTGTTGAGATTTCCGTTAACTCAATAATCGCGAGCTTCCAGCGCTTTCAGTTCGTCCTGCGCCTCTTGCAACTTCCTCTCGCGCTTGGCAATTTTTTCCGCATCACCTTTCTCTTTCGCTTCTTGCAGGTCTTGACGGCGCTCGGCTATCTCGTCCTTCTGTTCAGCGATTTTTTCCTGATGATCGGCACGCAGCTTGCTGTCCGTACAGTTGTCTTTCACTTCGCGCAACGCTTTTTTCAGTCCGTCGATCCGGTGCTGATTGTTATGCTTTTCGGCATAACTGATTTCGCGTTGGATATCCTGTTCTTTCTCCTGACAAAGAGACATAGCGAAGGAAGCTGTGCTTAAAGAAAAAAGGGCCAGAGCCAGGGTGATGCGGTATTTCATTATAGAAACCTTCCATTGTGTTACGGCGTAAGCCGTGTTCCAGAACTAAGCGGAGAACATCTGAGGGGTGCTCCGCGTACTTAAGCATAGTAAGTAAACGGGAGTTTCACCAAAGTAGGTGAAAATATTCGGAATATTAGTCGTTAACCAAATCGATGCGACGTGTCGCGTAACCGTGACATCCAGGAGGCGACGTGGCTGTCATCATCCTGTTGCGCAATGATGTAACCCTGCGGCAGCGTGCGGTCCAGCACGGCTTTCGCCGCGGCGCTTTGCGCACTGGAGTCAAATTTTATCAGTAGTACATCGTTTTGCGGCGTGATGCTCTTAAAGCGGATCCCGTTTGCGTCGAGATGATGCCAGATGGAAAAACCATCCGGCACGCTGGTTCCCTGGCTCACAGGACGGATAGCCAGCGTCGACTCCTGATGCTGTAGCGCAGACCACAGCAGGATAAGAGCGCTGAACATCATCAGCGCGACGATGGCGTAAGAGAAGCGGCGCAGCGCGAGCGGGGAGATAACCATCGTTAACCCCTGGCCCCGTATTTCTTCTTCCACAGTACGACCAGGGACCCGACCAGGCCAAACACCAGCAGAACGACGGGCAGCAGCATCAGGCAAGACATCAGTTGGTCTTCGTATTTCATAAAGACCGGCGTTTTACCCAGCGCGTAGCCGAGCGTGGTCAGGATCAGCACCCACAGCAAGCCGCTCATCCAGTTAAAGAACTGGAAGCGCGTGCTGCTCAGGCCGGACAGGCCCGCAATGGTGGGCAGTAGGGTGCGTACGAATGCGATAAAGCGGCCGATCAGCAAGGCGGAAAGCCCATGCTTATGGAAAAGGTGGTGCGCTCGCTGGTGGTAATGGGCCGGAAGGTGCGAAAGCCAGTTCTGAACGATTCGCGTGTTACCCAGCCATCGCCCCTGAATGTAACTCACCCAGCAGCCCAGGCTGGCGGCAATGGTTAAAAGCAGGACCGTTTGCGGGAAAGCCATCGCCCCTTTTGCACAAAGCACCCCGACCAGTACCAGCAGGCTGTCGCCCGGTAAAAAGGCAGCAGGCAGCAGACCGTTCTCAAGGAACAGGATCATAAATAATACAAAGTAGAGCATGCCAATCATGGACGGGTTGGCCAGCGTTTCGAAATCCTGAGCCCAGAGGGCGTTCAGTAGTTGGGTCAAAAGTTCCATTCAGTGTTCCTGGAAATCGGTTAACGTCACGCCTGTAATTCGGGAAATACAGCACGGCGACATTGTTATGATTTCATTATGGTCGCTCGCGGACACATTGATGTGTGGCCAACACTGTTCCCTGTTAATTGGCTGGTTAGCAAGCACTAACTTACAAAATAACGAAGTGAATCCAATTGTAACAAAGCCCGACGTTCTGCGTCACAGAATTTGAGGGGAAACACGATTTTGGCGTAAGCCACGGAGGGGAGCGAGAAATTTTACAAAGGCTGACACTATAGAGGTTTTCTTACCCTGTCTGGCCGGAAGGCGCGGCGGTGCGCCTGCCAGCAGTTCGGGGCGTTATTTTGCGAGATTGGTCGCGGTATCGAGGTGAACGACCGGATTATCGGCAAAAAGATAGCGGTCAGCGTTAAATTCAAAGTCATCACTTGTTTCATTAAACAGCATCTGTTTGGTGTTCTCCAGATGCTGCCACATTGCCAGTTTCGCCGCATGCGGATCTTTACGAATCAGGGCCTTAAGAATCTGGTCGTGATCGTCACACCAGTTATCTACCGTGCGGGAATCAATGTGATCGTGCAATTTCTTCCAGTACGGGTTGTGAACGCGCTGAGTCCACATTTTTTCAACGATTGCCGCCAGCGCCGTGTTCTGAGTCGCAAGGGCGACCTGGACGTGGAATTGCAGGTCCCATTCAGAATCGCGGAAACATTTTTCTTTACGCGCGTGATCCTGGATTTCCATCAGCTTCATGATGTCCTGCTTGGTCACCTGCGTCGCAGCAAATTCCGCAATGTTGCTTTCAATCAGCTGGCGAGCCTGGAGAAGCTCAAACGGACCGTAGCTGGCAAACTCCAGACTTTCGTCCGGGGTGGGGGAGTGTTTCGCCTGGCTGGAAATCACATGAATGCCGGAACCTTTGCGTACCTCAACATACCCTTCCACTTCCAGCATGATGATGGCTTCGCGGACCACCGTGCGGCTGACGCTTTTTTCATCCGCAATGAAACGCTCAGCGGGAAGTTTATCACCGACAAGATAGACCCCTTGCTCGATGCGATCTTTCAGCTCGGCGGCAAGTTGTTGATATAAACGACGTGATTCGGTGATTTCCATATGCGCTCCAGGCAGGGTACGGCGAATGATTTGTTATACCACTTTTGCGTGCCAGTCTCCAGATTTCGCCATCAAAAAAGCCGCCCGGAGGCGGCTTTTGCGTCGTTCTTGCCGGGTGGCGCTACGCTTACCCGACCTACTATTTTATTGGATTTTGTAGGCCGGGTAAGGCGGAGCCGCCACCCGGCACAACAACGCTAACTCTGCGTCGCCGGTCCCCCGAGGGACTCTTTCGCAAGTTCATCTGCGGATTTGCTTTTCAGCACCGTCCAGATAACCACCGCACCCAACAGGTCGAAGACAGCCAGTACCGCGAACAGTGGGCTGAAACCAATCGTATCCGCCAGCGCGCCGACCACCAGCGCAAACAGGGTACTTGCGGTCCAGGCGGCCATCCCGGTCAGGCCGTTGGCGGTGGCGACTTCGTTACGACCAAACACGTCGGACGAGAGCGTAATCAGCGCACCGGACAGAGACTGGTGAGCAAAGCCCCCGATACACAGCAGGGCGATAGCCACGTAAGGGCTGGTGAACAGGCCGATCATACCCGGGCCGATCATCAGCAGGGCGCCCATGGTGACCACCATCTTACGGGACACAATCAGGTTCACGCCAAACCAGCGCTGGAACAGCGGTGGCAGGTAGCCGCCGACGATACAGCCCAGGTCTGCAAACAGCATTGGCATCCAGGCGAACATCGCGATCTCTTTCAGGTTAAAGCCGTACACTTTAAACATGAACAGTGGGATCCAGGCGTTAAACGTACCCCAGGCCGGTTCTGCCAGGAAGCGTGGCAGGGCGATACCCCAGAACTGACGGGTGCCCAGGATCTGCCAGACGGACATCTTTTTGCCGTTGTCGGTCTGATGCTGGGATTCCTGACCATTAATAATGTAGTCACGTTCTTCGTCAGACAGCTTTTTCTGGTCGCGCGGGTGTTTATAGAAAATCAGCCACGCCATGGCCCAGGCAAAGCTCAGCACACCGGAGATGATGAACGCCATCTGCCAGCTGTGCATCACAATCGCCCACACCACCAGTGGCGGAGCAATCATCGCCCCGATGGAGGAGCCCACGTTGAAGTAACCGACAGCGATAGAACGCTCTTTTGCCGGGAACCATTCAGAGCTGGCTTTCAGACCCGCGGGGATCATCGCCGCTTCGGCAGCACCTACCGCACCACGCGCCAGCGCCAGTCCGCCCCAGCTGCCGGCCAGCGCGGTCGCCCCACAGAAGACGGCCCAGGCTACAGCAAAGAAGGCATAACCAATTTTTGTACCCAGAATATCAAGAACATAACCTGCAACAGGCTGCATTACGGTGTAAGCGGCAGAGTAAGCCGCAATGATGTAAGAGTATTGCTGCGTGGAGATATGTAACTCTTCCATCAACGTTGGCGCCGCTGCTGCCACGGTGTTACGTGTCAGGTAGCCCAGCACGGTGCCGAGCGTCACCAGTGCGATCATGTACCAACGTAACCCTTTAATTTTACGCATGTAAAACCTCATCGTTATGTTATTTCCGTGTCGGGACACGGCAACAACTCAACCGTTGCCGGGAGCTGTTCTGTAACGGGAGGGGCGTAACCGGGAACCTGTCCCGGAACGGCCCGAACCTTGCCATAAGTAATCGTGCTAAGTCGGCTTCCGTACCGTTAAATCCGATGTATCAAACACCGGTAATGCATTCCGTCGGCTTATAGTTTGCGACGGCGAAAAGATAACTTGTCATACAACTTTAAAAGGTGAGTGACATCACAAAAGTGTGAATCTTTGTAGGGACATTATGCGGCACGCGCAAAGCCAGAACTGACGCGGCCTGGGAGAGGGTTTACCCCTTTGAGGGTAATTTATTTGTAGACGTTTATTGATCTAACTCACGAAAAAAACGTCGGACTCTGGAAATTGGTGTGATAACTTTGCAGCATCTGAACATAAGCTTTCTGACGCTCCCGTAATGAGGAAGACGATAATGACACCGTTTATGACCGACGATTTTCTGTTAGATACCGAATTTGCTCGCCGCCTGTACCACGACTACGCAAAAGACCAGCCGATTTTCGACTACCACTGCCATTTACCGCCGCAGCAGGTTGCCGAAAATTACCGTTTCAAAAACCTGTATGATATCTGGCTGAAGGGTGACCACTATAAGTGGCGCGCAATGCGCACCAACGGCGTGGCCGAGCGCCTGTGTACCGGCGACGCGACCGATCGCGAGAAGTTTGACGCCTGGGCCGCTACTGTTCCCCACACCATCGGTAACCCGTTATACCACTGGACGCACCTCGAACTGCGTCGTCCGTTTGGTATCACCGGCAAGCTGCTCTCTCCCGCCACGGCGGATGAAATCTGGGATCAGTGCAACGACCTGCTGGCGCAGGATAGCTTCTCGGCGCGCGGCATCATGAAGCAGATGAACGTGAAGATGGTGGGCACCACCGACGATCCTGTCGACTCTCTGGAGCACCACGCGGTTGTCGCGAAGGACAGCACGTTTGACATCAAAGTGCTGCCAAGCTGGCGCCCGGATAAAGCCTTCAACATCGAGCTGCCGACCTTTAACGACTATATGGCGAAGCTGGCGGAAGTGTCTGACACCGATATCCGTCGCTTTGGCGATCTGCAAACCGCGCTGACCAAACGTCTGGATCACTTTGCCGCACACGGCTGTAAAGTGTCTGACCACGCGCTGGACGTAGTGCTGTTCGCGGAATCCAGCGAAGCTGAGCTGGACAGCATTCTGGCGCGTCGTCTCTCCGGCGAAGCCCTGAGTGAGCACGAAGTGGCGCAGTTCAAAACGGCGGTACTGGTGTTCCTCGGTGCGGAATATGCCCGCCGCGGCTGGGTTCAGCAGTATCACATCGGCGCGCTGCGTAATAACAACCAGCGTCAGTTCAAACTGCTGGGCGCGGACGTGGGCTTTGACTCCATCAACGACCGTCCGATGGCGGAAGAGCTGTCAAAACTGCTGAGCAAACAGAACGAGCAAAATCTGCTGCCAAAAACCATCCTTTACTGCCTGAACCCACGCGATAACGAAGTGCTGGGCACCATGATCGGCAACTTCCAGGGCGAAGGGATGCCGGGCAAGATGCAGTTCGGTTCCGGCTGGTGGTTTAACGATCAGAAAGACGGCATGGAGCGTCAGATGACGCAGCTGGCGCAGCTCGGCCTGTTGAGCCGCTTCGTTGGCATGCTGACCGACAGCCGCAGTTTCCTCTCCTATACCCGCCATGAATATTTCCGCCGCATTCTGTGCCAGATGATTGGCCGCTGGGTGCACGCGGGCGAAGCGCCAGCAGATATCCAGCTGCTGGGCGAAATGGTGAGAAACATCTGCTTTAACAATGCGCGTGACTACTTCGCCATTGAACTGAACTAAGGCCGTTTGAGGTTGATATGCAATACATCAAAATCCATTCGCTGGATAACGTTGCCGTCGCGCTGGCCGATTTAGCCGAAGGGACGGAAGTGACCTTCGACAACCAGTCGGTGACGTTACGCCAGGCCATTGGACGTGGACATAAGTTTGCCCTGATCCCCATCGCGAAAGGGGAGAACGTGGTGAAGTACGGTTTGCCCATCGGTCATGCGCTGGCGGATATTGCGCCGGGTGAATACATTCATTCCCACAATACCCGCACCAATCTCAGCGATCTGGACGAGTACAGCTATCAACCTGACTTCCAGGCAGAAGAAGGACAGGCGGCCGATCGTGAGGTGCAGATCTACCGCCGCGCCAGCGGCGAGGTGGGGATCCGCAATGAACTGTGGATCCTCCCGACCGTCGGCTGCGTGAACGGGATCGCGCGTCAAATTCAGACGCGTTTCCTGAAAGAGACTAACAATGCTGAAGGCACCGACGGCGTGCATCTGTTCAGCCACACCTACGGTTGTTCCCAGCTGGGCGACGACCACATCAATACCCGCACCATGCTGCAAAATATGGTGCGCCACCCGAACGCGGGGGCGGTGCTGGTGATTGGCCTCGGCTGTGAAAACAATCAGGTTGACGCCTTCCGCGATACGCTGGGCGAGTTCGATCCTGAGCGCGTGCACTTTATGGTGTGTCAGCACCAGGACGACGAAGTGGAAGCGGGCGTCGAACAACTGCACCAGCTGTACGAGGTGATGCGTCACGACAAGCGCGAGCCGGGCAAGCTGAGCGAACTGAAGTTTGGCCTGGAGTGCGGCGGGTCTGACGGGCTTTCTGGCATTACCGCTAACCCGATGCTGGGCCGCTTCTCGGATTATGTGATTGCCAACGGCGGCACCACGGTGCTGACCGAAGTGCCGGAGATGTTCGGCGCAGAGCGCATTCTGATGAGCCACTGTCGCGACGAAGAGACGTTTGAGAAGACCGTCACCATGGTGAACGACTTCAAACAGTACTTCATTGCCCACAATCAGCCGATTTACGAGAACCCGTCGCCGGGGAACAAGGCGGGCGGAATCACCACGCTGGAGGAGAAATCCCTCGGCTGCACCCAGAAAGCGGGGGCCAGCCAGGTGGTGGACGTTCTGCGCTACGGCGAACGCCTGAAAACCCACGGCCTGAACCTGCTGAGCGCACCGGGTAACGATGCGGTCGCCACCAGCGCGCTGGCGGGGGCGGGTTGTCACATGGTGTTGTTCAGCACCGGTCGCGGTACGCCGTACGGCGGATTTGTGCCAACGGTGAAAATCGCCACCAACAGCGAACTGGCGGCGAAGAAAAAGCACTGGATCGATTTCGACGCAGGCCAGCTGATCCACGGCAAAGCGATGCCACAGCTGCTGACGGAGTTCGTGGATACTATCGTGGAGTTTGCTAACGGCAGGCAGACCTGTAACGAGAAGAACGACTTCCGCGAGCTGGCGATCTTTAAGAGTGGTGTGACGCTTTAAGTCGGGTGCGGGCTGGTGCCCTCACCCCGGCCCTCTCCCACAGGGAGAGGGTGCAACACTAAAAACGGCAACACATGTTGCCGTTTTGCATTTACCTTGTAGGCCCGGTAAGGCGTAGCCGCCACCGGGCT
The DNA here is from genome assembly GCF_049238125.1 of Enterobacter cloacae complex sp. IR5402. Lineage (NCBI taxonomy): Bacteria > Pseudomonadati > Pseudomonadota > Gammaproteobacteria > Enterobacterales > Enterobacteriaceae > Enterobacter > Enterobacter cloacae complex sp. IR5402. The sequence continues at coordinate 175,719 of NZ_JBMKHO010000006.1, forward strand.
TTTCTTTTTAACTGCGCAGGGCGTTCTTCGCTAACCGCGCGTCTTCCGCCTGACAGGCTGCGGCGGTAAACAGCACGTCGGTAGAGGAGTTCAGCGCAGTCTCGCAGGAATCCTGCAATACGCCGATAATGAAGCCGACCGCGACAACCTGCATGGCAATCTCGTTCGGGATACCGAACATGTTACAGGCCAGCGGGATCAGCAGCAGCGATCCGCCCGCCACGCCGGATGCGCCACAGGCACACAGTGATGCAACGACGCTCAGCAGCAGCGCGGTTGGCAGATCCACCGGAATACCCAGCGTATGCACCGCCGCCAGCGTCAGCACGGTGATGGTGATCGCCGCACCCGCCATGTTCACGGTCGCACCCAGCGGGATCGACACGGAATAGGTATCGCGATCCAGGTTCAGCTTCTCCGCCAGCGCCATGTTGACCGGAATGTTCGCCGCCGAGCTGCGGGTAAAGAAGGCATACACGCCGCTCTCGCGCAGGCAAGTCAGCACCAGCGGATACGGGTTGCGGCGGATCTGCCAGAACACCAGCAGCGGGTTGATCACCAGCGCCACCAGCAGCATACAGCCGACCAGGACGACCAGCAGCTGCGCGTAGCCCCACAGTGCGTCGAAACCGGTAGTGGCCAGCGTCGAAGAAACCAGACCAAAGATACCGACTGGTGCAAAGCGAATCACCAGCTTCACCATGAAAGTCACGGCATTGGACAAATCGTTGACCAGGTTTTTCGTGGTCTCGTTGCCATGACGCAGCGCGAAGCCCAGACCAATCGCCCAGACCAGGATGCCAATGTAGTTTCCGCTCATCAGTGCGGTGATGGGGTTAGAGACCATGCTCATCAGCAGGCCGCGAAGGACTTCCACAATCCCGGACGGCGGGGTGATATCACCGGCCGCGCTGGTCAGGTGCAGCGTAGACGGGAACAGGAAGCTAAACACAACGGCCGTTAAGGCAGCAGAGAAGGTTCCCAGCAGATACAGGAACAGAATAGGGCGAATGTTGGTTTTTTGTCCGTGCTGGTGGTTGGCAATCGACGCCATCACCAGCATCAGCACCAGTACCGGGGCGACGGCCTTCAGGGCGCCCACAAACAGCGTCCCGAGCAGTCCCGTGGCCTCCGCGGCAGGTTTCGACACCATGGCCAGCAGAATACCCAGTACCAACCCGACCAGAATTTGTTTTACAAGACTGCCCTGCGCCAGGCGCGCGAACAGACCGCGTGATTGTGTGCTCATACGTTATTCCTGAGTGAAATTGCGTTCCATCCTGGATGTGCTCTAAGTCACATTTATTTCCGGATGTAAGTAAATGTTTGCCTGGTCGAGTATAGGGAATACGTGAAAGGAGGGAAGCGTAAAATGCTGGATTTTACGTGTTGCGTCATGTTTTTTAACTATTGGTTAACGAAAGCGCCGGGTAGCGCTACGCTTACCCGGCCTGCATTGCATTTCCCCCTCTCCCTGTGGGAGAGGGTTGGGGTGAGGGCATCAGCCCGCACCGAACGTTGCACTAAACCTGCTGCTTCTTATCGTGCTGGCGGTTAACCCAGGTATTGATAATCAGCGTCACCAGCAGAATGCCAAACACCACGCCGAGCGAAATGGCGATCGGGATATGGTAGAAATCGACGATCAGCATCTTGATACCGATAAACACCAGAATCACCGACAGGCCGTACTTCAGCATTGAGAAGCGCTCTGCCGCGCCTGCCAGCAGGAAGTACATCGCACGCAGGCCGAGGATGGCGAACAGATTCGAGGTCAGAACGATGAACGGGTCGGTGGTAACTGCGAAGATAGCCGGGATACTGTCCACCGCGAAAATCACGTCGCTCAGCTCGACCAGAATCAGCACCAGCAGCAGCGGGGTGGCGAACAGCAGGCCGTTCTTACGCACGAAGAAATGCTCGCTCTCGATCTTGTCCGTCATGCGCAGATGACCCCGGAACCACTTCACCAACGGCTTATCACCGATACCGGTATCGTCTTCTTTCGCCAGCGCCATTTTGACCCCGGTGAACAGCAGGAACGCACCAAATACATACAACAGCCATTCGAACTGGGTAATCAGCCAGCTACCGGCGAAGATCATGATGGTACGCAGGACAATAGCGCCCAGAACGCCGTACACCAGCACGCGGCGTTGCAGAGCCGCAGGCACGGCGAAGTAACTGAACAGCATCAGCCAGACGAAGACGTTATCAACCGCCAGTGCTTTTTCAATCAGATAGCCGGTGAGGAAGGCGAGTGCCTGAGGATCGGCCACCGCGCGGCCTTCGGTTGAGGCCAGATACCACCAGAAGGCGGCGCAGAAAAGAAGTGAGAGGGTAACCCATACCAGCGACCAGACGGCGGCTTGCTTGACGCTCATGCCGTGTTCGCCGCGACGACCCTGCAAAAAGAGGTCGATCGCCAGCATGATGAGCACGACAACCGCGAATCCGCCCCACAGCATTGGAGTGCCGACAGAATGCATACTATTTTCCTTACACATAAAAAACAAAAACGGCTATGGTCAGAAGACGATAGCCGTTAGCTTTTTATGCATAGACCTCGCCTTCCGGCAAGGTCTCACTTACAACCTCGAAGGTTGCCCGGCGACCGGATGCGGTTTTGCACGCATCGTAATGACGATCCACCGGCGAAGAAGTTACTCCCCTTTGCAGGTAACAAATTATGTCAGACCATCGGTTTCGTCAATGGTCTGCACGATTTCATTACACAGCTTTACGCGACGGCTTCCACATTCACGCCGTCTGCGGGGAAAATCACGCCAGTCTGTCGGCGGATCTCCGTTTGCAGCTTCGCCGTGGTGCGGCTGATTGCCAGCCCCGGGTGGTTCACTTCGTTGTCTTCTACCAGACGGGCGAAGACCTCTGCCTCATAGAGCATAGTGTTAATATGCTGAGGCTGCGTCAGCTCCTGCGCTTTGCCGCCGCGGGGAACGATGCTTAGCTTCTGGCATTCGGAGATTTTTTCGATCACCAGCGAGCCGTCTTCGCCCTGAATTTCGCTTGGCAGTACGGAGTCACTGACCTTCGAGTGCTGCAACGTCACGCTGAAATCACCGTAGTCCAGCACCACAACGCCATGTGCATCCACGCCGCTCTCCAGCAGGCTGGCGGTGGCCGTTACGCCGTGCGGTTCACCCCACAGGGCGACCGCAGAGGCCAGGCAGTAAAAACCGATATCCATAATCGAGCCATTCGAGAAGGCCGGGTTAAAGGTGTTCGGGTTTTCGCCGTCCAGGTAGCGCTGGTAGCGCGAGGAATACTGGCAGTAGTTGATAAAGGCTTTACGCACTTTGCCAATTTTCGGCAGGGACTGCTGCAACAGCAGGAAGTTCGGCAGGCTGGCGGTTTTGAACGCTTCAAACAGCACCACCTGGTTTTCCCGGGCAAGCGCAATGGCGGCTTCCACTTCCTCAATATTCGAGGCCAGCGGCTTCTCGCAAATCACGTGTTTTTTGTGGCTGAGGAACAGCTTCGTTTGCGGGAAATGCAGAGAATTCGGGCTGGCAATATAGACCGCGTCAATGGCGTCGCTTTGCGCCATCTCATCGAGCGAGGTGAACAGATGTTCAACCAGGTAGTCATTCGCAAAACTCTGCGCCTGCTCAAGGCTGCGGGAATAGACTGCGGTGAGCTTATATTTGCCGGTTTCGTGGGCGGCGTCGACGAACTGGCGCGTGATCCAGTTCGTACCGATGACTGCGAAACGTATCATAAACGTTTACGTACTCCGTAGCAGGGAACTTAAAACCACTGTAGCACGTCATCATGACATTTCGCGTGCGCTACTGCGCATTACTCTTTAACGATAAATGCGTCAGCCACAAACGGGTATCAAACTCCAGCTGGTGGTACTGTGGCTCCATGTGGCAGCACAGGGAATAGAAGGCTTTGTCGTGCTCTTTCTCTTTCAGGTGCGCCAGCTCGTGCACCACGATCATCCGCAGAAAGGCTTCCGGCGCATTGCGAAAGACGGTCGCGACGCGGATCTCCGCTTTAGCCTTCAGCTTGCCGCCCTGCACGCGGGAGATGGCGGTATGCAGGCCGAGCGCGTTTTTCAGCACATGGATCTTATTGTCGTACATCACCTTGTTGATCGGCGGGGCGCTCTTAAGATACTGGTTTTTCAGATCCTGCGTATACTGCCAGAGGGCTTTGTCAGTCGCGAAATCATGCGTGCCCGGGTAGCGTTTTTCCAGCACCGCACCGAGCTTTCCCGCGGCAATCAGGTCACGAACCTGGGAAAGTAAATGCTCCGGATAGCCCTGGAGATAAGTCAGCTGGTTCATCAAAACCCCAAAATAGTGTGAAAACGGGTATACTCACGCACCCTTTTCAGGGATACGCCAAATTTTACCATTCAGGAGGGCCGATGAGCCACTTAGACAACGGTTTCCGTTCACTCAACCTTAAACGTTTCCCGGAAACGGACGACGTGAACCCGCTTCAGGCGTGGGAAGCGGCGGATGAATATCTGCTGCAACAGTTGGATGAGACTGAAATCAGCGGCCCGGTTCTGATCCTGAATGACGCGTTTGGCGCGCTGGCCTGCGCGCTGGCGGAACATGCGCCTTACAGTATCGGCGATTCTTACTTAAGCGAACTGGCGACGCGTGAAAACCTGCGCCATAACGACATCGAAGAGTCCAGCGTGAAGTTCCTCGACAGCACCGCGGACTACCCGCAGGCGCCGGGCGTGGTGCTGATTAAGGTGCCAAAAACCATGGCGCTGCTGGAGCAGCAACTGCGCGCGCTGCGTAAAGTCGTCACGCCAGAAACCCGCATTATCGCGGGTGCCAAAGCGCGTGATATTCACACCTCGACGCTGGAGCTGTTCGAGAAGGTCCTCGGCCCGACCACCACGACGCTTGCCTGGAAAAAAGCACGCCTGATCAACTGCACCTTCAGCGCACCGGCGCTGGCCGACGCGCCAGAAACGCTGAGCTGGAAACTGGAAGGTACCGACTGGACCATCCACAACCACGCGAACGTCTTTTCCCGTACCGGTCTGGATATCGGGGCGCGTTTCTTTATGGAACATCTGCCGGAAAATCTTGAGGGTGAGATTGTCGACCTGGGCTGCGGCAATGGCGTGATTGGCCTGACGCTGCTGGCGAAGAACCCGGAGGCCAGCGTGGTGTTCAGCGACGAATCGCCAATGGCGGTGGCCTCCAGCCGTCTGAACGTGGAAACTAACCTGCCTGAAGCGCTGGATCGCTGCGAGTTTATGATCAATAACGCGCTGTCGGGCGTAGAGCCTTTCCGCTTCAACGCGGTATTCTGTAACCCGCCGTTCCACCAGAAGCACGCCCTGACGGATAACGTCGCGTGGGAGATGTTCCACCACGCGCGCCGCTGCCTGAAAATCAACGGCGAGCTGTATATCGTGGCGAACCGCCACCTGGACTACTTCCACAAGCTGAAGAAGATTTTCGGCAACTGCGTCACCATTGCCACCAATAACAAATTCGTGGTGCTGAAATCGGTGAAGCTGGGGCGTCGTCGCTAAATAACCAGTGCAAGCTGGGTGCCCTGCGCAATCGCCCGCCGCGCATCCAGCTCCATCGCCACGTCGCACCCGCCGATCAAATGCACCGTTTTACCCGCTTCGCGCAGCGGATCGGCCAGATCGCGCTTTGGCTCCTGTCCGGCGCACAAAATCACATGATCCACGCGCAGCAGCTGCGGTTCACCACCGATCAGCACATGCAGCCCGTCGTCGTCGATCTTCTGGTAGCTCACCGCCGGGATCATCTTCACCCCGCGCGAGAGGAGGGTGGCGCGGTGGATCCAGCCAGTAGTTTTGCCCAGCCCTTCACCCGGCTTGCTGGCCTTACGCTGGAGCATCACGATCTGGCGCGGGCTTTTTGGCAGCTGCGGCCCTTCCGGGCGTAAACCGCCGGACTGACTGAGACTGGTATCAATGCCCCATTCCACGCAGAACTCAGCGATGTTCTGGCTGGTGGCTTCGCCCGGCTGGCTTAAATACATCGCGGTATCAAAACCGATCCCGCCGCAGCCGATAATCGCCACCTTCTCGCCAACCGGCGCTTTGTCGCGCAGCACGTCCAGATAGCTCAATACCTTCGGATGATCGATACCCTCGATCGCAGGGGTGCGCGGGGCGATCCCACTCGCGAGGATCACCTCGTCGAAACCGATCAGATCCGCCGCGCTGACAAACTGGTTAAGCCGCAGACCGACACCCGTCACCTCGATCATCCGGCGGTAGTAGCGCAGCGTTTCGTAGAACTCCTCTTTGCCGGGGATCTGTTTGGCGATATTAAACTGCCCGCCAATCTCCCCCTGCGCATCAAACAGCGTCACGCCGTGCCCGCGCGAGGCGGCATTCACCGCAAACGCCAGGCCCGCCGGGCCAGCGCCCACCACGGCCAGGCGTTTTTTATTGACCGTCGTAACCACCGGCATTTTGGTTTCATGGCAGGCGCGGGGGTTAACGAGGCAGGAGGTGACTTTGCCAGCGAAGATTTGATCCAGACAGGCCTGGTTACAGCCGATGCAGGTGTTGATCTCATCCGCACGGCCGCTTTGCGCTTTGGAGAGCAGTTCGGCATCCGCGAGGAACGGACGCGCCATCGAGACCATATCGGCGTCGCCGCGTGAGATCACATCGTCCGCCACCTGCGGGTCGTTAATGCGGTTAGTGGTCACCAGCGGAACGGAGACTTTGCCTTTCAGCTTGCGCGTTACCCAGCTGAACGCCGCACGCGGCACCGGCGTGGCGATGGTGGGGATGCGCGCTTCGTGCCAGCCAATCCCGGTGTTGATAATGGTGGCACCGGCGGCTTCAATTGCCTGCGCCAGCTGCACGGTTTCGTCGAAGGTGCCGCCGCCTTCCACCAGGTCGAGCATCGACAGGCGGAAGATGATAATAAAATCCGCACCCGCACGTTCACGCACCGCGCGCACCACCTCCACGGCAAAACGCATCCGGCGGGCATAGTCGCCACCCCATTCGTCGTCGCGCTGGTTGGTGCGTGCGGCGAGAAATTCGTTAATCAGATAGCCTTCAGAGCCCATCACCTCCACGCCGTCGTAGCCTGCTTCCCTTGCCAGCGCGGCGCAGCGGGCAAAATCGTCGATCAGCGCCAGGATCTCGTCGTGGCTAAGGGCGTGAGGAGTAAAGCGGTTAATCGGCGCCTGAATAGCCGAGGGGGCAACCAGGTTCGGTTGATAGCTGTAGCGCCCGGTATGCAGAATTTGCAGGGCGATTTTGCCGCCCTCGCGGTGGACCGCGTCGGTCACAATGCGGTGGTGCGACAGTTGTGACGCATCATTCAACACCGCGCCGCCCTCCATCGTCACCCCGGAAGGGGAAGGGGCTACGCCGCCGGTGACAATCAGCGCCACCCCGTGGCGCGCGCGTTCGGCATAGAAGGCTGCCAGACGTTCAGCCCCGTCCGGACGCTCCTCCAGCCCGGTGTGCATTGAGCCCATCAGCACGCGGTTTTTGAGGGTGATGAACCCCAGATCGAGAGGGGCGAATAACGACGGGTAGCGGCTCATAGTCTCTTCCAGTGTAAAATTATTGTTATGTGGTCGGATGAGTTACTAATTTAGCCAGCGGGGAGTAAAAGGGAAAAGGGGAATGCGGTGAATGTGATGGGATTCAAATATTGGTGTGGCCTGATGCCCTCTCCCTAAGGGAGAGGGGACTTAATCTCCCTCTCCCTTAGGGAGAGGGCCGGGGTGAGGGGGATGCCCGCACCAGCCCCGGTGCCTGCCACATCGACGTGGTCAGCCCGCTGTCCACCAGCCCGAGCTGGTCGGCGTACACCGCCTGCCATTTCTGCATCATGCCGTCGTACAGTTCCCGGTGCTGCGGGTTTGGCGTGAACTCGCGGCTCCACTTCACCAGCCGCTCGCCCGTCGAAGCCATATCCGCAAACAGCCCCGCGCCAGCTCCTGCGGCAATGGCACAGCCGAGCGCCGTTGCCTCTTTAACTTCCGGCACGCGCACCGGCAGGCCGGTAACGTCGCTTAAAATCTGACTCCACAGGGCGCCTTTGGCCCCGCCGCCCGCAAACACCAGACTCTCAAACGTCACGCCGGAGAAGCGCGAAATCTGCGCCAGGTTGCAGGCCGAGACGATCGCCGCGTTCTCCTCCAGAGCGCGGAACAGCGTCGCTTTGTTGCACTTTTCCGGGTCGATGGAGAGGTTAATAAACGACGGCGCGGCGTGGTACCACTGCTTAAAATGCATCGCGTCGGAGAAGATTGGCATTATGCCGTGGGAGCCCGCCGGGACGCGGCTCGCCATCTCTTCCAGCAGGGAATAGGTGTCCATCCCCATCCGCTCGGCAATCAGCTTCTCTTCGGCGCAGAAGGCGTCACGGAACCAGCGCATGGTCAGCCCGGTAAAGAAGCTGATCGACTCCGCCTGTGCCATGCCGGGGATGACGTGCGGGTTTACGCGGATGTTCATCTCAGGATCGGTGCGCACCTGCGGCAGGTTAACCACCTGCTGCCAGAAGGTGCCGCCCAGCACCGCCGTTTGTCCGGCGCGGACCACGCCCAGCCCCAGACAGCCCAGCTGCACGTCGCCGCCGCCCATCACCACCGGCGTGCCTTCACGCAGGCCGCACTGCTGCGCGGCCTGTCTGGTAATCGCGCCCAGCACGGTGCCGGTCTCTTTCACCGGGGAAAGGATATCGGCGCGCAGCCCGGCCATGTCGAGCAGCGCCGGACGCCAGTCGCGGGAGAAGAGATCCAGCATACCGGTGGTGCCCGCATTGGACGGGTCGACCGCCAGCTCGCCGGAGAGCTTCGCCGCCAGCCAGTCGCTGATCATGGTGATAGTCGCGGCCTTGCGGTAAATATCCGGACGGTGGTGCGCCAGCCACAGCAGGCGCGGCATGGCGCTCAGCGCCAGCGTCTGGCCGGAGACCTCATACACTTCGGATTCAAAACGGTAATCGTGGATCTCTTTGAGTTCAGCCACCTCGCGGCTGGCGCGGGCGTCGACGTTGGCGCAGGCCCAGATAGCCTCGCCGTTGCGGTCGTACAGCACAATCCCTTCGCGCATCGAACAGCAGGCGACGGACTGAATATCCGCCGCGCTAAGCCGTGCGCGCTCCAGCGCCTGCTGAATACACTGACAGGCCAGCCGCCAGTTGGTGTCGAGGTCGAACTCCATCGAGCCCGGCACGTTCTCCACGCTCAGGTGCTTCCACTCGGCCTGGCCAACGGCAATCTGGTTGCCCTGTAAATCGAAAATCACGGCGCGAACGCTGCCTGTCCCTGCATCTAACGCTAAAAGGTAACTCATGAGCTTGCCTCGCTGTTAGCGCAGGGCTGCTCTTATCCGGCCAGAGCCAGCACCGCGCGGGCTGTCGTCTCTTCCGTCACCAGGCCATTAATACGGCGACCTTTCAGTGCGGCATAAATCGCATCGGCTTTCTCTTCCCCTCCGGCCACGCCGACAATGGTGGGCAGCTGCGCCAGTTCATCGAGCGTGACGCCCAGTAATTCTTTGTGGATCTCCAGCTCCTCGACGCATTCACCTTCGGCATTGAGGAAATAGCCGAGGATATCGCCCACCGCGCCTTTACGGGCGTACATCAACTGTTCACCTTCGCTGATATAGCCGGAGCGCAGGATGGTGGCGTCACGGCGCTGGTTCACGGAACCAATGCCGACCACCGCCACGTCAGCGGCGGTCGCGGCGAGGATCACGTCCCGCACGCTGGTTTCGCGCTTTAAGATCCCGGCGACTTCAGCGGATGACACGCGAAGCGGGGCGGGGATCATGCTGACGCTACAGGCCGCATCCAGCTGGCCGATACCGGTCATATACGGCCCGACGCCGCCGGAGAGCGTCACCAGGCGGATCTGCTGCGAGCTGATAAAGCCGCTTAAGTGTTGCAGACTGCTCATGGTGGTTTCACCGAACCCCACCGCTAACAGCTGGCCGGGCTCCAGCACGCCCATCAGCGACTGCGCCGCGCCAATGCCCAGCCGCACGTTCATCGGCGGGGTATTCAGGGCAGGCATCACGCGCACCAGCTTCAGGCCAAAGCGCTGCTGTAGCTCGGTTTCCAGCGCCAGGCAGCCCTCGTAGCGGGAGTTGATCTGCACGCGGATCACCCCGGACTGACGGCCCTTCTCCAGCAGGCGGGAGATCTTCAGGCGCGGCAGCCCGAGCCGTTCGCCGATGTCGTTCTGGGTCAGCCCGTCGTGGTAGTAGCACCAGGCCACGCGCGCCACCAGCTCCTCTTCCGCCAGTGCCAGCCCGGCAAACCGTCCTTCTTCCGCAGTGCGTTTATCGCTCATAATTGAACTCTTATAAAAATTTAGATCATATGTTCGTGATGGCGCGACGTGAAAATGTGAGCCACGCGACAAAACGGATCATTTCGATCGATTCCGGTTTATCTAAATCTCAATCGATAAAATTGTGATCCCTGCACGGTTGTAAATATAGTTCACCGTCTACGCTTTTGAACATTATTAAATCTAAAAATCATTTGTTCAATAGCGGAGCGATGATGACACCACTTCTCGACGCGCGTGATATCAGCAAGCAGTTTTCAGGCGTGCCGGTCTTAAAAGGCATTGATTTCACGCTGCTTGCGGGGCAGGTGCATGCGCTGATGGGCGGTAACGGCGCGGGAAAATCGACGCTGATGAAGATCATCGCCGGGGTAGAAACCCCGGATAGCGGTGAACTTTTGGTGGCGGGTGAGTCTTTTACACGGCTTACCCCGGCTCAGGCGCACAGGTTAGGCATTTATCTGGTGCCGCAGGAGCCGCTGCTGTTTCCCAACCTGACGGTGCGGGAAAACATCCTGTTTCGTCTGCCGCGAGAGCGCGATCGGGAAAATCGTCTGGCGGAAAAACTCCGGCAATTGCAGTGCCAGCTTAACCTCGACGCCACCGCCAGCACCCTCGAGGTGGCTGACCAGCAGATGGTGGAGATCCTGCGCGGGCTGATGCGCAACGCCAGAATTCTGATCCTCGATGAACCCACGGCCTCGCTGACGCCCGGTGAAACCGAACGGCTGTTTCGCCAGATCCGCGCCTTGCAGGATCTTGGCGTCGGGATTGTTTTTATCTCGCATAAGCTGCCGGAGATTCGGCAACTGGCGAGTCACGTCTCGGTGATGCGCGACGGCGCCGTGGTGCTCAGCGGCGAAACCGCGCAGTTTGACGATAACGCCCTGATCGCCGCCATGACGCCGGTAAGCCGGGAGACCTCCCTGAGCGATACGCAAAAGCTGTGGCTGGCGCTGCCGGGCAACCGCCGCACCCAGGCGCAGGATTTTCCCGTGCTGCGGGTGGAGGATCTTACCGGGGAAGGGTTTATCGATCTCAGCCTTGAGATCTACGCCGGGGAGATCGTCGGCCTGGCCGGGTTGGTAGGCTCCGGGCGCACCGAGTTTGCCGAAACGCTCTACGGCCTGCGTCCGGTTCGCGGGGGGCGCGTCTGGCTGGAGAACCAGGAGATCACCACCGATCCGGTCAGTTCACGCCTGCAAAAAGGGCTGGTTTATCTGCCGGAAGACAGGCAGGTGTCCGGCCTGTTTCTCGACGCGCCGATCCGCTGGAACACCGTGGCGCTGAACGAGCCGTCGCTCTGGCAGCAGCGAAAGCGGGAGTCTGCGGTAGTGGAACGCTATCACCGGGCGCTGGGGATCAAGCTCAACCATGCGGATCAAACCGTGCGCACGCTCTCCGGTGGTAATCAGCAGAAGGTGCTGCTGGCGCGCTGTCTGGAGGCCAACCCGCTGCTGCTGATCGTCGATGAACCGACGCGCGGCGTGGACGTCTCGGCGCGCGCCGATATTTATCAGCTGCTGAAAAGCGTGGCGGCGCAGAACGTGGCGGTGCTGATGATCTCAAGCGATCTCGATGAGTTTCCCGGCCTCGCGGATCGGGTGCTGGTAATGCATCAGGGCGTGCTCAGCGGCGAGCTGCCGCGCCACGCCGTCAGCCTCGACCGGATGATGGCGCTGGCGTTTGGAGGGCAATCATGAAGATCTTACTGAAAAACCGCGAGCTGAGCGCGTTTCTCGCCATTCTGGCGCTGTTCGCCGTGCTGGTGGCGCTGAACCCGTCGTACCTGAGCTTACAGACGCTGGGGATGATCTTCGCCAGCTCGCAGATCCTGATCCTGCTGGCTATCGGCGCGGCGCTGGTGATGCTGACCCGCAATATTGACGTCTCCGTCGGCTCCACGGTCGGGTTGTCCGCCATTGCCGTCGGCGTGGCGCTTAACAGCGGCTACAGCCTGCCCGTTTCCATTCTCTTCGCGCTGTCGATCGGCGCGCTGGCCGGGGCGTTCAACGGTTTTCTGGTGGTGGGCCTGCGCATTCCGGCGATTGTCGCCACCCTCGGCACGCTGGGGCTTTATCGCGGGGCGATGCTGCTCTGGACCGGCGGGAAGTGGATTGAAGGGCTGCCGCCGGGGCTGAAATCCCTCTCTGAGCCTGCCGCCGTCGGTATTTCGCCGCTCGGCATGCTGGTGTTGATTATCGCGGCCACAGGCGCGTGGACGCTGTCGCGCACCGCCTTTGGACGTAATTTTTACGCCGTGGGGGATAACCTCACCGCCGCGCGCCAGCTGGGCGTGGCGGTGAACCGCACCCGCATGATCGCCTTTACCCTGAACGGCCTGCTGGCGGCCTGCGCCGGGATCGTCTTTGCCGCGCAGATAGGCTTCGTGCCCAACCAGACCGGCAGCGGGCTGGAGATGAAAGCCATCGCTGCCTGCGTGCTGGGGGGCATCTCGCTGCTGGGCGGCACCGGCACGCTGGTCGGTGCGTTCCTCGGCGCGTTCTTCCTCACCCAAATCGATACCGTGCTGGTGCTGTTCAGGCTCCCGGCGTGGTGGAACGACTTTATCGCCGGGCTGGTGCTGCTGGGCGTGCTGGTGCTCGACGGGCGTCTGCGTCAGGCACTGGCGCGGCATCAGCGGGCGCTGAAATACAGCCGTTTCCAGCCCGGTAACAAAGGGGGAAAGCACGTTACCCCGTTTCCCAAACGCAAAAAAGAGGTGGCGTAAATGAGGCTTAACTGGGAAAGCGCGCTGCTGATTTTACTGGTGCTGGAGATCCTGCTCTTCGGCGCCATCAACCCGCGCATGCTTGATATCAACATGCTGCTGTTCAGCACCAGCGACTTTATCTGCATTGGCATCGTGGCGCTGCCGCTTACGCTTGTAATTATCAGCGGCGGGATCGACATCTCCCTCGGCTCAACCATCGGCCTGTGCGCCATCGCGCTGGGGGTGATGATGCAGGCGGGGTGGCCCATGACGATCGCCGTTCCGCTGACGCTGCTGCTTGGCCTGCTGTGTGGGCTGGTGAATGCGGCGCTGATCCACTACACCGGCATTAGCCCTTTAGTCATTACCCTCGGCACGCTCTACCTCTACGGCGGCGGCGCGCTGCTGCTCTCCGGCATGGCGGGGGCGACGGGCTACGAGGGCATCGGCGGCTTCCCGGACAGCTTTACCGCCTTCGCTAACCTCACGGTACTGGGGCTGCCGATCCCGCTGGTGCTGTTCGCGGTGATTACCGCCTTCTTCTGGCTGATTACCCATCGCGGGCGCTTTGGCCGCCATCTGTTTTTAATCGGCCAGAATCCGCGCGCGGCGCGCTATGCGGCGCTGTCGGTGAACGGCATGCCCTACGCGCTGTACGGTCTGGTCGGCGTGGCGTCGGCGGTGGCCGCGCTGGTGATGGTCTCCTATTTCGGCTCTGCGCGTTCGGATCTGGGGCGCGATTTGCTGATGCCCGCGCTCACCGCCGCCGTACTCGGCGGGGCAAATATCTACGGCGGGTCAGGTTCTGTTGTCGGTACGGCGCTGGCGGCGCTGCTGGTGGGGTATCTCCAGCAGGGATTACAGATGGTCGGCATCCCCAACCAGGTGTCGAGCGCGCTGTCGGGGGCGCTACTGGTTGTGGTGGTAATGGGGCGTTCGCTGAGTCTGCACCGCGAATGGGTGCGATCTCTCTTCAGAAAACTATCCGGAGCGTAAGATGAAAACAAAACTGCTCGTCCTGGCAATGGCCCTCAGCTTCGCTTCGGCGCAGGCGGCGGACCGCATTGCCTTTATCCCGAAACTGGTAGGCGTGGGATTCTTCACCAGCGGCGGCAACGGTGCGAAAGAGGCGGGGAAAGATCTTGGCGTGGACGTGACCTACGACGGCCCGACCGAGCCGAGCGTCTCCGGTCAGGTGCAGCTCATCAATAACTTCGTTAATCAGGGCTATAACGCCATCATCGTCTCTGCCGTGTCACCGGACGGTCTCTGCCCGGCGCTGAAGCGCGCGATGCAGCGCGGCGTCAAGGTCCTGACCTGGGATTCCGACACCAAACCGGAGTGCCGCAGCATCTACATCAATCAGGGGACGCCGGAACAGCTGGGCGGCCTGCTGGTGGAGATGGCGGGCAAGCAGGTCACCAAACCGAACGCGAAAGTGGCGTTCTTCTACTCCAGCCCGACCGTCACCGACCAGAACCAGTGGGTGAAAGAGGCGAAGGCCAAAATCGAGAAAGATCATCCTCAGTGGCAGGTCGTCACCACCCAGTTTGGCTATAACGACGCCACCAAATCGTTGCAAACCGCCGAAGGGATCTTAAAGGCCTATCCGGATCTGGATGCGATCATCGCCCCGGACGCCAACGCCCTGCCGGCCGCGGCACAGGCGGCGGAAAACCTGAAACGGCAAGGGGTGGCGATTGTCGGCTTCAGCACGCCGAATGTGATGCGCCCGTACGTTGAGCGCGGCACGGTGAAAGCCTTCGGCCTGTGGGATGTGGTGCAACAGGGCAAAATTGCGGTCAATGTCGCCGATCGTTTGCTGAAAAAAGGCGATCTTAACGTCGGCGACAGCGTAGACGTGAAAAATATCGGGACGCTGAAGGTCGAGCCGAACAGCGTGCAGGGCTACCAGTATGAGGCGAAGGGCAACGGCATCGTGCTGCTGCCGGAGCGCGTGGTGTTCACCAAAGAGAACATCAGCAAATACGATTTCTGACGGGGGAGCAAATGGCTGATTTAGACGACATCAAAGACGGCAAGGATTTTGGCATCGGTACGCCGCAGCAGAATGTGCCGTACACCCTGAAGGGCTGCGGCTCGCTGGAGTGGGGTATGCAGTCGAGGCTTTCGCGCATTTTCAACCCGCAGAGCAACCGCACGGTGATGCTGGCCTTTGACCACGGTTACTTTCAGGGACCGACCACCGGCCTTGAGCGTATCGATCTCTCCATCGCGCCGCTGTTTGGCGAAACCGACGTGCTGATGTGTACCCGCGGCATCCTCAGGAGCCAGGTACCTGCCGCGACGAACAAACCGGTGGTGCTGCGCGCCTCCGGCGGTAACTCGATTCTGGGCGAACTGTCGAACGAGTGCGTGGCGGTGGCGATGGAAGACGCGCTGCGCCTGAACGTCTGCGCGGTGGCGGCGCAGGTGTACATCGGAAGCGAGTTTGAGCATCAGTCGATCAACAATATCATCAAGCTGGTCGATGCAGGGGCGCGCTACGGCATGCCGACGCTGGCGGTGACGGGCGTGGGGAAAGAGATGGCGCGTGACGCTCGGTATTTTTCGCTGGCAAGCCGCATCGCCGCCGAAATGGGGGCGCAGTTCGTCAAAACCTACTATGTGGACGAGGGCTTTGAAAAAGTGACCGCCAGCTGCCCGGTGCCGATCGTTATCGCGGGGGGCAAAAAGCTGCCGGAGCACGAGGCGCTGGAGATGTGCTGGCGGGCGATTGACCAGGGCGCGTCCGGCGTGGACATGGGGCGCAACATCTTCCAGTCCAGCGCGCCGCTCGCCATGCTGAAGGCGGTGAAGAAAGTGGTTCACGAGAACTGGAATGCCCGCGATGCGTTCCAGTTCTGGCAGGAAGAGAAACAGGGAGAAGCAAAATGAACGTGACGCTGGTGGAGATCAACATTAAGCCCGAGCGGGTGGACGAGTTTCTGGAGGTATTTCGCGCCAACCACGAGGGGGCGATCAAGGAGCCGGGCAACCTGCGCTTCGACGTATTGCAGGACCCGCGGGTGAAAACCCGGTTCTTTATCTACGAAGCCTATAAAGACGAAGAGGCGGTGCTGGCGCATAAGCAAACCCCGCACTATCTCGCGTGCGTGGATAAGCTGGAGGAGCTGATGTCGGAGCCGCGCAAAAAACGCAGCTTTGTCGGATTGTTGCCGGAGTAGCGGATTTGCCTGGTGGCGCTGCGCTTACCGGGCCTACGGGTACGGGGGGTGTTGATTTTGTAGGCCGGGTAAGCGCAGCGCCACCAGGCGTTGTTCACGCCAGCTCCAGCAACTGAATACGCGCCGTCGCGCCCGGCATCAGCTTTTGCAGATTGCTCACCAGCTCATCGCCAGCTTCCTGTAATGCCGCCAGCGGCATCGACGGCAGGCTTTCGAGAATAAACCACATGGACTGCGCCTGGCTGTCCAGACGCGTGCGTATCCCCTGTCGCCAGTTCCAGCGGCGGCAGGTGATGCCAAGATCGTCACGCCAGATAACTTCGCCTGGCTCCGGATTTTCGACTACCGGCTCACCCTCTTTGAGGGTATCAAACGGCTCGCTGCCGTCGGCCAGCGTCAGGCGCGGCGCTCCCGAGTAAGCCGCCAGATTTTCTCCCCCTACCGGAATAGCGTAGCGGATACTGATGGCATTATAGATATCCACCACCGGGTCGAGCGGCGGCAGCGAACCGTCTCTCATCACGCGCTTGCGCAGGGCCGAGGCCGAGCAGGGCGTACGTTTGGGTTTTGCACCAAAGGCTTTAAACACCTCATCCCAGGCGGCGAGATGATTTTCTGCCCAGGGCACATCATCATTGAGCATCTGCTGGCAGGCCTGCGCCAGCGCAGCGGGCGCAACCTCCGGTTGGGTAATCGGGGCAGCTTCAACCAGAATGCTCAGCGCCCGAAAGCCGGGCGCGATCCCGACAAGTCGCGAATCTATTGACGGTGTTACAAGAGACATAAATAATCCTGTATTGACTGTTTTATACCATGGTAGTGACCAATGACTGATAAAGTCAATATAATGACCGATGCGGGTGCCGATGTTGCCCAGGTAAGCCTGGCCGTCGCGAACCGTATCCGCAGCTGGCGGAAAGAGAAAAAACTGTCGCTGGACGAGCTTTCTCGCCGCGCCAGCGTCAGCAAAGGCATGCTGGTAGAGATCGAAAAAGGGGCTGCCAACCCCAGCATTGCCATTCTGTGTAAACTGGCCGCCGCGCTTGGCGTCTCGGTGGCAGATATCGTTAACGTCTCCAGCGAGCCGCAGATACACATTATTCAGGAAGAGGCGATCCCGGTTCTGTGGCAGGGCGCACAGGGCGGTTACGCCAGATTGCTGGCAGGCACCGCAGGCCCGGATATGATTGAGCTGTGGCAGTGGGAGATGCATCCGGGAGAAACGTTCACCTCTCCGGGACATCCGGCGGGAACGTTTGAGCTGCTGCACGTGAACGAAGGCATGTTAACCCTGACGGTGGACGAGACGGTAACGCAGGTAGCTGCCGGGGCGTCGGCGGTGGCGAAAACGGAAGCGGCGCACGGCTATGCCAATGAAAGCGATACCGTGCTTCGCTTCACCATGACGGTGGCAGAGTTTCACCGATAAAAAGCAGCCCGGTGGCGCTACGCTTACCGGGCTTGCATATGCAGTATGTTGTAGGCCGGGAAAGCGTAGCGCCACCCGGCTTTTTTTACGCCTCTTCCACACTCACCCGCAGCGCCGCCAGCGCCTTACGCGCCGCCTTCAGCACCTGCTCACACTGCTCAATGGTGAGCGTCAACGGTGGTTCAATGCGGATAGTTTTCGAGTTGTTAAGCGTTCCCGCCACCAGTACCCGCTGGCGGAACATCTCGCTTGCGAAGCTATAACCGGTTTCGTTATCAACGAACTCAATCGCCATCAGCATCCCTTTCCCGCGCGCATCCTGTACCAGATCCGGGTATTCCCGGCCCAGCTGGCGGAAGCCGTCCAGCAGCATGTCGCCTTTCTGCTCCGCCTGCGCAGGCAGGTTTTGCTCCAGCAGCACGTTGATGGTCGCCAGCGCGGCCGCGCAGGCCAGCGGGTTACCGCCAAAGGTGGTGGTATGCAGGAATGGATTGTCGAACAGCACCGAGAACACCTCTTCAGTGGCGACCGTTGCGCCAATCGGCATCACGCCGCCGCCGAGCGCTTTTGCCAGGCACAGAATATCCGGCTGAACGTTCTCATGCTCACAGGCGAACATCTTGCCGGTGCGCCCCATCCCGGTCTGCACTTCGTCGAGGATCAGCAGCGCGCCAAACTCATCGCACAGCTGACGCACGGCGGGCAGATAGCCCTGCGGCGGGAGGATCACGCCGCCTTCACCCTGAATCGGCTCCAGGATCACCGCCGCCACGTCGTCGCCGGTTTTACGGCATTCGCCGAGCATGGTGCGCATGGCGTTGATGTCGCCGAACGGTACGTGGCGGAAGCCCGGCAGCAGCGGCATAAACGGTTTGCGGAAAGTGGATTTAGCGGTCGCCGACAGCGCGCCCAGGGATTTCCCGTGGAACGCGCCGCTGGTGGCGATAAAGGTAAATTTCCCGCGTGGCGACTGGTACGCTTTGGCGAGTTTAATCGCCGCTTCGACCGATTCGGTGCCGCTGTTGCTGAAGAAGCTGTATTTCAGTTTGCCGGGCGTTAAGGCTGCCAGCGTTTTCGCGAGCATGGCGCGAAGCGGATCGAGCAGTTCCTGGCTATGGAGAGGTTGTTTCGCAAGTTGATTCTGTACGGCGGAAACCACAACTGGATTACGGTGCCCCACGTTGAAAATACCAAAACCACCCAGGCAATCGATAAACTCCTGTCCCTGGGTGTCGACAAGCGTATTCAGACTGCCCGCTTGCCACTCTACGGCTCCGTAATCCCCGCCGGCGGTAACAGATTTGCGATACTCCAGAAAACCAGGATTCACATGCTCTTTAAAGTAATCAATGACCTCACGGTTAAGTTGTTTCATCTCCTCATGATCAAGCGTTCGCTTTTCAATGAGATTCAGTGCGTGCGCGGTACAGGCAAGAGCCGAGGCGCTGGAAGGTAACCTGTTCAAAATATGCTCCCGGGGATCGCGTATCACATGATACTGAGTTAATTATTGCAGGGATTACGCCACCTCAGATGCCTTAACAAAAATCGGGATAAACGCCAGGTGAAATCAAATTTGCACAATATTTAATCATGCCATTGCGCGCCGCACGGGATAAGGGATAACGAGCCGGGGATGGGGTGTCGTCAATTGCACTACTTCAGGGCAGGAAATGCGCCTTAAGTGTGCGCCGGGGGATCATGCTTTGTAGGTAGTTTCGTCTCGAAAGTATTTTAAATCAATTAATTAGAAAAACGCACGAAAAGTGCGGTTTAACCGAGATTTGCGATCTCAATCATATTTAACAACTAAAGATAAATTTTTTATCGCCGAAAAAACATAAGCCACAAAATTAACATTCAAATAACCTGCAAGGGATGCTCACTATGTCCTCTCCTGACTATGTCACCCAGAATGAATATCCGCTGGACGATGACACCACGCTTATGTCGACCACCGACCTCCACAGCTACATGACCCACACTAACGACACCTTTGTGCAAGTGAGCGGCTTTACGCTCCAGGAGCTGCTCGGGCAACCGCACAACATTGTGCGCCATCCGGATATGCCGAAAGCGGCTTTTGCCGACATGTGGTACACGCTGCAAAAGGGCGAACCCTGGAGCGGGATTGTCAAAAACCGACGTAAAAATGGCGATCACTATTGGGTACGCGCCAATGCGGTACCGATGGTGCGTAACGGCCAGATGACGGGCTATATGTCCATTCGTACCCGCGCCACCGAGGACGAGGTCGCCGCAGTGGAGCCGCTTTATAAGGCGCTCAACGAAGGACGTAGCAAAAAACGCATTCATAAAGGGCTGGTGGTGCGCAAAGGCTGGCTCGGCAAATTACCGGCGATGCCGCTGCGCTGGCGCGTGCGCAGCGTAATGGCGGTACTTTTTGCGGTGATGGCCGCAACGCTGGTTGCCAGTGCCGCGGGCTGGGCTTCGCTGGTGGCGGCAGCCGTGGTGATGCTGCTTGGCACCCTGGTGTTTGAGCAACAGATTGTCCGCCCGGTGGAAAACGTCGCACGGCAGGCGCTCAGGGTCGCTACCGGAGAGCGTAACAGCGTGCAGCATCTTGACCGCAGCGATGAACTGGGGCTAACGCTGCGGGCCGTCGGACAGCTGGGGCTGATGTGCCGCTGGTTGATCAACGACGTCTCCAGCCAGGTGATGAGCGTGCGCGACGGTAGCGACAGGCTGGCGCAGGGCAATGAAGATCTCAACGACCGCACGCGCCAGACCGTGGCTAACGTTCAGCAGACCGTGGCAACAATGAACCAGATGGCGGCGTCGGTGCAGAGTAACTCTGAGACCGCAGCCGAAGTCGACAAGCTGTCGATGGCCGCCAGCAGCGCGGCCACGCAGGGGGGCACCGCGATGCAGACCGTGGTGAAAACCATGGATGACATTGCCGACAGTACCCAGCGCATTGGCTCTATTACCTCGCTTATCAATGACATTGCCTTCCAGACCAATATTCTGGCGCTGAACGCCGCGGTTGAGGCGGCACGCGCGGGCGAGCAGGGGAAAGGCTTTGCGGTGGTGGCGGGCGAAGTGCGTCATCTTGCCAGCCGCAGCGCGAATGCAGCTAACGATATTCGTAAGCTGATCGACGCCAGCGCCAGCAAAGTGCAGTCGGGCGCCGATCAGGTCCACGCCGCGGGACGTACCATGGATGATATTGTCGAGCAGGTGAAAAACGTCACGCAGCTTATCGCGCAGATCAGCCACGCCACCTCAGAGCAGGCGACAGGCCTGACAGAGCTGACCCGTGCCGTGGCAGAGCTGGACAGCATTACGCAGAAAAATGCTGACCTGGTCGAAGAGAGCGCGCAGATTTCCGCGATGGTTAAGCACCGGGCCGGACGTCTTGAAGATGCGGTTACCGTGCTGCATTAAGAAATGCATGCTTCGATAAAGCCGTTTATTCCTCCGGGGTAAACGGCTTTTTTGTTTTTCAGAATAAGTTATGTTGTTAATGAAATATTAAGTAACTAAAAAAAGCACCCGTTTTTTAATTGCTACGCCCCGGATTTATTGAAAGTGGGAAATAAAAAAACGATCAAAGTCATAAAGTTAGAGAGTTTCCTGTCGATAACAGCGATCGTCTGAGAAATAATCACATCGATGGGGTAAATATGTTCATACATGACGTAAAGATCGGCACGAAATTATTTCTGGCGTTTGGATTATTTATTGTCCTGATGGTCGTCAGCGCAAGCTTGTCTCTGATGAGCCTGAATCGGGCAAACAATGGAATGCAAACCATCCTTACCAGCGATTATCCAACGACGGTAAAAGCGAACCAGTTAATCGACAACTTCCAGGAATTTATCAGCACGCAGCAGCTCATGCTGCTGGACGAACAGGGGACGTACACGGCGCAATCAGAGCAGCGTCTGAAGGCGATCAGCGAGCGCATCGCCGCAATCCTGAGCGAGCTGGACAACGCTCTCAAGGATAAAAAATCCCAACAGGTGCTGGCCGATATCCACGGCGTGCGCCAGCAATATCTTGACTCGCGCTACCGCATTTTGCAGGCCGTGCAGAATAACGACCGTGCGGGCGCGATAAACGAAATGATGACCAACACCCTGAACCTGCAACAGTCCTATAAAGCGAAAGTGCAGGCGTTGATTGCGATCCAGGACCATGAAATGCAGAGTGCGGGCGAGCAGGTGGAAGGTGATTTCCGCACCAATCGTCTCCTGCTGATCCTGATTACGCTTTTCAGCGTCGCGGCAGCCAGCCTGACTGGCTGGTTCATTGTGCGATCCATTACCCGCCCGCTGAACGACGCGGTGAATTTTGCGGAGGCCATTGCCGATGGCGATCTCACCGGCAGCATTACCTCGCACGGTAAAGATGAAACCGGACTGCTACTCACCGCACTGATGGAGATGAAAACGCGCCTGCTGGAGATTGTGCAGCAGGTGCAAACCGGATCGGAAAACATCTCCAGCGCCGCCGCGCAGATTGTCGCGGGCAACCAGGATCTGGCTGCCCGCACGGAGGAGCAGGCCAGTTCCGTTGAACAGACGGCCGCGTCGATGGAGCAGATCACCGCTACGGTGAAGAATACCGCGTCCCACACCGGAGAAGCGACGAACCTGTCTGCCGATGCGGCTGCTGTGGTCAAAAACAACGGCGAGATGATGAAGCAGGTCACCAGCAAGATGCGCCTGATCAACGAAACATCGAACAGGATGTCCGACATTATCGACCTGATCGACGCCATTGCCTTCCAGACTAATATTCTGGCGCTGAACGCGGCGGTCGAAGCGGCGCGCGCGGGTGAGCATGGTCGTGGCTTTGCGGTGGTGGCGGGCGAGGTACGTCAGCTCGCGCAGAAAAGTGCAACATCCGCAAGTGAGATCCGCCAGCTGATTGAAAGCTCCACAAGCCAGACGCAGGACGGCATGAACCTTGTGGAGAAGGCCAGCGGGCTTATCAACGGCATGGTCGGCAACGTGGAAGAGATGGACGTCATCCTGCGTGAGATTCGCCAGGCCAGCCACGAACAGACGGAAGGCATCTCGCAGATCAACAGCGCGATTGGCCTGATAGACGCCACCACCCAACAGAACTCCGCGCTGGTGGAGGAGTCCGTTGCGGCGGCGGCATCCCTTAACGAACAGGCCATGCACCTGAAAGAGCTGGTCCGCGTGTTCCGCGTGAGCGACGGCGTGCTGGCTTAATCCAGCTGGGAGATCTCCAGTGCCGCGCGGTCAATCACGCCGATAATCTGTTTTAACTGCGCGTCGCTGAGCTCTCCCTGATTAACCTTCAGATCCAGAACCGCTTTGAAGTTATCCAGCGCCCGCTTCATCTGCGGGTTTTTGCGCAGCTGGAAACCGACGGAGCGCGCCTTGATACGCGTCTGGATCTGCTCCAGCTGTTCCCGGTTATCTTCCAGCCACTGTTCTCCGGCGGCGTTAATCGCAATCCGCTTACGGCCGTTCTCTTCTTCGGTAATGGTGATAAGCGCCTGATCCTGCAAGTAATCCAGCGTCGGATAGATCACGCCAGGGCTTGGCGTGTAATGTCCCTGCGTCAGGTTCTCGATCTCTTTGATCAGCTCATAACCATGGCTCGCGTTGCGGGTCAGGATATCCAGGATCACCAGCCGCAGATCGCCATGACCAAAAAATCGTGGCCGGCGTCCGCCGCCGTCGTGTTCGTGTCGCATGTTTCTTCCTCAATTTGATATATCTAAACTATATCTAAGATATATTCAGATGCAATCTAAAAAATCTTGATTTCTGAGTTAATAGCAATCATTATCATTAAAAATTCATTCCGATATATCGTATTCACCTGAGAAGGGCATCAACATGGCATCTACCCGTTACCCTCAACGTGTCCGCAATGACCTGCGTTTTCGTGAGCTGAACGTGATGCGCACTGAGCGAGTCAGTGCAGGATTTCAGCGCATTGTGCTAGGCGGCGAGGCGCTGGAGGGCTTTAGCTCTCGCGGCTTTGACGACCATACCAAAGTCTTTTTCCCGGCACCGGGCACCACTTTCGTGCCGCCTGTGGTGACTGATGAAGGCATCGACTGGGGCGACGGCGTGCGTCCGCAAGCGCGTGACTATACCCCGCTGTACGATGACGAAAAACATGAGCTGGCGCTCGATTTCTTCGTTCATGATGGTGGCATTGCCAGCAACTGGGCGGTAGAGGCGAAGGTGGGCGACAAGCTGACCATCGGCGGTCCGCGTGGTTCGCTGGTGGTGCCGGAAGATTACGCCTGGCAGCTGTACGTGTGCGACGAGTCGGGCATGCCCGCGCTGCGCCGCCGTTTAGAAAGCATCGCAAAACTGCCTGTTCGCCCGGCGATCCACGCCATCGTCACCGTGGGCGATGCGACGTACCAGGACTATCTGGCGCACCTGAGCGGGTTCAACATCACCTGGGTTATTGGCCACAACGAGCAGGCGGTAGCCGACCATCTTGCAGCGCTGGCCGTGCCGGAAGAGGATTACTTTATCTGGCTGACCGGGGAGGGGAAGGGGGTGAAACGCCTGAGCCGTCAGTTTGAAACCGACGCAATTGACCCACAGCTGGTGCGTGCCAGCGCGTACTGGCACGCCAAATAATCAGGCAGCGGGATCCAGCTGCGCTTCGCTCACCTGATGTTCGAGCGAGGCGCATACCTCTTTCAGCGCTTTCTCCTGCTGGGCAAAGTAGGCTTCCATATTGCTGAGCGACGAGACGAGCAGCCAGGACTCTTCTTTCTCCAGCTCTGCCAGCTCGTTCACCAGGGTGTCGATTTGCTCACGCACCTGCGCCATCTTTTTACGAATACGTTCCAGGTCGTTCAGCCTGTCGCTCGCCATCATCGGTTCAAACCCTTGTTGCAGACGGGCGACCAGCAAGCGAATGGCCTTCACGTCGCCGCGCTGTTTGGCCTGGTTGAGTTGCACCATCATCCTGTTGGCTTCTTCTTTTAAATCATCGGCAACCAGATCCGGGTGGCATAACTTGCTCGCCTGACGCCAGAGCCGCTTCAGCTCGTTCCGATCCTCTTCAGAGAGATCCTTGCCTTTACGCAGGCGCACTTCGGCATCATGATGCTGTTCGCGATACTTCTTGTACTCTTCGTTGGCCTCATCGCGCGCCTGACGTGCTGGCTCTTCTTCACGCGTTAAACCGGTCTCCAGCTCCATCGCTTCGGCCAGCAGGTTGGCAATCAGATTACTTTGCTGCTGAAGATGCTTGCGCGCCTCTGCCGCCTGAACGGAATCCGCAGGCAGATCTCGCCAGCGCCGGGTGAGCGTTGTCAGAACCTCTACGGCCTGCGCCATATAGCTCTGGCAGCGGCGGTAATCCTCTTCCCGGCGACGCGTCTCCGCCTGCTGACGACGCAGGTTAAGCTCCGCCAGCGTTTTACGCAGGGCGAGGATCTGCTGCATCAACGGCCCGAGGCGGGAGAAATAGAGATCGTTGAATTCGTCAAGCTGCTGTACCCGGGCGTTACGACGATCAATCAGATCGCGCAGACGCTCTTCCAGGGCTTTTAGCTCCAGCTTGCTGGCCGCCAGTTGCGGGTCACGCCACGGGGTAACGGCGCGCTGGCTTTGCAGCCAGGTGGTGATAGCGCGAAGGGCTGCGGTGTAGTTTTTCTGCTCAAGCGCCGCGACGATGGACAGGAGTTCATCGTCAAAGGCTTCCTCTTTGAGACGTTTCAACTGGCTCCGGATGATGTCGTCATCTTCCAGCTCAATGGCATTTTTAATGATTTCTAGCCGTTTGATCGGTGTGCTCATGATGCCTTTCGCTCTGGCGCTTAAGTATTTGAGTTAAGGTTAGTTGTTGTAAAAGCTACAGGAAATAATACACACGGATGATGATCGGCGCGATGGGGGATTTCTTTAGTTTTTAGGGTTTGTGAGGGGAAGCGGCAGGCCGGGCTACGTGTGGTGGATTACTTACAAAAAAGCCACTCAATCGAGTGGCTTAACTGGATGATTCTAAAGCTAAAATTTGGTGGCCCCTGCTGGACTTGAACCAGCGACCAAGCGATTATGAGTCGCCTGCTCTAACCACTGAGCTAAGGGGCCGTGGCGGTGAATTATAAAGTAACTCCCCTCAGCAATCCAGCCATTCACACCTGCCTGCTGTTTTTATAAACAACGCATAATCAATCCTTTATACTTATCTTAAGATGCATAGACAGGAGTAGAGATGATCAACGATATTCTGGCCCCTGGCCTGCGGGTGGTGTTCTGCGGTATTAATCCGGGCAAGTCATCGGCGCACACCGGTTTTCACTTTGCTCATCCGGGAAATCGCTTCTGGAAGGTGATCCACCAGGCCGGATTTACCGACAAACAGCTTAAGCCGGAAGAAGAGCAGCAGCTGCTGGATACGCGCTGTGGCATCACCATGCTGGTCGAGCGACCCACGGTGCAGGCGAGCGAAGTGAATCTGCATGAGCTGCGCGCTGGCGGGCGTGAGCTGATCGCGAAAATTGAAGACTATCAGCCCGCGGCGCTGGCGATCCTCGGCAAGCAGGCCTACGAGCAGGCGTTCAGCCAGCGCGGTGTGAAGTGGGGTAAGCAGGACATTACCATTGGCGTAACGCAGGTTTGGGTGTTGC
Organism: Enterobacter cloacae complex sp. IR5402; assembly: GCF_049238125.1. Taxonomy (NCBI): domain Bacteria; kingdom Pseudomonadati; phylum Pseudomonadota; class Gammaproteobacteria; order Enterobacterales; family Enterobacteriaceae; genus Enterobacter; species Enterobacter cloacae complex sp. IR5402. The sequence continues at coordinate 201,977 of NZ_JBMKHO010000006.1, forward strand.
CGAACCCCAGCGGGCTGAACAGGGCGACGCTGGACAAGCTGGTGGAGGCGTATCGGGAACTTGATGAGGCGCTTGTGGTGAGGGGGCTTTAGCTCCTCTGCGGCCTGATGCCCTCACCCTGACCCTCTCCCACAGGGAGAGGGAATAAACAAAAAAAAGCTCCCGATTGGGAGCTTTTTCATTTCAGGACCGATTAATCGTCCAGGAAGCTACGCAGCACTTCAGAGCGGCTCGGATGGCGCAGTTTACGCAGCGCCTTCGCTTCGATCTGACGGATACGTTCGCGGGTCACGTCAAACTGTTTACCCACTTCTTCCAGCGTGTGGTCGGTGTTCATGTCGATACCGAAACGCATACGCAGCACTTTGGCTTCACGGGCGGTCAGGCCAGCCAGCACGTCGTGCGTAGCGGCACGCAGGCTCTCAGTGGTGGCAGAGTCCAGCGGCAGCTCGAGGGTGGTATCCTCGATGAAATCACCCAGATGCGAATCTTCATCATCACCGATTGGCGTTTCCATGGAGATTGGCTCTTTAGCGATTTTCAGCACTTTACGGATCTTGTCTTCCGGCATCAGCATGCGTTCAGCCAGCTCTTCCGGCGTCGGCTCGCGGCCCATCTCCTGCAACATCTGGCGAGAGATACGGTTGAGTTTGTTGATGGTCTCAATCATATGCACCGGAATACGGATGGTGCGCGCCTGGTCTGCGATAGAGCGGGTGATCGCCTGACGGATCCACCAGGTAGCATAGGTGGAGAACTTGTAACCACGACGGTATTCAAACTTATCTACCGCTTTCATCAGACCGATGTTGCCTTCCTGAATCAGATCCAGGAATTGCAGGCCACGGTTGGTGTATTTCTTGGCGATAGAGATAACCAGACGTAAGTTCGCTTCAACCATCTCTTTCTTCGCACGGCGGGCTTTCGCTTCACCGATGGACATACGACGGTTGATGTCTTTCACCTGCTCGATGGTCAGGCCGGTCTCTTCTTCAATCTGATGCAGTTTTTGCAGGCCGCGCTGTACGTCTTCTTTCACGTCGTGCAGCTTTTCAGACCACGGCTTGTTCATCGCGATAGCGGCGTTGAACCAGGTTTCGCTGGTTTCGTTGCCGGTGAAGAGGGTGATGAAGTTCTTCTTCGGCATTTTGCACTGTTCAACGCACAGCTTCATGATGATACGTTCCTGGGTACGTACGCGATCCATCATCACGCGCATGCTGTTCACCAGGTAGTCGAACTGTTTTGGCACCAGGCGGAACTGTTTGAACACTTCAGACAGCTTCAGGATCTCTTCCTGAGCGGCGGCATGGCTGCGGCCTTTCGCTTTGATGGTGTCACGCGTCACTTCGTACTGGGTACGCAGCTCGGCAAATTTCTCACGCGCCAGTTCAGGGTCGATGCTGTTGTCGTCATCGCTGCTGTCGTCGTCTTCTTCTTCATCTTCGTCTTCGTCGTCATCCATCTCTTCCTGAGACAGCTCAGAACCGACGTGAGTGGCGGTTGGCGCCATATCTTCTTCAGCGTTCGGGTCGACAAAGCCAGTGATCAGATCGGACAGACGCGCTTCTTCTGCTTCAACGCGATCGTACTGCTCCAGCAGATAGGTGATCGCTTCCGGGTATTCGGCAACAGAGCACTGAACCTGGTTGATCCCGTCTTCGATGCGTTTTGCGATGTCAATTTCGCCTTCGCGGGTCAACAGTTCAACGGTACCCATTTCGCGCATGTACATGCGGACCGGGTCAGTGGTACGCCCGATTTCAGATTCCACGCTGGACAGTACCTGTGCAGCAGCTTCTTCCGCATCTTCGTCAGTGTTGTTGGAGGTTTCAGCCAGCAACAGATCATCGGCATCCGGTGCTTCTTCCATCACCTGAATGCCCATGTCATTGATCATTTGGATGATATCTTCGATCTGATCTGAATCGACGATATCTTCCGGCAGATGGTCATTGACCTCGGCATAGGTCAGATAGCCTTGCTCCTTACCGCGTTGGACAAGAAGTTTCAGCTGTGACTGCGGGTTTTGCTCCATAAGACGGTATCCACACTTAATTCGTTTGATTGGTGTCGGCGATGGGCTGCCAACCTTTAAAGCGAGGGCGTACTTATATTTTTGCCGCTGCCTCTCAGTGCGGCTGCCGGGGGCTTCCCGATCGATATTCGGCACTTAAGCCGTTAAATTTTTTATTTCTTCGCCAGTTCCTGGTTAATCATCCAGAGCTCCCGGCGTTCTTCGCTGCTTAGGCCATGGGTGCGCTCGCGAGCTATCAACTCTTCCTGGCGCAACTCAAGCATCGAATCAAACATATGGTTGAGTGAGTCGGTGAACGTTTTTTCTGCGATATCCTTATCTGCTATATCGTCCCACATCGACAGTTTTTCAAGGGTAGCGGCCTCTTTTGTGCCGCGATAATGCTCTAAAAGTTGTCCGGTGGTCAGACCTGGCTGAGACAAACAAGTGTTGACCAATTCTGAAAATAAGCCAAGCCCGGGCAATTTTTCGTGGTTCAAACCCGCCAGCGACGGCACTTGCGGAGCAAGTTCGGGGTTTTGCACCAGCAACCCTATCAGTATACGCATGGTTGTGCGTTTTAGCTGAGGCGCGGGGCGTACCGTGCCGTTTTCAGCCTGTTTCGGCATTAAACGTTCAAGCTGGCTGTCATCCAGAATGCCGAGCTTGTTGCCTAACTCCTGACGCAGATAGATGCGCAGCGTTTCGCCGGGCACCTGGCTGATTAACGGCAGCGCCAGCGTGCTGAGCTGCGCGCGCCCGTCAAGGGTACTCAAATCAACCTGTGGCATCAGGCTGTTAAACAGAAACGTGGAGAGCGGCTGAGCCTGCTCCATCCGCGCTTCAAACGCCGCTTTGCCCTCTTTACGCACCAGCGTATCCGGGTCTTCACCGTCGGGCAGGAACATAAAGCGTAGCTGACGCCCGTCGGTCATATACGGCAACGCGGTTTCCAGCGCTCGCCAGGCGGCGTCGCGTCCTGCGCGGTCACCGTCGTAACAGCAAATCACGTTGTTGGTGACGCGGAACAGCAGCTGGATATGGTCCGCCGTGGTGGACGTTCCCAGCGACGCAACGGCATAGTTAATGTCGTACTGCGCCAGCGCAACAACATCCATATAGCCTTCGACGACCAGAAGACGCGGAGGTTCCGCATTATCCTGCTGTGCCTCATAAAGACCGTAAAGCTGGCGGCCCTTATGGAAAATATCGGTTTCCGGGGAGTTAAGGTATTTCGGCAGGGCATCACCCAGCACGCGACCACCAAAACCTATCACCCGGCCACGCTTGTCGCGGATCGGGAACATCACCCGTTCACGGAAGCGGTCGTAGCTTCGTCCCTGGTCGTTGGTGACCAGCATGCCTGCGTCGATGAGGGATTTACGATCTTCGCTATTGCCGCCAAAACGCTTTAACACGTTGTCCCAGCCGGGCGGGGCGTAACCAATAGCGAAACGCGCAATCACATCGTCACTCAGTCCGCGCTTGTTCAGATACTGACGCGCAGGCTCAGCCGCAGAGTGCTTAAGAGACTGTTGGTAAAACGAATTCAGGCCATCCATCAGTTGGTACAGCGTTTGCCGCTGATGGCGCTCGATCTGACTTGGCCCACTGCCCGCTTCATACGGCACTTCAAGGTTATGCATCGCCGCCAGCTCTTCGACGGTTTCAACGAACTCGAGCTTGTCGTAGTTCATCAAAAAATCGACGGCATTACCGTGTGCGCCACAGCCGAAGCAATGGTAGAACTGCTTTTCACCGTTTACGGTAAAAGAGGGGGTTTTTTCGTTATGGAACGGACAGCACGCATGGTAGTTCTTGCCCTGCTTTTTTAGCTTCACCCGCGCGTCGATGAGATCGACGATGTCGGTTCTGGCAAGCAGGTCATTGATGAAAACGCGTGGGATTCTTCCGGCCATATGCCCCAAAAATTTAAGCGACTTATAAACGAAAACAAGCCGCGCATTCCTTCCGGAAGCACGGCCTTACGACTACAACTCTGTCTGTCAATTGAGGGCTGTGGCCCTCAACAGATTAGTACAGACGAGTACGGCGTGCGTTTTCGCGAGCCAGTTTCTTCGCGTGACGTTTCACAGCGGAAGCTTTAGCGCGCTTACGTTCGGTCGTTGGTTTTTCATAAAACTCACGACGACGAACTTCAGCCAGAACACCTGCTTTCTCGCATGAACGTTTGAAGCGACGCAGTGCTACGTCGAACGGCTCGTTTTCACGTACTTTAATTACCGGCATGTAACTCTCACCTTTAATAAATTCGGTTTGCCGCTGGCATCAACGCCAGCTTATTTCAAAATGGTGCGGAATTTTACTGCAAATGCTGCTGCTTTGTAAAGCACCGATGCGATTTTGAAAGGGACTTTAATAAGGGTGAGGAGTATACACGAGGCTTCTTCCTGGGGCGAACAAAGTTTTACAACAATCCGCCCAGGCTCTACACTGCGCGGTATTGAAACGAGGTAAAACAAGTCATGCGTGTACTGGGTATTGAAACATCCTGCGATGAAACCGGCATCGCGATTTACGACGACGAAAAAGGGCTTCTGGCCAACCAACTGTATAGTCAGGTGAAATTGCACGCTGACTACGGCGGCGTCGTGCCTGAACTGGCCTCTCGTGACCACGTGCGTAAAACGGTTCCCCTGATCCAGGCGGCGCTGAAAGAGGCCGGGTTGAGTGCAAAAGATATTGATGCCGTGGCCTATACCGCAGGACCGGGCCTGGTCGGCGCGCTGCTGGTCGGCGCAACGGTAGGGCGTTCACTGGCCTTCGCGTGGGATGTTACGGCCATTCCGGTTCACCATATGGAAGGGCACCTTCTGGCGCCGATGCTGGAAGACAATCCGCCAGCGTTCCCGTTTGTGGCGCTGCTGGTTTCCGGTGGTCATACCCAACTGATCAGCGTAACGGGTATTGGCAAGTATGAGCTGCTGGGCGAGTCAATCGACGACGCTGCCGGTGAAGCGTTCGACAAAACCGCCAAGCTGCTGGGGCTGGATTACCCAGGCGGCCCGATGCTGTCCAAAATGGCGGCGCAGGGAACGGAAGGGCGCTTTGTCTTCCCGCGTCCGATGACTGATCGTCCGGGGCTGGATTTCAGCTTCTCCGGTTTGAAAACCTTCGCGGCGAACACCATCCGCAATAACGACGACAGCGAGCAGACGCGTGCCGACATCGCTCGTGCGTTCGAAGATGCGGTGGTGGATACGCTGATGATCAAGTGCAAACGCGCGCTGGATCAGACCGGCTTTAAGCGCCTGGTGATGGCAGGCGGCGTGAGCGCCAACCGTACGCTGCGCGCGAAGCTTGCAGAGATGATGCAAAAGCGTCGTGGGGAAGTGTTCTACGCGCGTCCTGAATTTTGTACCGATAACGGGGCGATGATCGCCTACGCCGGGATGGTGCGCCTGAACGCTGGCGCAACGGCTGACCTGAGCGTGTCCGTGCGTCCGCGCTGGCCGCTGGCGGAGCTGCCGGAGGCGTGAGTTTTTTTGCCCGGTGGCGCTGCGCTTACCGGGCCTACAAAACCGTAGGCCGGGTCAGGCGAAGCCGCCACCCGGCAATAACCCGCACTACACCCGCAGCATCCCTTTCTCTTCCAGAAACGCAATGATCGTTCCCAGACCGTCTCCCGCTTTCAGGTTAGTAAAGGTCCACGGACGCTCGCCGCGCATGCGGTTGGTGTCGCGCTCCATCACCTCCAGCGAGGCGCCGACGTACGGCGCGAGATCGGTTTTGTTAATCACCAGAAAATCGGATTTGGTGATCCCCGGCCCGCCCTTGCGCGGGATTTTTTCCCCTTCGGCCACGTCGATGACGTAGATGGTGAGGTCCGCCAGCTCCGGGCTAAAGGTCGCGCTCAGGTTATCCCCGCCGCTTTCGACGAAGATCAGATCCAGATTGCCGAACTTCTCGCTGAGTGCTTCCACCGCCGCCAGGTTCATTGAAGCATCTTCGCGGATGGCGGTGTGCGGACAGCCGCCCGTTTCCACGCCCACGATGCGCTCTGGCTCCAGCGCACCCGCCTCGGTCAGGATGCGCTGATCCTCTTTGGTGTAGATATCGTTAGTCACCACCGCCAGGTGATAGGTATCGCGCATCGCCTTGCAGAGCGCTTCCAGCAGGGCGGTTTTGCCCGACCCTACCGGGCCGCCCACGCCAACGCGCAGGGGATGTTTGTAATCAGCCATATTGACTCCTCAGGAACGGAATAGTCGTGAATATTGGGTTTCGTGGCGCGCGGAGGCGATGGCGGACAGCGGCGTAGCGGCCCCCAGCGCGTCGTCGCCACGTAAAAATGCCTGTTCAAACCCGGCGGCAAAATGGTCGCTCAGGTCGATGATCAGCTGTTGTGCGGCCTGCTGCCCAAACGGCACCAGCTTGACGCCCGCCATCACCGCGCTCTCAATCCAGCTGTAGCCCAGGCTCAGCGCCAGCTCGCGCGCGCTAATGCCCCAGCGCACGCCGAGCCACGCCATACCGCAGAGCTGGCTCTGCGTCAACAGCGGCAACCATTCTGGCGGGCAGGCGGGTTCCCAGCTTTTAATCAGGCGCGTAAAGGCCGCGCCACGGTTGCGTTCTTCATCGCGCAGCTCGCGCGTTTCCCGGCAGGCGAGCAGGTATGCCGTCCAGCGTTTTGCTGTCGCGACGTCCTGCTTCTCGCAGGCACGATAAAGGCGGATAAACAGCGGCAGGTCGACGCAGAAAAAGCTCTGCTCCATCTGCTGGATCTGCCAGCGCCTGAAGGCCTCAGCGTCCGTGACCCACCCGGCCTCAACGGCCCACTCCAGCCCCTGCGACCAGGTAAACGATCCGACCGGCAGGCTACTGCTGGAGAGCTGCATCAGGCGCAGCCGCTGGCGGGCGTGCTCCATCAGCTCATCAGCGCCAGCAGGGCAGAGACGATCAGCCCGCCGCCGAAGGTTTTACGCAGGCCGTCGTGACGGCGCAGCAGCAGCCCTGCCGCGAAGCTGGCGCACAGCACCGTGGCGCTGGCTAACATAAACCCGCTGGTGAAGAGCCAGAAGCTGTGGCCGGACATCTCCACGCCGTGCACCCAGCCGTGGAACATCGCCAGGGCTGGCACCGCCAGCAGCAGGCGATTTTCAGTCTTGAACATCATTACGCCGCAGACCGCCAGCGAGGCGATAATCAGCATTTCCATGCCGCTAAAACCGCCGAGCAGGCTGCCCGCAACGGCGCCAGCAAGCATCATGCCGAGCGTTGCTAACGGCAGCAGCAGCTTGCGGCCGCTCAGGGCGGACAGCACGCCAGCCCCCGTCAGCATCAGCAGGTGATCCAGCCCGGTCAGCGGATGGAGAAATCCGGCCTGGAAGCTGTCGGTCCCGTGGCCCGGATGGGCAAGCGCCGGAACGGAAAAGGCCAGCAGAAACAGCGGTAAATACTTGCGCATGATGAGTCCTTAATGTGAATGAGCGTGGGAGTGGCCATGGCTGTGGGCATCGCTGGTGTAAGCCCCCGCTTCCGGTTCAAACGGCAGGCTGGCGAAGGTCACCTCCAGCCCGAACTGACGCAGCATATCGTCAAGAACGTGGTCGTGGTGGTAGCGCAGCTCGCCGGGCATAATTTGCAGCGGCACGTGACGGTTGCCCAGGTGGTAACAGGCGCGGGCGAGCAGGAACGGATCGGCGCAGCGCACCACGGAAACCGACTCCGGGGCCGCGATCACTTCGATCACCTCGCTGCCGTCGTCGGTGGTCAGCAGATCGCCGCCGCGCAGCAGCAAACCGCGCGGCAGCATCAGCCCGGCTTCGCGACCGTCGTTCAGGGCCACGCGGGCGCGGCTTTTCACCCGCACGTCAATCGGCAGCGTGACGCTGGCGGTAGTCGGGTGTGCGTGGTCCAGGCGTTGGGTCAGATAAATCATCATCACTCCTCAAAACAGGAAATAGCGTTGTGCCATCGGCAGAACGTCAGCCGGTTCGCTGGTAATCAGTTCGCCGTCGACGCACACCTCGTAGGTTTGCGAGTCGACGGTGATGTTCGGTTGCAGAGCGTTGTGGATCATGTCCGCCTTTTTCACTGTCCGGCAGCCTTTCACCACCGCCGTGGCGCTCTGCAAGTTGAGCTGCTGCGGGATGCCGTTCGCACTGGCGGCCTGCGAGATAAACGTCAGCCGCGTGGCGTGGCGCGCGGCGCCCAGCGATCCAAACATCGGCCGGTAATGCACCGGCTGCGGCGTGGGGATCGAGGCGTTGATATCGCCCATCGGTGCGCAGGCGATCATCCCACCTTTGACGATGGTGGCGGGCTTGACGCCGAAGAACGCCGGGGACCAGACCACCAGGTCCGCCAGCTTGCCCGCCTCAATCGAGCCCACTTCATGGGCGATGCCGTGGGTCAGCGCCGGGTTAATGGTGTATTTGGCGACATAGCGCTTCACCCGGAAGTTGTCGTTATCGCCGGTCTCTTCCGGCAGCGCGCCGCGCTGAACCTTCATGCGGTGCGCGACCTGCCAGGTGCGGATAATCACTTCCCCCACGCGGCCCATTGCCTGTGAATCTGACGAGGTGAGTGAGAACGCGCCGATATCGTGCAGCACGTCTTCGGCGGCGATGGTCTCCCGGCGAATGCGGGATTCGGCAAACGCCACGTCCTCGGCGATATCCGGGTCGAGGTGATGGCAAACCATCAGCATGTCCAGGTGCTCGTCGATGGTGTTGACCGTGTAGGGCAGCGTCGGGTTGGTGGAGGAGGGCAGAATATTCGGGTGCGCACAGGCGGTGATGATATCTGGCGCATGGCCGCCGCCCGCCCCTTCGGTGTGGAAGGTGTGGATGGTGCGCCCGGCGATGGCGGCCAGCGTATCTTCGACAAAACCGGACTCGTTCAGCGTGTCGCTGTGCAGCGCCACCTGGATATCCATCTCTTCAGCGACTTCCAGCGAGCAGTTGATGGCCGCAGGCGTCGCACCCCAGTCTTCGTGGATCTTAAGCCCGATGGCACCTGCCGCGATCTGCTCGCGCAGCGCGTCTGGGTTGGAGCCGTTCCCTTTGCCCAGCAGGCCAATATTCACCGGCAGCGTATCGGCAGCCTGCAACATGCGGGCGATATACCATGGCCCCGGCGTGCAGGTGGTGGCGTTTGTACCTGCCGCGGGCCCGGTGCCGCCGCCGATCATGGTGGTGACGCCAGAGACCAGCGCCTCTTCCGCTTGCTGCGGACAGATCCAGTGGATATGGGTGTCGATCCCGCCAGCGGTGACAATCTTGCCTTCGGCGGCGATCACTTCCGTTGCTGCGCCAATCGGGATCGTCACGCCGGGCTGAATGTCCGGGTTTCCGGCTTTGCCGACGGCGAAGATCCGCCCATTTTTTACGCCGATATCCGCTTTCACGATCCCCCAGTGATCGACGATCAGCGCGTTGGTGAGCACCAGATCCACGCAGTCGTCGGCGGTCATCTGCCCCTGTCCCATGCCGTCGCGGATCACTTTTCCGCCGCCGAATTTAACCTCTTCTCCGTAGATCGTGAGATCGTCTTCTACTTCGATCCACAGTTCGCTGTCGGCCAGCCGCACTTTATCCCCGGTCGTGGGGCCAAACATATCGGCATACGCCTGGCGTGAAATCTCAGCCATGTTTCACCTCGCCCATGATCTCGCCGCGAAAACCGAAAATGCGCTGTGCGCCCGTCACCTGCACCAGCGTCACTTCCCGCTTCTGGCCGGGCTCGAAGCGCACAGCGGTGCCCGCCGGGATGTTCAGCCGGTAGCCTCGGGTGGCCTCGCGATCGAACTTCAGCGCCGGGTTGACCTCGTAAAAGTGATAGTGCGATCCCACCTGGATCGGCCTGTCGCCGTGGTTTTCCACTATCACACTTCGGGTTTCGCGCCCGACGTTGAGAGCAATGTTGCCGGACTGGATCCGGTATTCACCTGGGATCATCACGCGCTCCTTACACGATCGGGTTGTGGACGGTGACGAGCTTGGATCCGTCCGGGAAGGTGGCTTCCACCTGAATATCCGGGATCATCTCCGGTACGCCCTCCATCACCTGATCGCGCGTCAGGACGTGGCGGCCGGCTTCCATCAGCGAGGCGACGGTTTCGCCATCGCGCGCGCCTTCCATAATAAAGGCGCTGATCAGCGCGACCGATTCCGGATAGTTGAGCTTTACCCCGCGCGCGAGGCGGCGTTCGGCAACCAGCGCGGCGGTGAACAGCAACAGCTTGTCTTTTTCTCTGGGAGTCAGTTCCATAGCGTTTCTCTTTATGTCTGCCAGATGCGCGGCGAACAGGCGGTTTTGGGGGTTAAAAGCGGGCGAAGCGACTGCCAGATATCGCGCATCACCCGCTGACAAATCAGGTTGTCGTGCGAGAGAAAACGCACCGACAGCAGATCGTCGGTGAGCGTCGCCCCGCCAAAGTTTTCCAGCGGGGCGAGCCGCTCGCGCACCGTGTCGAGATGTGCTTCCCGGGCCGGATAGAACAGCAGCGTGCCGACCCACGGATGGTCCGCGACGGGCGTCAGATCGCCACCGCTGAGATGCAGTCGCTCAATCAGACGCGGCTCGCCATCCACCCACACCTCAAGGCGGCTCTCCAGCGTGCCTTGGCTGAAGGTTTCGTTTATCACCGGACGGCCCAGACAGTACAGCTCCCACGCCAGCAGCGTGCTGGTGGCGTGCAGGTGAAAGACGGAACGCAGCGCGGCGTTAGCGCCGGGGAAAATAATGGTGTCCTGCGGCAGCCACTCCAGCGTGGCCTCTTCGTCGAGGTGAAAATGCTGACTGAGGCAGGCCAGCGGGCCGCTGCTGCGATAGAACTTGCTGGCGCCGGGCATGGTGATGAGGGCATGGCTTTTGGCGTCGAGCCGCACGGAAATATCCAGCGTATCCCCGCCCACAATTCCGCCTGGCGGGTGCAGCAGGTAAAGGTGGCAGGTTTCCCCTTCGGGATAAAACGGACGCTGAACGGTAAGTGGCCCGGTGTGACGCGCGGAATGGAGGAGGGTTTTCTCAGGGGTATGACAAAACTGGAGGGCAAGCGAGGCCTGCCAGCCTTTGTATGAATTATCAGTGACCTGAGTTGCTAACATGGTGCTTCCACTTCCGCACTATCGGGATACGTTTCAGTATGCCCTGGCGGAAATGAAGGCTGTCATATGAGTCGCTTATGGATAAAAAAACCGGCTCATGTGAGCCGGTTTCAGTAATGTAGGCCGGGCAAGCGCAGCGCCACCCGGCAAGAAAGGCTAGCGATAATCCTCTGCATCCACATCATACCCCGACGGCTCCCAGCGGATCGCCAGCAGCGAGGCCAGGCCGATAAACGGCGCCAGCGCAATCACCCAGAACACGGCGGTATCCAGCGAGGCGACCAGCAGCGGGAACAGAAACAGTGATAGCGTTGAACTGCTGCGCATCAGCGTCTGGTTAAGCCCCACACCCACACCGCGCAGCGAGGTCGGGTAGCTCAGAGAGGCAAACGTCATGGTGTGCGCACCCGGACCAAAACCCTGGCCAAACAGGAACAGCGCCAGCATCGCGATGGCGACCACGCCTTCCGTGGACCCGTCAGGGCGGCCAATCAGCGCCAGGCCGAGCAGCGCCGCCAGCTGGCACGCATAACCCGCCAGTGACATCCGCCATGCGCCGAAGCGCGGAACATAGCGCACCGCCAGCAGCCCGCCGACAAACGCGAACAGCAGATTAAGCGCCAGCGAGATCAGAATGGTGGTCAGCATCGACTGCACAAAGAAGCTGGAGATGATCACCGGCAGGCCAAAGGCTACGGCGTTATAGGCGAACGAGGAGACGACTGACAGCAGCGTGGCGAGCGTGGTACGCCGCAGATAGATACCGCGGAACAGGTTCAGGTAGTTCGACCATTTTGCCTTGTTCACAACAGGCGCGGGCTGGTCGAGCGCATCCTGCGGTACGTGGGCATTAATGTTGTAAGACTGCCGCAGGATAGACGCCGCCTCCTTCAGATTGCCCTGATTCGCCGCCCAGACCGGGGATTCGCTCATATAGCGGCTACGGATGGCGATAATCACCAGCGCGGGCACCGCGCCAAAGCCAAGGATCAGACGCCAGAGCCAGTCGCTGTGGCTTTCCGGCAGTACGGCGTAAAAGAAGAGCACCAGAAGATAAGAGATGCTGATGGCAGCATACCAGGTGGGACACCACATCGCGACGCTGGAGGCTTTATTCCCCGGGCCTTTCAGTCTGGCGAACTCGCTGAGAAACGCCATCGCGACGGGAAGGTCGATCCCAACGCCAAGACCCATCACAAAGCGCGCGCCCGCCAGCACATATTCGTTCGGGGCCAGCGCACAGGCGATAGCGGCAACGACAAAGAATACCATATCGGCCATAAAGACGCGGTAGCGCCCGATTTTATCCGTAAGATAGCCGCCGAGCAGCGCCCCGACAATCGCGCCAAACGTAATGGCTGAAGCCACCATGCCGGTACCGGCGGGCGTCAGGTTAAATTCGCGGGTGATGTCTTTGATGCCGAATGCCAGCGCGCCGAGATCGTAGGCATCGAGAAAAATTCCCCCGAGCGCGATACCGACCACGATGCGGGCATTGGCCCGGCCCTGAGAGCCGTCATTAACGAGACGTGAAACGTCCGATGCGCTGCGTACCCACTTGATATCGCCATCCGGGGTGTTTGCTGCCGCTGGAAGGGGAGTTGAATCTGTGATTTCTGCCATTTTCTTTTTGTGTGGTTGTGTTGTGTCTCTAACAGTTACCACAGGCAGAAGGTGACAAAAATCACATTTGGTTATAAGGCATAACGAACGGTTTACTGAGCGTCTTTCTTTTTACGTCTGAGCTTCGTCCAGATCTTCGTTTCCTGACGACGCCACAGGCGTTGAATGTTGTCGTGATGGCGCAACAGGATCAGACACGAGAGCATTGACACCGGGAAGGTAAACTGCGGTTTAAACCACCAGACATAGAACGGGGCGATCAGTGCGCTGACGATGGCGCCCAGCGACGAATAACCGCTCAGCAGGATGGTCAGCAGCCAGGTGCCCGCCATCACGCCGGTGAGATCCCAGCCGATCGGCGCAATCGCGCCAAACGCAGTGGCCACGCCTTTACCGCCTTTAAAACCAAAGAAAACAGGCCAGATGTGGCCGACGCAGGCGGCGATGGCTATCAGCCCCAGCCAGAAGGGTGTGACGCCGAGCGCATACGCGCCCCAGACGGGAAGCATTCCTTTCAGAACGTCAAAAATCAAAACCGCTACGGCTGCTCCCTTGCCGCCAATTCGTAGTACATTGGTCGCCCCCGGATTCCCGGAACCACTTTCACGCGGGTCAGGCAACCCGGCGATGCGGCAGACCAGAATGGCGCTGGAGATTGAGCCGCAAAGGTAGGCGAGGATAATCATTCCAGGCGCGATTGCACTCATAACGCTGTTCCGTTTTGAAAATGTATCTGTATTCTCAGCATCTGTGGATAATACGCATAATTCGCCGGAAGTGGTATCCGGTTTAGCCAAAAAGCAGGCAGGTCGTGATGGATATTGTATTTATAGAGCAACTTTCGGTAATCACCACAATTGGTGTTTACGACTGGGAACAGACCATCGAGCAGAAACTGGTGTTCGATATCGAAATGGGCTGGGATAACCGCAAGTCAGCGAAAAGCGATGATGTGAATGATTGTCTGAGCTACGCCGACATCAGTGAAACGGTCATCGGCCATGTGGAAGGGCAACGATTTGCGCTGGTAGAACGCGTGGCGGAAGAGGTGGCAGACCTGCTGCTGAGCAAATTTAACTCCCCGTGGGTGCGCATTAAGCTAAGCAAGCCGGGCGCGGTGGCGCGCGCCGCCAACGTGGGCGTGATTATCGAGCGTGGCACAAATCTGAAAGGAAAGATTTAACGTCATAATAGCTAAACCATTTTAGGTTATATCGGTCTTAGAGCTGTATGTTTCACGGTAGCCGTTGTGGCAACCGTTTTTTTATATCTTTTTAGGGGTTTATAGATGAGCGATATGCACTCGCTGCTGGTGGCGGCAATACTGGGTGTGGTCGAAGGATTGACGGAGTTTTTGCCGGTGTCCAGTACGGGCCATATGATTATCGTTGGCCATCTGTTGGGCTTTGAAGGCGATACCGCAAAGACGTTTGAGGTGGTGATCCAGCTGGGCTCTATCCTGGCGGTGGTTGTGATGTTCTGGCGTCGTCTGTTTGGTCTGATCGGCATCCACTTCGGGCGTTTGCCGCAGCGTGAAGGAGAGGGCAAGGGGCGTCTGACGCTGATTCATATTCTGCTCGGGATGATCCCGGCAGTGGTGCTGGGGCTGGTGTTCCACGACACCATTAAATCGCTCTTCAACCCGATTAACGTGATGTACGCGCTGGTTGTCGGCGGCTTCCTGCTGATTGCCGCCGAAGTGCTGAAGCCAAAAACCCCGCGTGCGGAAGGTCTGGACGATATGACGTATCGTCAGGCGTTTATGATTGGCTGCTTCCAGTGTCTGGCGCTGTGGCCGGGCTTCTCCCGTTCAGGGGCAACCATTTCCGGCGGGATGCTGATGGGCGTGAGCCGTTACGCGGCGTCTGAGTTCTCGTTCCTGCTGGCGGTGCCGATGATGATGGGCGCCACCGCGCTGGATCTCTACAAAAGCATCGGCTTCCTGACCGTGGGTGACATTCCGATGTTCGCCGTGGGCTTTATCACCGCCTTCATTGTGGCGCTGATCGCCATCAAAACCTTCCTGCAACTGATTAAGCGTATTTCGTTTATTCCGTTCGCGATCTACCGCTTTATCGTCGCGGCTGCCGTGTACGTGGTCTTCTTCTGATGACCGACCGCCCTCAGTCTTTCGGCTGAGGGCAACGTTTTTCCTTCCACGCCGCAACCGCATCAATCCGCCGCTTCGTCAGCTCTTCGCGGATCTCCGGGCCTTTAAACCCTGCCTCCACCACCTCTTTCGTTGGCACCGCTTTCGCTACGTCCCACGCCTCACGCAGCAAACGGCCCTGCGGATAATCGGACGCTTCAAACCCGGTGCGGCCGCGCACGTCGGCTTCGCTGGTCAGCGCAATTTGCTCCACGCGCTGCGGCTTGCGCCAGGCGTCGATGTTATCAAACAGCCTGACGATGGTGGCGGGTTTCAGGATCGGGAAGGTGTGGATCAGGTCGTGGAACTCGGCGACCAGCTTTGCCAGATCGCGAATGTCATTCGGCACGCGCAGGCGCTGGCAAAGCCCTTCAACCAGCTTTACGCCAGCCGGACCGTGCCCGTGATGGCGTGGCCACAATTCCTTTGGCGTTAACCCTTTGCCGAGGTCATGGCAGAGAGTGGAAAAGCGCACGTCCACTTCAGGACTGAGCATAGCGGCCATGCTCAGCGTCATCAGGGTGTGAATGCCGGTATCAATTTCAGGGTGCCATTTCGCCGGGGCGGGCACGCCAAACAGCGCATCTATTTCCGGGAACAGCACTTTCAGCGCCCCGCAGTCGCGCAGAACCTGGAAAAAGATCTGCGGATTACGGGTAGTCAGGGCGTTTTCGGTCTCTTTCCAGACGCGTTCTGGCGTCAGGTGTTCCAGCTCGCCCGCGTCGGTCATGGCCGTCATCAGCGCCATCGTCTCGTCGGCGATGCGGAAGCTGAGATGGGCATAACGGGCGGCAAAACGCGCCACGCGCAGTACGCGTAACGGATCTTCAGAAAAGGCGGGGGAAATATGGCGTAAAAGACGGTCGCGCAGATCGTTCTGGCCGCCGTAGACGTCGATAATATGGCCGTTTTCGTCCTGCGCCAGGGCATTAATGGTGAGATCGCGGCGCAGTAAGTCCTGCTCCAGCGTCACATCCGGCGCGGCATAGCAGGTGAAGCCGGTATAACCGGAACCGGATTTCCGTTCGGTTCGCGCCAGGGCGTACTCTTCCCGGCTTTTCGGATGGAGGAACACAGGAAAATCGCGGCCGACCTGCTGGTAGCCCGCGTCAATCATCGCTTCGGGCGTGGCACCGACCACGACCCAGTCTTTATCTTTGACCGGCAGACCTAATAACGCATCACGTACCGCACCACCGACCAGATAACTCTTCACGCCAACACTCCCGTTTTCTCTTTTCGCAAGATGATACGTAAGTGTGGCAGAGAAGACGAGTTAGTTCATCCAGCGGTCTTTACGTTTACGGCTTGGGATAAGGTGAGGAAGCACCAGACCCAGCACCAGACCGACGCCCAGCACTCCGCCGCCATACATAAACCACTGCATGATGATGGTGCGTTGTTTGTCATCCAGCTGTAGATTCGCGGCGTTCACTTTCTTCTGCGCGACGATCAGCTCATTTTTCAGCTTCTGATTTTCATCTTTCAGACCGGCGATCACGCTGTCGCTTTGCGCCACTTTCTGCTGCATCTCTGCGGTGCGCTGGTTCCAGGTGCCGTCGATGTTGTTCAGCTTGTCAGTCAGGGTTTTCACCTGATTTTCCAGATCCGGCACGCGGGTGCGCAGGCTTGGCACCGTGCTCAGCTCTTTCAGCGGGATCCATGAGGTGCGGCCAGAGCTGTCACGAACCTGACCGTAATTGGTGTCTGCATTGGTTTGCAGCAGAGTCACTTCCTCGCCGGCATTTACCGTACCCACGAGGCGATAATTGTCTCCAGGGCCGCTGCGTACCCAGGTATTCAGTTCATCAGAAACGTAACGTTTCTCTTCAGCGTGGACCGCGGTTGCGGCGCTAAAAGCGAGTAAAGTAAGTCCAATCAGGCGTAATTTAAGCATATCAGTCGTTATTTTCATAAAAAGTGGAACGATAGTAGTGGTATCAGTGTCGCTACGCAAAGGATTCATCATCAATCGGAATCATCTGTGTCATGATTTCCACCGCTTTAAACTTTTACGCCCGTCAAATTGCTCATTGCGTGGCAATTTGGCGCAAAATACTATGTACTGACAAACAAATGGCGAGGAAGTTCGCCTTCATCGACGCGTCTGTGACGCACGCAAAAGTACAAGGCTATGGCACAAGAGATCGAATTAAAGTTTATCGTCGAAAAAGACAGCGCTGACGCGCTCCGCCAGCATCTGAATACGCTGTCCGGCGAGCACCATGAACCCGTACAGCTGCTCAACATCTATTACGAAACGCCGGACAACTGGCTGCGCAACCATGATATGGGCCTGCGCATCCGGGGTGCGAACGGGCGCTACGAGATGACGATGAAAATCGCCGGTCGCGTGGTGGGCGGTTTACACCAGCGTCCGGAATACAATATCGACATCAGTAAGCCAGAACTTGAGCTGGATCGTTTTCCGGCGGAAGTGTGGCCGGAAGGAACGCTGCCCGCAACGCTGTCGGCAGAGGCGCAACCGCTGTTCAGCACCGATTTCTGGCGCGAGAAATGGCTGGTGACGGAAGGCAAGAGCCGCATTGAGATCGCGTTTGATCGGGGTGAAATTAAGGCTGGTGAAGAGCAGGAGCCGATCTGCGAATTGGAACTCGAACTGCTTGATGGCGACGCGAGCGATGTGCTGAAGCTGGCGCGCAAGCTGGTGAACCAGCCTGGACTGCGTCAGGGCAGCCTGAGTAAAGCGGCACGCGGCTATCACCTGGCCGCCGGGAATGCGCCGCGCGTGCTGCGAGAAACCCCGATTCTGCGCGTTGTGCCGAAAGCCTCCGTTGAGCAGGGGATGGAAGCGGCGCTGGAGCTGGCACTCTCTCAGTGGCAGTACCACGAGGAGCTGTGGGCGCGTAACGTGAAAAATGCCAAAAAACAGGTGCTGGCCGCTATGGGGCTGGTACGTCATACCCTGACGCTCTTTGGCGGCATTGTACCGCGTAAAGCCAGCACTCACTTACGTGATTTGCTCACTCAAACCGAAACGCTGATGCTTTCCGACGTGTCGGCACAAACGGCGATCTACAGCCCGCAAAACGCCAGCGCGAAACTGGCGCTGACCGAATTTCTGGTGACGCGCGGCTGGCGCACCTTCCTCGATGCGAAAGGGCAGACCAAAATTGCGGAAAACTTCAAACGTTTTGCGGATATCCACCTCTCCCGTCACGCGGCCGAACTGAGAACCACCTTTGCGCATCCGCTGGGCGACCAGTATGGCGATCAGCTTCCCCGCCTGGCGCGTAACATCGACAGCATGTTGCTGCTGTCGGGTGCGTATGAGGGCGTGAAGGCGCAGGCCTGGCTGGAGAACTGGCAGGGGCTTAAGCATGCCATCGAGACCCGTCAGCAGATTGAGATCGAGCATTTCCGCAACGAGGCCATTTCGCAGGATCCGTACTGGCTGCACAGCGGAAAACGTTAATTCTGGCAAGGAACCCCTGATATGCCGCTTTCTTCGCAGTTACAGCAGCACTGGCAGACCGTTTGCGAACGCCTGCCTGAGTCGTTACCCGCGTCATCGTTAAGCGAGCAGGCGAAAAGCGTGCTCACGTTCAGTGATTTTGTGCAGGAGAGCGTCAGCGCTAACCCGGACTGGCTGGCAGAGCTGGAAAGCGCGCCGCCGCAGGCTGACGAGTGGCGGCATTATGCTGGCTGGCTGCAAACCGCGCTGGCAGAGGTGGCAGACGAAGCCACGCTGATGCGCGTTCTGCGTCAGTTCCGCCGCCGGGTGATGGTACGCATTGCCTGGGCGCAGGCGCTGGAGCTGGTGAGTGAAGAGAGCACCTTGCAGCAGTTGAGCGAGCTGGCGCAGACGCTGATTGTCGCCGCGCGGGACTGGCTCTACGCCGCCTGCTGTAAAGAGTGGGGCACGCCGTGCAGCGAGGAAGGGGTTCCTCAGCCACTGTTGATCCTGGGGATGGGCAAGCTGGGCGGCTGCGAGCTGAACTTCTCCTCAGACATCGATCTGATTTTTGCCTGGCCCGAGAACGGCTCCACGCGCGGCGGCCGTCGCGAGCTGGACAATGCCCAGTTCTTTACTCGTCTGGGGCAGCGGCTGATTAAGGCGCTGGATCAGCCCACGCAGGATGGTTTTGTTTACCGCGTGGACATGCGCCTGCGTCCGTTTGGCGACAGCGGGCCACTGGTGCTGAGCTTTGCCGCGCTGGAAGATTACTACCAGGAGCAGGGTCGCGACTGGGAGCGTTACGCGATGGTCAAAGCGCGGATCATGGGCGACAGCGACGATGCCTACGCCAACGAGCTGCGCGCCATGCTGCGCCCGTTCGTGTTCCGCCGCTACATCGACTTCAGCGTTATCCAGTCCCTGCGAAATATGAAAGGGATGATTGCCCGCGAGGTGCGTCGCCGTGGCCTGAAAGACAACATCAAGCTCGGTGCTGGCGGTATTCGTGAGATCGAATTTATCGTCCAGGTCTTCCAGCTGATACGCGGCGGGCGTGAACCTTCTCTGCAATCCCGCTCGCTGCTGCCGACGCTAAGCGCTATCGATCAGCTGCATCTGCTGCCGGAAGGCGACGCGCAAACGCTGCGTGACTCTTATCTCTTCCTGCGTCGTCTGGAAAATTTGCTGCAAAGTATCAACGACGAACAGACCCAGACGTTGCCGGGCGATGAGCTGAACCGGGCGCGTCTGGCCTGGGGGATGCGGGTGGATGACTGGGCGGCGCTGACGCAACGGCTGGAAGCGCATATGGCGGGCGTGCGCCGCATCTTTAACGATCTGATCGGCGACGACGAAACTGAATCGCAGGACGATGCGCTCTCCGAGCACTGGCGCGAACTGTGGCAGGACGCGCTTCAGGAAGATGACACCACGCCGGTGCTGGCGCACTTAAGCGACGATGCCCGCCATCGCGTGGTGGCGTTGATTGCCGATTTCCGCCTCGAACTGAACAAACGCGCTATCGGCCCACGCGGTCGTCAGGTGCTGGATCATCTGATGCCGCATCTGCTGAGCGATGTCTGCTCCCGCGACGATGCGCCGGTGCCGCTGTCGCGCATGATGCCGCTGCTGAGTGGGATCGTCACGCGTACCACTTACCTTGAGCTGTTAAGCGAGTTTCCCGGTGCGCTGAAGCACCTGATTTCCCTCTGCGCCGCCTCGCCGATGGTGGCGAACAAGCTGGCGCGTTATCCGCTTCTGCTGGACGAACTGCTCGACCCGAATACCCTCTATCAGCCGACGGCGACGGATGCCTACCGCGACGAGCTGCGTCAGTATCTGCTGCGCGTGCCGGAAGAGGACGAAGAGCAACAGCTTGAGGCGCTGCGTCAGTTTAAGCAGGCACAGATGCTGCGCGTGGCGGCGGCAGATATCGCCGGTACCCTGCCGGTAATGAAAGTGAGCGATCACTTAACCTGGCTGGCGGAAGCGATCATCGACGCGGTTGTCCACCAGGCGTGGGTGCAAATGGTAGCCCGCTACGGCCAGCCGAAGCACCTTGCTGACCGTGAAGGCCGCGGTTTTGCGGTGGTGGGGTACGGCAAGCTGGGCGGCTGGGAACTGGGCTACAGCTCCGATCTGGATCTGATTTTCCTCCACGACTGTCCGGCAGACGTCATGACCGACGGCGAACGTGAGATTGACGGACGGCAGTTCTACCTGCGCCTGGCCCAGCGCATCATGCACCTGTTCAGCACCCGCACCTCATCCGGCATTCTGTATGAAGTGGATGCGCGTCTGCGCCCGTCCGGCGCGGCAGGCATGCTGGTCACCTCGACGGAGGCTTTCGCCGACTATCAGAAGAACGAAGCCTGGACGTGGGAGCATCAGGCGCTGGTGCGCGCCCGCGTGGTGTATGGCGATCCGCAGCTCAAAACGCAGTTCGATGCGATCCGCAAGGCGGTCATGACGACCCCGCGCGAGGGCAGTACGCTGCAAACCGAAGTGCGGGAAATGCGGGAGAAGATGCGCGCGCACCTTGGCAACAAACATCGCGATCGCTTTGATATCAAAGCCGATGAAGGCGGGATTACCGATATTGAGTTTATCACTCAGTACCTGGTGCTGCTGCACGCGCACGATAAGCCGAAGCTGACCCGCTGGTCGGATAACGTGCGCATACTGGAACTGCTGGCGCAGAACGACATTATGGATGAGCAGGAGGCGCAGGCCTTAACCCGCGCCTACACCACACTGCGTGATGAGTTGCACCATCTGGCATTACAGGAACAGCCGGGCCATGTGGCGCTGGACTGTTTCGCCGACGAACGCGCGCAGGTGACTACAAGCTGGCAGAAGTGGCTAGTGGAACCGTGCGTAACAAAACAAGTGTGATATTATCGCGCGCAAATTGTGAATCTTTCTGGAGTCAGGAATGAAAGTAACACTGCCAGAGTTTGAACGTGCTGGAGTTATGGTTGTCGGTGATGTGATGCTGGATCGCTACTGGTATGGGCCGACCAGCCGCATCTCTCCGGAAGCACCGGTACCGGTGGTAAAGGTCGACACCATTGAAGAGCGTCCCGGTGGCGCGGCAAACGTGGCGATGAACATAGCCTCTCTGGGCGCACATTCGCGTCTGGTTGGCCTGACCGGCATTGACGATGCGGCGCGTGCGCTGAGCAAGTCGCTGGCGGACGTGAATGTGAAGTGTGACTTCGTTTCTGTTCCGACCCACCCAACCATCACCAAGCTTCGCGTGCTGTCGCGTAACCAGCAGCTAATCCGCCTCGACTTTGAAGAAGGGTTCGAAGGCGTTGATCCCGAGCCGCTGCACGAGCGCATTAACCAGGCGTTGGGCAATATTGGCGCGCTGGTGCTGTCTGATTATGCCAAAGGCGCGCTGGCGAGCGTGCAGACCATGATCCAGCTGGCGCGCAAAGCCAGCGTTCCGGTGCTGATCGACCCGAAAGGCACCGATTTCGAGCGCTATCGCGGCGCAACCCTGCTGACGCCCAACCTCTCTGAGTTCGAAGCGGTGGCGGGCAAGTGCAAAACTGAAGAAGAGCTGGTTGAGCGCGGCATGAAAATCATCGCTGATTTCGAGCTGTCTGCGCTGCTGGTGACCCGTTCCGAGCAGGGCATGACGCTGCTGCAACCGGGCAAGGCGCCGCTGCATATGCCAACCCAGGCGCAGGAAGTGTACGACGTGACCGGTGCCGGTGATACGGTGATTGGCGTGCTGGCGGCGACGCTGGCGGCGGGTAACTCCCTGGAAGAAGCATGCTACTTCGCGAACGCCGCGGCGGGCGTGGTCGTCGGTAAACTCGGGACCTCCACCGTTTCGCCAATTGAGCTGGAAAACGCGGTGCGTGGGCGTGCGGATACCGGCTTTGGCGTCATGACCGAAGACGAGCTGAAAGTGGCCGTTGCCGCCGCGCGCAAACGCGGTGAAAAAGTGGTGATGACGAACGGCGTGTTCGACATCCTGCATGCGGGCCACGTGTCGTATCTGGCGAATGCGCGCAAGCTGGGCGACCGCCTGATTGTGGCGGTCAACAGCGATGCCTCAACCAAACGTCTGAAGGGTGAAACGCGTCCGGTTAACCCGCTGGAGCAGCGCATGATAGTGCTCGGCGCGCTGGAAGCGGTGGACTGGGTGGTCTCATTTGAAGAAGACACCCCGCAGCGCCTGATTGCCGGAATTTTGCCTGACCTGCTGGTGAAGGGCGGTGATTACAAACCAGAGCAAATCGCAGGTAGCGAAGAGGTCTGGGCGAATGGTGGTGAAGTAATGGTGCTCAACTTTGAGGACGGGTGTTCAACCACCAACATCATTAAGAAGATCCAGAAAGGCAGTCAGTAAAAAACGGGCCTGTTGGCCCGTTCGTTTTTCACCCTCTCCCTGTGGGAGAGGGCTGGGGTGAGGGCATCAGGCCGCACTTATGCCTGGTCATCCACCGGTGGAATAGCTGGCGCTGGCTTCACTTCTTCCGGCGCATTGCGGTTTTCCAGCTCGGTCAAACGTTGTTCCAGCAGCGCCAGCTTCTCGCGGGTGCGCAGCAGCACCTGCGTCTGCACGTCAAACTCTTCGCGGCTGACTAAATCAAGGCGAACCAACTGTGCCTGCAACGTCTGGCGGATTTTCTTCTCAACGTCATCACCAAACTCACGAATACCTTTCGGCATGGACTCATGAACCTGACGCGCGATCTGCTCAATTTTCTTTGGGTCAATCATTGTCGTTTCCCTTGATGAAAAGGTGTTAGTGCCTATTGTAGCGTGTCATGCCGCGGGTTAAACAAAATTGTTTGAAGCTTATGCATTGCCCAGGGTAATCAATAGCGTTATAGTTATCTCGCTTATTCTCAGGGCGGGGCGAAATTCCCCACCGGCGGTAAATCAGCTTAACGCTGAAAGCCCGCGAGCGCTTTGGGTGAATTCTCAAAGGTCAGCAGATCCGGTGTAATTCCGGGGCCGACGGTTAGAGTCCGGATGGGAGAGAGTAACGATCCAGTCGGGCAAAGCCCGCTCACGTTATTTTTTTGCCGCTTGTACGGCGCTCCTAAGACTGCCCTGATTCTGGTAACCATAAAGTTAATGAGGTTTTTTTACCATGAATCAGACGCTACTTTCCTCTTTTGGCACTTCAATTCAACGTGTTGAACATGCACTGGATGCCCTGCGCGAAGGCCGCGGTGTGATGGTGCTTGACGATGAAAACCGTGAAAACGAAGGCGACATGATTTTTGCCGCCGAGAACATGACCGTTGAGCAGATGGCGCTGACCATCCGTCACGGTAGCGGCATCGTATGCCTGTGCATCACCGAAGACCGTCGCCAGCAGCTTGATCTGCCGATGATGGTTGAAAACAACACCAGCGCCTTTGGTACCGGCTTCACTGTGACCATTGAAGCGGCGCATGGCGTAACCACCGGAGTGTCGGCGGCTGACCGTCTGACCACCGTGCGTGCAGCGATTGCTGATGGTGCGAAACCTTCCGATCTGCACCGCCCTGGTCACGTCTTCCCGCTGCGCGCGCAGCCGGGCGGCGTGCTGACCCGTGGTGGTCATACCGAAGCGACCATCGATCTGGTGACGCTGGCTGGCTTCAAACCCGCAGGCGTGCTGTGCGAACTGACCAACGATGATGGCACCATGGCGCGTGCGCCGGAGTGCATCACCTTTGCGCGTCTGCACAATATGCCAGTGGTGACGATTGAAGATCTGGTTGAGTACCGCCGCGCGCACGAGCGCAAAGCCAGCTGAACATGCTGATGTAAAAAAGCCGGGGAAACCCGGTTTTTTTGTTTCTAGTGGTAGTTAATTTTGAACAGTACCACGGTTTCGAACGGCCCGGACTGAATCGCTTTCCCTTCTTCCCGTGAAAGTTCAGCTGTGTAGTTTTGCTCAACATTCATCTTATCGCCCGTAAAATCGGCGTACTCCTTGTACTGGTTGAAGGTGTAAGGGGCCGTTCCGTTAAGAATACGCAGTTTCAACCCATTCCCTATCAGTACCGCAGTGTCGTCTGCGCTGAGCGTTTCGGTTGTGTAAAACGACGAGTCCATCTTAAATCCATCCGAGCACTGGGCATCCTGCACTTTGGTGGTTCGTATTGAAAACGTGCGCAAACGCGTCTGCTGATTCACGATGTCGCGCGCGCTGAAGGTGCCAAAGTCGATCTCCTGATTCTCAGGGTAAATGGTAAACGTCGCCCCGCAATCAAGCACCGTAATGTTTTGCAGTCCGTTGATGTGATACTTAAGGTTCTTCGCATCGGCCATCTGATTAACGCCGCCCTTACCGTCAAACTGCACAACGATGTAATCGCTGAGCGAGCTGACATAGCCATGTGGCGGCATAGCCTTAATTCTCACGAAAAGTCGTAAACGGGCGACGAACGTGCGCGTAATGTGGATATCATCCGGATTGCCAGAGCAGATGCGATTCTCCCAACCCATCTGGCGGATTTGATCCGGGGTGTAAATGGTGATGTTATCGTTGTCCAGGCACTGGCGGGTATCCACGCCGTTGGGCTGGCCTGTGGCATCGTAATCTATGCCTTCATAGGTGACGCCCAGTTCATAATAGGGATCGGTTGCGGCAGGATAAGGGTTTACCCAGGCAAAAACATCTTCCGGCTTGAAACCGCTTGTGACGTTATTGTCACACGTCACCGGAATTTTAATGTCATCAGACTCCCATATTTTTTGGCCAACCTGAGCGTTGCTGGGTATGGCAAAAGGGGAGATCGTTTTTGTCTCCTCGACGGGGCCGCCAGATCCACCCAGATAGCAGTTGAGCGCCAGCGCTTCTTTCAAAGGCAGCGCTGTAAGCAGCAATGTAAGCAGGAAACTAGTGAGCTTTCGCATCTTTATCGATTTTCCGTTCGTTAAGCTTACATAGAACCGTTCCGGTGCACTGTACGTCGACTTTTTTCAGTGCGCCGTAATCGTCGATGTAGCCGATGCTGTAATAACTACCGTGGTAATCGCCGGTAGAGGCGGTTGCCGTGGCGAAAGGCGCAATCATCAGACTGTCAAAACCCGGCAGCATGGTTTTGGCATTTTTGCTCAGCCACGCCAGCGTGATGTAGTACGGCGTAGGGTTGTGGACCGTGAGCCCTTTCGCGTTGGCGGTAATTTCCATACGCATTTCAGTCAGTTCGCCAGATTTTTTGCGAATCGCTTCCGGACGCCAGAAGAGCTTAATTCGGCTCTGCATGGCAACCTGCATCACGCTGCGCTCCTCGCTGGCGCTGGTGCTTTTAGGCGGTACTTCACGCAGGTTGAAATAAAACAGCGATTCCCTGTCTTTTGGCAACTGGCGGGTAGCGGCTTGTTTAACAATTCTTACCTGCGACGAGGCGCCCGCTTCGATACGTTGAATGGGGGGAAGCGCCATAAAGTGCACATCTTCTTTTTGCCCCTTTTCATCTTCAATCCAGGAGAGCGCCAGATAAGGCAGCGCCTTGCTCTGGTTGTCCACTTTCAGGCTGCTGGCCTTGTCGCTTTCTGGAAAAACAATGCGCGTGCGGTCCAGGTTAATGGCCGCGTGGGCGGTAAATGTTGTGCTGATCAGCATCAGGCACAGGCTTTTAATCGGCGTTAATTTCATGATGATTTCTTACTGGCACGGCAGTATCAACTGCATACTTTTTTCTAAGTGAGAAGGTAACGAGAAGCGACACTGTTGGTTGTCGCCCCATGTCACGCGAAACTGCTGTTCTGGCTCAACGGCGCCGAGCCAGACGCGGCCTTCATCGGCCACCATCCCAACCTGTAAATTGCTTTCATCCAGGCGAACAATCGCCCCGAGTGGTGGTGTTCCTGACGACATCCGCAAAACGCCTGTTACGTCCTGACCTGCGCGCGTGGCAATCTGACGATAACCAATGGCCCCCTCAGTCCAGGTTGAGGTCACGACGCGGTTGTCCACGTCCACGCCATCCGGAAGGTTGTTCATATTGACCTGCACGCTGGAGGGGGAATAGCTGGAGAATGACGGTAAAACGCCGATGCCAAAACGGTTAGTTTCATCGCGCGACATGTTCAGCGGGACATGGCCTACCCCGTCGGTGCTGACCATTACGCGGGGTTCATTACCGTAACTGCGCCGGTGCAGCGCGGCGCCTTTCGCCGTTGAGGTGAAGGAACCGCTCCAGCTCGCGCTGAGGGAGTTATATTCGTCAGCTTTATAGCTGCCGGAGAGATTGAGATCGCCGTACGCAGAATAATGCTGATAATTCCCGCTGACCTGCGCGCCGGAATCTGGCTTCCCGCTCTCCGTACCTGCGGAAACGCCCCAGGTATTATTGCGATCCGACGTGTCATACCACGACACGTTATGGCTCAGCGTGTCGCTGTTACGCAGGTCATAGTTAAGTCGATGATCGGGATCGAGCGGTACGCTGAGCGAGAGATAAAACTGAGTATCGTCATTTTCGTCTTCCTCCTCGTAATGCGTTTTACTCCAGGACAGGGTTACGCCAAGGTTCTTCCAGCGACCTATATCAAAGTTGTAGCCCGCCGTGATGCTGCCGGTCGTGGAGGGTGAATCATTCCACCATGTCTGACGCAGCATATTGACGTACAGGTTCAGGGATAACGCTGAAATGTACTGGCTTGCCGTCACGCTCAGGGTTTGTTTTTCCGACTGGCGGTCACCGTTGTCATAATCCAGGTAGCGGGCGTAGCTCAAAAACTGTGGGTCTGAGTAGCGGTAGCTGGCGAGCGTAAGCTGACTGCCGGTGGTATCGAAACGCTTGCTGTAGTTAATGCGATAGCTGTAACCCGTCTGGCTGCGCTGGTGTGGCAGCTGGCTGGTAGCCTGCGTGACGTCAAAAGAGAGCGCCCCCAGCCAGGCCATATTCTGGCCGATCCCGGCAGCGACGGAACGATAACGGTCGCCATCGGCCAGCGTGCCGCCATACAGAGAGGTGTGCGACAGCATGCCCCAGGAAAATTCGCCGCTCATGAAGGTATTATCTTCAACATCATGGGAGGCGCCCTGGCGCGCTTTACCCGCCGCGAGCTTATAGCGCACCTGGCCCTTGCGCGTTAAAAACGGCACGGATTCAGCCGAGACCTGGAAGGTGTTGACGCGTCCGTCTTCTTCCGTGACTTTGACGTCCAGCGTGCCCTGAACCGACTGGTTAAGATCCTGAATAACAAAGGGTCCTGGTGGCACTTTACTCTGGTAAATCACGCGATCGGCAAGGCTTACGGCCACGGTGGCGTTGGTTTGTGCTATTCCGGTAATCTGTGGGGCATAGCCGCGCAGCGACCATGGCAGCATACGTTCATCGCTGATTAGCGATGCGCCGGTGTAGGTGAAGGCGTCAAAAATGGAGGACTGGAAATCCGTTTCACCCAGCGTCAGTTTCGCACCGATCGAGGGCAGAGGGCGGAACATATACACGCGTGAAAAACGGCCATCCTGCTCTGAGCCTGCTTCAGTATCGCTTCGCGTGTACTGGTAATCGCTTCGCAGACGCCACGCGGCCATGTTCGCACCGGCGGTACCATAGGTATTGGCGTTGTCATTGCTGCCGCTGCTATTGGGCTGATAATGGCTGGCAAAAAGATTGTAATCCAGCAGTACGCCTGGCACGCCGTTGTCCCAGGTGGATGGCGGCATCCAGTCAACCGCACGGTATTGCAGCCACGCCTGGGGGATCGTTACTTTCAGGGTCTGGCTGCCTTGCTCAAAAATAAATTTGATGTCTGGTCTGGTGGCGAAATCAACGCATCCCTCTTTTTCCGGCAAAGCGTGACGAACGTCATCCTGCAATGCGAATGTATCGGCCAGCGCGGGGGGAATACAGACCTGAACTGCGTTATTTATTTCTCGCCAGCGAAGCTGCCAGCCATTTGCCAGCGGAATATCATTAACTGAAACCGTAACGAAATAGCTTCCCGGCGTAACCGATATTTGATCTTTAAAACGTGATAAATCGACGCTGCCGCGCTGATCTTTATCGATGGCGTTTATATTAAATTCAGTGGCAGAGGCAACTATCGTCATTAACAGGGACGCAATGATGATTATCCATTGTACTTTGTATGTCATCATCCTGTTACTCGAATAAATAAAGAGTGCCGACCGGCATGGATTGCCAGTCGGCTGATACCGTGACGTAACGGAATTATTTGTACATCAGGACGTAGTTAGCCGTGGCTTCAACCTGGCCTGCCGTCGCAGTTTTACCTGTTGGGACTTCCATAACCGCTTTGAAATGCAGCGTCTGGGTGGTTGAACCCGCCAGCAGATCAAGCACGTTTGGCTGACCAAGCGTGATGTTGCCTTCCGCGTTATCCAGCAGACGGACGCCCACGTTCTGCGCACCGTTTGCAAAGGTGTTGCTCATCAGGCTGGTATCCGTCGCATCTGTCGCTGCGCTGGTAAAGGTCACTTCCACTTTAGTAATTGGCGTGTCGGTTTCGTCTGCCGGATCGTCAAGCTGGCAGTTTTCCAGATTGATATCGACCGGAACCGGCGTGGATTTTTTGTTGGCGTTGATAACGGCCGTAGTCACTTCACCCAGGTCGACTTCTTTATCAACGCTGTCTGGAGCGATGCTGCATGGTGCGTCAATAACCACGCCTTTGAATTTGATTTTGCCTGAGCCTTGATCATCAGCAAACGCAGAACCCGATACAATGGCAGCCATAGCTGCCGCTAACAGCAATTTTTTACCCATATACATGAAAATATCCTTTTTCAGATTGATTCGTAATGTGAATATTAATTTCAGAATACTCGCAAAGTATACGGATTGGGGCGGGGAGACGCGATTAACGTGACTTAAATATATTTTTAGATGGTTTTAATTAATATTTTCAGGCTATCTGAAGAGGCTTCTTTTTTCGGGGTTTTAATAGATTTATATTTTGTGGGTTATTATATGTAAAATATATAGGATTGTTTTTTTGAATAATATAAAGCCTCCGTATAAAAACGGAGGCATTAATTCTTAGCCAATACCTGCCGTTTGCAGCAGAACCAGGCTCATCCCCATCACTGACATTCCACACAGCACGCCGTAGCTTGGGTTATTGTTGGGATCGATCTCTTTTGCCAGCGGCATCAGCTCATCGACAGAGAGCGCGACCATAATCCCGGCCACGGCAGCCATAATTGCAGCCATTACAACCGGGGATACGAGGCTACCGAGGATCAGCCACGCCAGCACGCCGCCGAGAATTTCAGCCATGCCGGAGATACCTGCCCAAAAGACAGCTGTACGTTTTGAACCCGTGGCGGCATAAACGGGCCCGGCAACGGCAAGTCCTTCAGGAATATTGTGCAAAGCCACGGCCAGCGCCACACCAAAACCTATTTCCAGGTTGCTGCTGGCCGTGACATAGGTGGCGATACCTTCCGGAAAGTTATGCAGGCTGATACCCAGCGTCAGCAGAATGGCCGTGCGTTTGATATTTCCCGGAATGGGGGTAACGCTTTTTTGCATTAAATCCTGCGGGTGCGCGTGAGGAAGAATACGGTCGAGTGCAAAATAACCCAGCAGGCCAATGATAAACATGCCATAGCCCAGAACAGGCGACATCCCTTCGGTGTGAAGCGCGGCGGGCAGCATCTCCATCAGCGAGATAAGCAGCATGATCCCGGCGGCGAAACCCAGCGAGAAGGCCAGCAGGCGATTAGAGGGTTTTTGCCCGAGTACCCCGAGGAACGCACCGATAAAGGTTGCGGAGCCCGCAAGTATGGTCAAAATCAACGGTACTGACATGCATTCTCCTTAAGCGATATCTGGCATTCAAATTTCCTGATGATGATCTTCACGGTTATCTGCGTTCATCTTCACCTGAATGCGCGTAATGTAGGCCTATCACATTGACACCTCCTCTAAGGATATCACCATGTCTTCTTCTCGTATGCCAGCACTGTTTTTAGGCCATGGCAGCCCAATGAACGTCCTGGAAGATAACGTCTATACCCGCGCCTGGCATCAGTTGGGTGAGACGTTACCGCGTCCGAAGGCAATTGTGGTGGTCTCTGCGCACTGGTTTACCCGGGGTACCGGCGTGACGGCCATGGAAACGCCAAAAACGATTCATGATTTTGGCGGCTTTCCGCAGGCGCTGTATGACACGCATTATCCTGCGCCGGGCTCCCCTGAGCTGGCGCAGCGGCTGGTTGATCTGCTTGCCCCTGTTCCGGTTGCGCTGGACAAAGAAGCCTGGGGCTTTGACCATGGCTCATGGGGGGTGTTGATCAAAATGTATCCGGATGCCGATATTCCGATGGTACAACTGAGTATCGACAGCACCAAACCAGCTGCCTGGCACATGGAGATGGGGCGTAAGCTGGCTTCGCTTCGTGATGAGGGCATCATGCTGATAGCCAGTGGCAACGTGGTACACAATCTGCGTACGGTACGCTGGCACGGTGAAAATACGCCGTACCCCTGGGCAACAGCCTTTAATGACTATGTAAAAGACAACCTGGCCTGGCAAGGGCCGGTCGAACGGCACCCTTTGGTGAACTATCTGGAGCACGATGGCGGTTCGCTCTCTAACCCGACGCCGGAACACTTCTTGCCATTGCTGTATGTATTAGGCGCATGGGACGGTCAGGAGGTTATTACAACCCCGGTCGACGGCATTGAGATGGGGAGTTTGAGTATGCTGTCGGTGCAGGTGGGGTAAACACATGCCCGGTGACGCTGCGCTTACCGGGCCTACGCTCGACATGTAGGCCGGGTAAGGTGAAGCCGCCACCCGGCAAGTCTTACTCGACGAAAATATGCGGGTAGAAACGTGACAGATCCTGCGTAATCAGCGCGCGATCTTCGCGAATGCCAATCCCGGCAGGCTGATCGTTAATAAGCCAACTGCCGATCAGCGTATAGCTGTCGCCAAACTTCGGCAGTTGATAAAACGCCTGGACGATCATCCCTTCTTCACCGTACGGCCCTTCAACTGCTTCCAGCGTTTTACCGTTTTCGATAATCGAGACGTTTGCCCCTTCACGGGAGAAGATTGGCTTAACGACGTATTTCTCCATCGGTGGGAAATCATCTTCGGCAAAATAAGCAGGCAGCAGGTTCGGGTGATTCGGGAACATCTCCCACAGCATCGGCAGCAGGGCTTTATTGGAGATAATGCTCTTCCAGGCTGGTTCCAGCCAGCGCACGCCAGCGTCTTCCAGTTTGGTAGAGAACATTTCCCGCAGCATGTATTCCCACGGATAGAGCTTGAACAGGTTGCTGATCACCTGATCCTGCATGTCCGTAAACTGACCTTTTTCACCTAAACCGATATCTTCGATATAGAGAAATTCCGTCGCCACTTCCGCTTCGGCTGCGCAGTCCTGCAAATACTGAACCGTACCGCGGTCTTCTTCGGTATCGCGGCAGCAGGCGAGGTGCAACAGGTTGAAACCGTGCTGTTCACGCAGTTCGACGAAACGTTCAATCAGCTTTTCCTGAAGGCTGTTGAACTGATCGCTGCCTTCCGGCAAGTTTCCGGCATTCGCCTGATCTTCCAGCCAGATCCACTGGAAGAACGCGGCTTCGTACAGGGAGGTTGGCGTATCTGCGTTATTTTCTAAAAGCTTCGGTTCACCCACGCCATCCCATGCCAGATCGAGGCGAGAGTAGAGCGAAGGCTGGTTCGTTTTCCAGGACTGACGAACAAAGCTCCAGGTGTGCTTCGGAATGCGGAATTTGGTCATCAGCTCATCGCTGTCGATGACTTTCTCAACCACCTTCAGGCACATCTGGTGCAGCTCTGCGGTCACTTCTTCAAGCTTTTCGACCTGAGCAAGCGTGAGCTTATAGTAAGCATCTTCACACCAGTACGGCTCGCCGTACATGGTGTGAAAGTTGAAACCGTATTCGGTGGCTTTTTCGCGCCAGTCCGGGCGCTCGGCAATACTGACTCGTTCCATGATCAGCCGCCCATTGAGCGAGTTGAGGAGCCGGTCGCACTACGCTGCATGGTGGTTTGTTTGGCAACAGACTCACCGAAGCCGCCACGGGTAATGGTGCTGGTGGTGGCTGGTTTCGGCGCCATTGCGGTTTTCGGTACGGTCATCGTACGGCCAGGCGTTGCAGCACCGTAACCCTTGCCGGTGGCATCGGTGTATTTCCCGTAGGCCGGGCTGTTCGGGTTTTTGGAGCTAAACAGCGGCTGCTGCTGGTAGCCCGCACCGCCGCTCATCAAACGGCCCATCATATAACCCGCCATCAGCGGCATCCAGAAGCTGCCGCTGGACTGTGCCTGCGCCTGGTTTTCCGGTGCCATACCCGCCTGAGCAGGTGCCTGCTGGCACTGGCCTTCACCGAATTCGGCTACACAGTCTTCGCGTGAGGCATATTTCGGCGCGGTACGTTCCGCTTCTTTCAGGGCGTTGTTATACGCCGTCGTACACTCAGCGGCTTTACCGGTTGCGCTCGCGCAGTCGTCGGCGTTTTGATACAGCGAAACCGTTTCGTCGTTTTGCTCACAGCCTGCCAGCATAAAGACGGCGGTGACCGCCAGCGCGACAGGTGTCAGGTGGCGTGCGTTCCAGCTTTTGCGGAACGACGCGTGATTCATCGTTTTTGTCCGTTTCATATTTGTCTTCCAGGACCCAGTGGTAATAACGCTCAGGATAGAGGATGAGTGGTTGAAAATGAAGCGACGAGGGGCGAAATCCGGGGGATCTTTACGTTGGCTTACGTTCGGGGGGGGATTAATGTGCTCCCTCTCCCTGTGGGAGAGGGCTGAGGTGAGGGCATCAGGCCGCAGTGGGCCTGATGACACGCTTAATTGCGGAACGGATTCGTGCCGCTGCTGGCAGGTGAGGTGCTACGCGCTGCCGCTGGCTGTGCAACCGGGGTGCTGCTGTTAGCGGTGAAATTATCCACGGCGGCATCCTGCTGTGGATTTTCCGGCGCGACGCTGTCAGGCGACGTGGAAACCGGTTTGCCCAGCGTGCTGTTCAGCATTTGCAGATCCTGCTCGTTCAGCGTACCCAGCGCCTGCTTGATGTTCAGCTGGTTGATCAGGTACTGGTAACGCGCACTGGAGAGCTGCTGTTTCGCGTTGTACAGCGTGGTCGTTGCGTCTAACACATCAACGATAGTACGCGTACCGACGGAGTAACCCGCTTCCATCGCGTCCAGAGAGCTTTGCGCAGAGACAACGGCCTGTTTATAGGCGTTGATGCTGCTGATGGACGCGTTCACGTTGTTGAAGGAAGAACGCACGGTCTGGACCACGTTGCGGTGCGCGCTTTCAAGCTGCTCGCTCGCGCCTACGAAGTTGTACTGCGCCTGCTTAACCTGAGAGTTAACCATCCCGCCCTGGTACAGCGGCAGAGAGAAGCTGAGGCCCACTTTGTTCTGGCCCATATTGTTGTCGTCATACTGGGCAGTGTTGGTTTTAGAACCGCTGTAGCTGGTATCCGATACGCCGGTAGAGGCGCTCAGGCTCAGGGTTGGCAGGTGACCATCCTGTGCAAGACGGATCTGCTCGCGCGCCAGGTCCTGGCTCAGGCGTGCCTGCAGCAAGGTCAGGTTGCGGTTTTCCGCCTCTTTCAGCAGGGCGTTAACCGCCTGCGGCTTGTCTGTTTTGAAGCTGTCCACGTTCAGAGAGGCCAGCTCAGGATAGTAGTTACCGGTGACCTGACGCAGTGCTTCCAGCGCGTTGTCGAGGTTGTTACGTGCGGTCACTTCGTTAGCCAGTACGGTATCGTACTGTGAACGGGCGTTCTGCACGTCAGTGATCGCAACCAGACCCACATTAAAACGCTGGGTGGTCTGATCTAACTGACGATAAATCGCCTGTTTCTGCGCTTCGGTGTAGGAGAGGGCGTCAATCGCGCTCAGTACGTTGAAGTAGGCGGTCGCGGTATTCAGGATAAGCGTCTGCTGATCTGTCTGATAGGTGACATCCTGAATGCCGGCGCTCTTTTCCTGCAAGCTCAGCTCACGCCATTTGGACATGTCGAACAGGGTTTGCGTTAACTGTAAAGAGGCGCTGGTGGCATTTGAGTTGATGCCGTTATTATCGCGAAAACCGTTAGTGTAGGTATAATCTGCACCTAAGCCTAACTGCGGCAGCAGTGGACTACGTGCTTCGTTAATCTTTTCAAACGCAGCATCACGATCGGCCGCTGATTTACGTAAATCAGGGTTGCCCAGACGTGCCTGCTGGTAGACCTGTAACAGGTTCTCTGCCTGGCTCATTGCACTGAAGCCCGTCAGGCTCAGGCCGATAAGGATGGGGAGCAATTTCTTCATTTGCATTCCTTGTTGTGAAGCAGTATTAGCGCTGATCTAATTAAAAATAATTGCCGATTCTAACAGAATCATCCACACCAAAAGGTTGGCGTAACGTGCCATCTGGCGGTAATTTGCTCCAATCTACCATATAGCCATACAAACGGCAGCCAAACAGCCTTGAAATTCACAATTTCATCACCATTGCTACCAGGACTCGACCGATGCAAAAACCAGAAAACGTGCCTGTCACCTTCGCCAAAAACGATGTAGAAATTATTGCACGAGAAACGCTTTATAGCGGTTTTTTTTCAATGGAACTTTACCGTTTCAGGCATCGTCTGTTTAACGGTGAGATGAGCGGTGAAATCAAACGCGAAATTTTTGAGCGCGGGCATGCGGCTGTGTTGCTACCCTATGACCCAGTGCGTGACGAAGTTGTGCTGGTCGAGCAGGTGCGTATTGCGGCTTATGATACCAGCGAAACGCCGTGGTTGCTGGAGATGGTGGCCGGGATGATCGAAGAAGGTGAGTCGGTCGAAGACGTCGCTCGCCGCGAGGCGCTGGAAGAGGCGGGCCTGGTGGTTGGCCGGACGAAGCCGGTGTTGAGCTACCTGGCAAGCCCGGGTGGGACAACGGAACGTTCATCTATTATGGTGGGCGAAGTGGACGCCACGACAGCGGAAGGGATCCATGGTCTGGCAGATGAAAACGAAGATATTCGGGTTCATGTGGTGAGTCGGGAGCTGGCTTACCAGTGGGTAGAAGAGGGGAAAATCGACAACGCAGCGTCTGTCATCGCTCTGCAATGGCTACAGCTGCATTATCAGACATTACGACACGAGTGGAAAAAATGAAGCGTTATACACCTGACTTCCCAGAAATGATGCGCCTGTGCGAAACAAATTTCGCCCAGCTGCGCCGCCTGCTGCCGCGAAACGACGCGCCCGGCGAAACGGTGAGCTATCAGGTGAGCAACGCGCAGTATCGGTTAACGATAACAGAATCAACGCGCTACACTACGCTGGTGGAGATTGAGCAAACGGCGCCGAGCATCAGCTACTGGAGCCTGCCGTCGATGACGGTACGTCTTTATCATGACGCGATGGTCGCTGAAGTGTGTTCAAGCCAGCAGATCTTTCGCTTTAAAGCGCGGTATGATTATCCGAATAAAAAGTTGCATCAACGCGACGAAAAGCATCAAATTAACCAGTTTTTAGCCGACTGGCTAAGATATTGTTTAGCACATGGAGCAATGGCGATTCCGGTTTGTTAGCGTCATAAACCTACCTAAGGACACCATTTGGAAAGCCTGTTGAACCTGACTGTTGCTGGTGGGGCGCCAGTCAGGATATTACAAATCACCGACACCCACCTTTTTGCCGAAAAGCATGAGACGCTTCTGGGCGTGAACACCTGGGAGAGTTATCAGGCGGTTCTTGACGCGATCCATGCTGAAAAGCGGCCATGCGATCTGATCGTCGCGACGGGCGATCTGGCGCAGGATCAATCCTCCGCAGCCTATCAGCATTTTGCTGAAGGGATTGCGAGCTTTAGCGTGCCTTGCGTCTGGCTGCCGGGCAATCACGATTTTCAGCCCG
The DNA here is from genome assembly GCF_049238125.1 of Enterobacter cloacae complex sp. IR5402. Lineage (NCBI taxonomy): Bacteria > Pseudomonadati > Pseudomonadota > Gammaproteobacteria > Enterobacterales > Enterobacteriaceae > Enterobacter > Enterobacter cloacae complex sp. IR5402. The sequence goes on from NZ_JBMKHO010000006.1 coordinate 238,091, forward strand.
CGATGTACAGTTCGCTTCAGGATGCGGGGATTTCACCGGCAAAATGTGTCTTTGCGGGGGACCAGTGGCAAATTCTGCTCCTCGACAGTCAGGTGTTTGGCGTTCCGCACGGTGAGTTGAGCGACTATCAGCTTGACTGGCTGGAGACAAAACTGGCCGCCGAACCGAATCGCAATACGTTGCTGTTACTGCATCATCACCCGCTGCCGGCGGGCTGTAGCTGGCTCGATCAGCACAGCTTACGCAACTCTGCGGCGCTGGACGGCGTGCTGGCGAAATTCCCGCGCGTAAAAAATTTGCTGTGCGGTCATATTCACCAGGAACAGGATCTCGACTGGAACGGTCGACGTCTGCTCGCGACGCCCTCTACCTGCGTGCAGTTTAAGCCGCACTGCGCCAACTTTACGCTGGATACCATCGCACCGGGCTGGCGCTGGCTGGAGCTGCATGCCGATGGCTCGCTGACCACCGAAGTTTGCCGTCTGGCCGGGGCACAATTCCGCCCGGATACCGCTTCGGAAGGCTATTGATGTCGACGCTTCTCTATCTGCATGGGTTTAACAGCTCACCGCGATCGGCGAAAGCGACGCAGCTTCGCCAGTGGCTGAGCGCGCATCATCCCCACGTGGAGATGATTATTCCGCAGTTGCCCCCTTATCCGGCGGATGCGGCAGAGATGCTGGAATCGCTAGTGCTGGAACACGGCGGCGAATCGTTTGGCGTTGTCGGGTCGTCGCTCGGCGGCTACTACGCCACCTGGCTGTCGCAGTGCTTTATGTTGCCCGCTGTTGTCGTCAACCCGGCGGTCCGGCCATTTGAGCTGTTAAGGGACTTTCTTGGCGAAAACGAGAACCCCTACACCGGCCAACAATATGTGCTAGAGTCACGCCATATTTACGATCTCAAAGTTATGCAGGTCGACCCGCTTGAAGCGCCCGATCTTATCTGGCTGCTGCAACAGACGGGAGATGAAGTGCTGGATTACCGCCAGGCAGTGGCGTATTACGCATCCTGCCGCCAGACTGTAGAAGAGGGCGGTAACCATGCTTTCACGGGCTTTGAAGATCATTTCACCCAGATTGTCGATTTTCTTGGACTGCACAGCCACTGACAATCAATGCGAATTGCTAGCTTAAATCATGACGCAAACCTATAACGCTGATGCCATTGAGGTACTCACCGGGCTTGAGCCGGTTCGCCGCCGCCCGGGGATGTACACCGATACGACGCGCCCAAACCACCTGGGCCAGGAAGTAATTGATAACAGTGTGGACGAAGCGCTGGCAGGCCATGCCAAACGCGTGGACGTTATCCTGCACGCCGATCAGTCGCTGGAAGTCATCGACGACGGCCGCGGCATGCCGGTAGATATCCACCCGGAAGAGGGTGTTCCCGCCGTTGAGCTGATCCTCTGTCGTCTGCACGCGGGCGGTAAGTTCTCCAACAAAAATTACCAGTTCTCCGGCGGCTTGCACGGCGTGGGGATCTCCGTGGTTAACGCCCTGTCAAAGCGCGTGGAAGTGAACGTCCGTCGCGACGGCCAGGTGTATAACATCGCGTTTGAAAACGGCGAAAAAGTGCAGGATTTGCAGGTCGTCGGGACGTGCGGTAAGCGCAACACCGGCACCAGCGTCCACTTCTGGCCTGACGAAAGTTTCTTCGACAGCCCACGCTTTTCTGTTTCCCGCCTGACGCACCTGCTGAAAGCCAAAGCGGTGCTGTGCCCGGGCGTGGAAATCACCTTTAAAGACCACGTTAATAATACCGAACAAACCTGGTGCTACGCCGATGGTCTGAACGACTACCTGTGCGAAGCGGTTAACGGCCTGCCAACCCTGCCGGAAAAACCGTTCGTCGGGAATTTCGAAGGCGATACTGAAGCGGTGGACTGGGCGCTGCTGTGGCTGCCGGAAGGCGGCGAGCTGCTGACCGAAAGCTACGTTAACCTGATCCCCACTATGCTCGGCGGGACCCACGTCAACGGCCTGCGTCAGGGGCTGCTGGATGCGATGCGCGAGTTCTGCGAATACCGCAACATTCTGCCGCGCGGCGTGAAGCTGTCGGCGGAAGATATCTGGGACCGCTGCGCCTACGTGCTCTCCGTGAAGATGCAGGATCCGCAGTTTGCCGGTCAGACTAAAGAGCGCCTGTCGTCACGCCAGTGTGCGGCGTTCGTCTCCGGCGTGGTGAAAGATGCATTTACCCTGTGGCTGAACCAGAACGTTCAGGCCGCAGAAATGCTGGCTGAAATGGCGATCTCCAGCGCCCAGCGTCGTCTGCGCGCGGCGAAGAAAGTGGTGCGTAAAAAGCTGACCAGCGGCCCCGCGCTGCCGGGCAAGCTGGCGGACTGTACCGCGCAGGATCTCAACCGCACCGAGCTGTTCCTGGTGGAAGGAGACTCGGCAGGCGGATCGGCCAAGCAGGCGCGCGATCGTGAATATCAGGCGATCATGCCGCTCAAGGGTAAGATCCTCAACACCTGGGAGGTCTCGTCTGATGAAGTGCTGGCCTCGCAGGAAGTACACGATATCTCGGTTGCTATCGGTATCGATCCGGACAGCGACGATCTGAGCCAGCTGCGCTACGGCAAGATCTGCATTCTCGCGGATGCGGACTCCGATGGCCTGCACATCGCCACGCTGCTCTGTGCGCTGTTTGTGAAGCATTTCCGCGCGCTGGTGAAAAACGGTCACGTCCATGTGGCGCTGCCGCCGCTGTACCGAATCGACCTCGGCAAAGAAGTTTACTATGCACTGACGGAAGAAGAGAAAGCGGGCGTGCTGGAACAGCTTAAGCGCAAGAAGGGCAAACCGAACGTTCAGCGCTTTAAGGGGCTGGGTGAGATGAACCCGATGCAGCTGCGTGAAACCACGCTGGATCCGAATACCCGCCGTCTGGTGCAGCTGACCATCAGCGATGAAGATGAACAGCAAACTAACGCCGTGATGGACATGCTGCTGGCCAAGAAACGTTCTGAAGATCGACGTAACTGGCTACAGGAGAAAGGCGACATGGCGGATATAGAGGCCTGATACACGCTGTCTTTTTGCCGGGTGGCGGCTGCGCCTTACCCGGCCTACTTAACCCGTAGGCCCGTGCAAGCGTAGCGCCGCCGGACAAGAAATGCAGCTCATCACGATGAATGGTTTTTCCGGTACTGCAACGGCGTCTCGCCAATCCCCTTTTTAAACGCGCTGATAAACCACGTCACGTCGGAAAATCCCGCCTGTGCGGCAATCTCACGCACGCTCGAATCAGTGTGGAGTAAACACTCGCACGCCTTACGCAACCTTAGCGTGTTCAGGTAGTCGTGAATTTTTTCGCCTGTTTCCGCATGGAATCTTCGCGATACGTAACTGCGCGATTTACCCAGCTCTGCGGCCAGCGCATCCAGACGAAATTTCTCCTGATAATGCTCGTCGAGCCAGAACATGACCTGGCTGGCGATCCCCTGGCTGTTGCCCGGCTCGCCGTCGCGATCGTCGGGCAGCATCGCGAACAGGCCGATCAGCAGGCTGGCGATGCTCTCGCCGTTCATCGGCGGTTTATAGCAGCTAAACAGATGGTCGATATGGTGGTGACAGTGGGCCAAATCGGCGACCCACGCTTCGCCGCCACGGCGTGACAGCCGCTCCAGGCGCTGCCGGGTCTGGGGAAAATCCCGCAGGATCTTCAGCACCGCGTGCTGGTCGAGATGAATAATGGTGCGGCGGTAAATTGCCTCCGCCTGTTCGTCCACCATGACCTTGTGCAGCGTAAAAGGCGGGAAGAAAAACAGTCGTCCGGGGCGCATGGTGTAGTGACGATTATCGACAATCGCCACGCCAAAGCCCTCTTCCACATAGAGGATCTCCAGACACTGATGCCAGTGATGGTAGCGCACCGTATTGGCAAACAGGCGGCTGAACGAGGCCACGGTATCGTTCAGGGCGATCAGTTCCAGAAGGTCGGTTGTCGGCGTGTCGCGCATAGTGCAATAAAACTCAACTTTTTCCTGTCTGATCGTCTTTATAAACCACCTTTTTAAATTTTCTCAACTGGAGGTTTATTCATCATTCATGCCTGTGACATGGCTAACATTTCTGCACCTTGCGGATTCACTATGCTTTGCCGCAGTTGATTACGAGGGCGAACCGATGTGGGCGGCAAACAAAGAAAAATCAAATCCGTTGTCTTCACGCCAGGAGGTAGTGGCGTCGTTGAATGCACTTTTACAGGCGCTGGACATGCAATTTCCGGCGAACCGTTCACGATTCCCGCTGGGCGACACCTGCGCCCATTACACAGCAGATATTGCGCAGATGGAGGGACTTTCCCGCGCGCTGTGGGGGCTGTTTCCGCTGATGGCGTCCGGCGAAAGCACGCCGTTCAGCGAGAAGTACCTTACTGCCATTAAGCTTGGTACCGACCCGCAAAGCAGCGGCTACTGGGGTGAAACCGGCCCGTACGATCAGCGTCTGGTGGAGATGGCGGCCTACGGTCTGGGGCTCGCTCTGATGGGGGAGACGCTCACCGCGCGCTTTACCGGTCGCGAAGTGATGAACCTGCACGCGTGGCTCAACCAAATCACCGACGCGCAGATGCCGGACAGCAACTGGAACTATTTTGCCATTATGGTCCAGCTCGGCTTTAAGCGCGCCGGCCTGCCGTACGATCAGGCCGCCATTGACCACCGCTTTGCGCTGATGGACGCCTACTACCTCGGCGACGGCTGGTATTCCGACGGTCCCGGCCGCCCGAAAGATTACTACATCTCCATGGCTTTCCATTTCTACGGCCTGATTTACGCCACCCTGAGTGACGACGAGGCGAGGGCGAATGTGCTGCGCGAGCGCTCGCGTCTGTTCGCGGAAGACTTTATCTACTGGTCCGCCGCCGATGGCGCCTCGGTGCCGTTTGGCCGCAGCCTGACCTACCGCTTTGCCATGGTTGCCTTCTGGAGCGCGGTGGCTTTTTCCCAGCTGGACGTCTTCACCCCGGGCATCGTGAAAGGCATTGTGCTGCGGCATCTGCGCTGGTGGCAGCAGCAGTCGATTGTCGATCGCGACGGCATTCTCACCCTGGGGTTTGCGTATCCGAACCTGGCGATGTGCGAGGATTACAACTCCCCCGGTTCACCGTACTGGGCGCTGAAAACCTATCTGATCCTGGCGCTGCCGGAAGCACACCCGTTCTGGCAGGCGGAAGAACAACCGCTGCCCGCGCTTGCTGAAAAACATGTGATTCCGCATGCGCAGCAGATCCTGATGCATTCGAAAGATTCGCAGCACGTCGTCATGCTTACCGCTGGTCAGCTGGAGCTGAACAACTACGTCAACACCGAAGCGAAATACACCAAATTTGCCTACTCCAGCCGCTTCGGATTCACCCTTGAGCGCGGGCGTTTTGGCCTGAAGCATGCCGCCTGCGATTCCATGCTGCTGCTGGCGGACGGAGATGACTATTTCCGCGGTCGTCGCGAGTGCGAAGAGGTTCGGGTGGATGAAAATTACATTTTCTCGCGCTGGTCGCCGTGGCGCGACGTGCAGATTACGACCTGGCAGATCCCGTTCGGGGAGTGGCACCTGCGCCTGCACCGTATCAACAGCACGCGCACTCTGCAAACCGTCGAGGGCGGCTTTGCGGTGATGAAAACCGCCCACCAGGTGCGCGAACGCGGTTGTTATCTGTTGGCTGAAAACGGCAGCAGCGTCATTGTCGATCTTTCGCCGATCATTCAGCGCCAGCCAGACAGCATCGTCACGCCGCCGAACAGCAGCATTATGTTTGCGGAGTGCGCCTCCATTCCGCTGTTAAAAGCTGACCTCCCGCAAGGGGAAAGCTGGCTCTGTTGCGCCGTTCTGGCTGGCGGAAGACAGCTCGCTGCGGCGACGCCGCAGCTGAATATAACCCATAACCAGGTCGTTATTAGCGAACCCGGAAGCGAACGTAAGCTGTCGTTCACATTATAAAAATCTGGCCCTACACCCCGGCGAGGATGATATGAAAAGCACATCGACAACCAACAGAACTGAATATTACAAAATCAGCAGCTTTATCTTTCTCTATTTCTTTACCTGGTCTGCCAGTATTGGTCTGCTGGCGATCTGGCTCGGTCAGAAAGCCAACCTGAGCGGATCGGTGATTGGAACCGTCTTTGCGGTGAACGGGATATTCTCCGTTATTCTCAAGCCGATCTACGGCTATATTCTCGATAAGATCGGCATGAGCAAATATCTGCTCTATTTTGTGGTGATCATGTCGGCCCTGATGGCGCCATTCTTTATTTATGTTTACCAGCCGCTGTTAATGTCTAATACCCTGCTGGGGATTATTATCGGCGCGCTCTATTTAAGCTTTGCCTGGTACGCGGGTGTGGCGGCGTGCGAATCGTATTCTGACCGCTTTAGCCGCTTAAACGGCATGGAGTTCGGGCAGATCCGTATGTGGGGATCGCTCGGCTGGGCGGTGGCGTCATCCTTCTCCGGCCTGCTGTTCAACCTCTCACCGGCGTATAACTTTATTCTCGGCAGCGTGGCGTCGGTGGTGATGCTGATCGTCCTGCTGAGCCTGAAAGTGAACACTAACTCCGCTCACGCAGGCGAGGTGCTGACGAAAGAGAAAATCGCCCCGTCAGACGTTTACGCCCTGCTGCGAAACCGCAAATTCTGGGCCTTCTGCCTGTACGTGGCGGGCGTGGCGTGGATGATGTTTATCGCCGAGCAGCAGTTCTCGCGCTATTTCGTCACCTTCTTCGACGATATTCACCAGGGCAACGCGGTATTCGGTTATCTCGGGACCGTGCAGTCGGGCATGGAGTTCGTCATGTATATGGTGATCCCGCTGTTTGTGAACTTTATTGGCGCCAAACGCGGGCTATTAATTGTCGGGCTGGTGGTCGGGGCGCGTCTGATTATTTCCGGCATGTGTGATTCTCACCTGTTAATTTCAGTGCTTAAGCCGCTGTACGGTCTGGAAATTTGTCTCCTGCTGGTGTCGGTATTTAAATATATCGCCGAGCATTTCGACAAGCGCGTCAATGCCACCATGTATTTACTCGGCTATCAGGCGATGCTCTACGTTGGCAACGTGGTGGTCTCTTCCCCTGCCGGCTATATGTATGACCGTATTGGCTTTGAGCACACCTATATCATCATGGGCGCAACGGCGCTGACCTTTACCCTTATTTCTGCTTTTACGTTATCCGCCTGTCAGAGCAAATGGCGCGGGGCTCGTGCGCTGAATGTAGCAGAAACGTCAACACGATAAATTACGCCGTCAAAGAAGGAACCGAAATATGTTAAGTCGTATCAAAGAAGAACGTCTGCCTGTTATCGCTGCGCCCGTTGACTCCCGCACATTCAGCGATGAACTGAATTCGGCGCGCAGCCACGTTCTGGACCTGATTAGCCGTCATTTAACGGAGTTCGGCGACAAATTCCCGGCGGAAACCTGCCAGAAAGGTTTTTATCCGCTGACTGACAACGTGGAGTGGACCACCAGCTTCTGGACCGGGCAGCTGTGGCTGGCGTGGGAGATGAGCGGCGAGGAAAAATTCCGTGTGATGGCGGAAAAACACGTGCGCTCGTTTGGCCTGCGCATCGCCGGGCGCAACGACACCAATACCCACGATTTAGGCTTCCTTTACACGCTCTCCTGCGTAGCCGCGTGGCGGCTGACCGGAAACCGCGAGGCGCGCGGCTTCTCGCTGCTGGCGGCGGAAGCCCTGCTGGAACGCTTCCACGAGAAGGCGAAGATCATCCAGGCGTGGGGCGATCTCTCCGATCCGGAGCAGGCCGGGCGAATGATCATCGACTGCAACATGAACCTGCCGCTGCTCTACTGGGCAACGGAGCAGACGGGCGATCCGCGCTTTGCCGACGCCGCAAAAGCGCACGTCATGCAGGCGGCGACGTATCTCATTCGTGACGATGCCTCCACCTTCCACACCTACTATATGGATGTGGCAACCGGCGCACCGCGCTACGGCAACACCCAGCAGGGCTACGCCGACGACTCCTGCTGGTCGCGCGGGCAGGCGTGGGGCATTTACGGTTTCCTGCTGAGCTATATCTATACCGGCGACGAAACGATGATCGCCCTGTCAAAACGGCTGGCGAACTACTTCCTCAATCGCCTGCCGGAAGACTACGTCTGCCACTGGGATCTGGCGCTGGTGGGCACCGACGCGCTGCGTGACTCTTCCTCGGCGGCAATTGCGGTATGTGGGCTGTTGGAGCTGGTGAAACAACTGCCGGTCACAGATCCGGATCGCGAACGTTACCTCGAATGGGCGAAAGGGATTATGTCCACGCTGACAAAGCACTATCTGATGGGCAAAGAAGAGAAGGGCAACGGGCTGCTTAAGCACTCGGTGTATCACCTGGCGAGCAATAAAGGCGTGGATGAGTGCGCGAGCTGGGGCGATTACTTCTACGTCGAGGCGCTGGTGCGCTTCACCCAGAGCTGGAAGCTGTACTGGTAACGGGCAGCGGTATCACCACCCAAGCACCTCTTTAATGGCGCGCCGGTAGGGCGTATCAAGCTGGGCAGGCACGCGGCAAATATAGTCCCGCGCATGGCTGCGGGTCTGTCCGCTGAGGCTGTCGAGATAAGCGATGGCCTCGTCCACGGCAGGAACCCTGCCTTCCTGCGACGCGCTTCTCGGCGGAAGCCCGGTCCAGATGAGCGCCTCAATTCCTCTCTCCCTCGCCCATGTCGAGATCGCTCCCGCGTTGCGTCCGGCTATCAGCAGCGAGCCGATACCATCGCAACGATCGTCAGGAATGGCCTCCCGCTCGCGCAGGGCCTGAGTGGCCACGCTCAGCGAAGTGGTATTCAGCCATACCCAAAGCACAGGCAGGGCGGGCGCGTTCATGCAGATGGCGGTCGCCAGTTCGCCGCCATCGCTGACGCGGCAGAACTCGACGGGCAAAGAAGGCCCGTCGGTTTGCCACTCACCGGCTACCGGTAGCGCGCCGCTTTTCCAGATTAACGAGCCCCAGCCAAGACAAGCGATTTTCATGCTGTTCCTCTGCGCGACGTGAACCAATAGCCTCAGACGTTATGCCTTAGGAATACGCAGCGTCTGGCCGGGATAAATTTTATCCGGGCTGGAGAGCATCGGGCGGTTCGCCTCAAAGATCTTGTTGTACTGATTGGCATCGCCGTACACGGTTTTAGAGATGGCGCTCAGGGTATCGCCGGATTTCACCGTATAGTAGGTTGCTTCATCTTTGGCGTCTGTCGCGGTGATATTGTTCTCCACCTCGCTGACGCCCGCGATGTTGCCGACGGCGACCTGGATTTTTTCTTTCTGCTCCTGCGTTAGCCCGTCGCCCGTTACGCTGGCTTTGCCGTCGGTGACGTTAACCTGAACTTTATCGGAACCGGGAATGTTGAGTTTCTTGAGGTGCTCGGTGATTTTGTCGCTCTGACCCTTATGATCGGTCAGGTTGTCCCAAAGCTTTTCGCCTGCTTCTTTCACGAAGTTAAAAAGACCCATTCCATCCTCCTGTTAAACATGAAGTCAGAATAAGCATAGCAGTTGAGCGGTAAGGTGATAAAAAAAGCCCGGTGGCGTTAACGCTTACCGGGCCTGCGGGGGAAAGTTGTAGGCCGGGTAAACGTAGTGCCACCCGGCAAATTTCACAGAACTTAAACCCCTTGCTCCAGAATACGGATGTGGGTTTCCAGAACGTCCCCTTTCACCGCGTCGCTCCACGCTTTCATATGCGCGGTCTGCAAATGGGCTTCAAGGTGTGCGACGGTTTCCCACTGCTCCACCATGATGATGGAGTCTGGCGCGGTCGCCTGGAAGCTTGCGCTGGTGGCGGCGTCTACCATCGGCGCGTAGCCGTGGCAGCCTTCTTCTTTCAGTACGGTCGGGATGATCTTCGCGAACTCATCCAGTACTGCCTGGCGGTGATGTTGGCCAGGACGCGTACGGATTTCAGCAATAACGGTAAGCATAATTAACTCCTTCTAATTCCAGGCTACCAGTTAAGCAAAAATTTCCGCGAGATGCTTGCGATATTCTGCGATATAGCGCGGGACGTCCGGCATTTTAATTACGTCGTTGACGATAAAGGTCGGCAGCGGCTCCATTCCCAGGAACTGATTCGCCTTGTGGAACGGCAGATACGCGCCGTCTACGCCCACGCCTTCGAAGAACTGATCGTTCTCGGTGAAGGCTTCCAGCGGCGCGTTCCAGGTCAGGGAGAGCATATATTTTTTGCCCTGAATCAGACCGCCGGAACCGTATTTTTTAGACGCATCTGAACGGGTACGACCGTCGCTGGCATACAGCGAACCGTGACCTTCGGTAAACACATCGTCCATGTATTTTTTCACGGTCCACGGTGCGCCCATCCACCAGCCCGGCATCTGCCAGATCACCACGTCGGCCCACAGGAAGTTCTGCACTTCGGCCTTCACGTCATAATCGCTGTCCGCGCGCACGACCTTAACATCATGTCCGGCGTCGCGCAGGAAACCATCCGCGACCTCGGTCAGGGTGTCATTGAGCTGGCCTTTAGAGTGCGCAAATTCTTTCGCGCCGTTGATAATCAGAATGTTGCTCATTATTTGTCCTCGATGATGAGAGTATGCCGGGTATTCTACGCGCGAGGACGGAGCGGAAAAATAAGCAAAATGTGCAAAGTCTTTTGCGCTCAGCGCAATAATCTTACCAGCTGACGGTCACCGCAAAACCCCCTTCCGGCGCATTGCCCAGCGAGACGCGCATCCCGTGCAACGCCGCGATACGCTTGACGATAGACAACCCCAGACCGCTGCCAGTGGCGTCCTGGCCCGGTGGACGATAAAAGCGCTCGCCGAGACGCGTCAGCGCATCGGTTGAAATGCCCGGGCCGTTGTCGCGCACGGTAAAGCTTTGGGTATTCAGCGTCACGTCCACCACGCTGCCGCGCGGGCTGTAACGAACGGCGTTGTCCAGCAGGTTTCGCGCCAGCAGACTCAGCAGTAGCGGCTGTCCGTGACGCATCACCTCGGGCGCATTAACGTTGAGCCGAACATCAATGCCCGCCTGCTGCGCCGGATGCCAGATATCCAGCACCGCAGATTGCAGCAAATCGGCCATCATCACGGGTTCGACGTCATCAAGATTATCCAGTGAATCCAGGCGCGACAGGGTGAGAAGCTGGTCCACCAGCCGGGAGGCGCGGTCGATGCCCGCATGCAATTGCCCCAGCGCTTTAGACTGCGCCCCGGGATCGTCAAGGGAAAGCTGCGCCACGTCGGTTTGCACCTTCAGCGCGGCCAGCGGGCTGCGTAACTCATGGGCGGCATCCGAGGTGAAGCGGCGCTCGCGGGCCATCATCTCCTGCGTACGGGCGAAAAGATGGTTAAGCGCATCAAGCAGGGGGCGAACCTCCGTCGGCACGCCGTGGGTGGGCAGCGTATCGGTCGCATCCGGGGAGCGCGAACGCAGGGTCTGCGCCAGCTTTTTCAGCGGTTTCAGTTCCCGGCTCAGCAGAACAATCAGCAACAGCAGCATTACGGGCAGCGCCACCAGCCACGGCGTCAGCTGCGAGCTGACCACGTCCAGCGCCATATCCTGTCGGTACTCCCACTCCTGGCCAACCACCACGCGGTATTTCCCGTCCGGAGAAGTCAGCCACAGGAAACGCCATTCGTCGTTGTCATCCTGCAACCGACCGTCATCAAACCCGTCCCGGCGGTAGAGGTAAGGTATGTCGCGCCCGTTTTCGCCGTCGTTAAGCACCATGCTGCCGTCGGCGGTGAAGATTGCGAAGGCCAGCGCATCGTCGTCAAGATGGCCGTGTTTGGCTTTTTTCGGCACCTCGCGCATGCGTTCCGGGGCGCGAAGTTCGTCCACGTCCATCGTCAGCAGCCGTTTGGCAAACAGCATCTGCTGGGTATCGAACAGCTTATCGAGCTTGTCGGTCGTCTGGTGCCAGGCCACCACGCTTGCGGCAAACCAGGCCGCCAGGGACAGCAGCAAAAAGAGGAACGTCAGGCGCAGCTTCAGGCTCAGGCGTTGGGTCAGTTTCATGCGTCACCCAGGGTATAACCGATGCCGTGCACGGTGCGGATAAAGTCGCTGCCGAGCTTGCGGCGTAAATGATGAACGTGGACTTCGACAGCGTTGCTGGAGACGTCATCATCCCAGTTGTAGAGCTTCTCCTCGATGGCCTTGCGCGGCAGCACGCGGCCCGCGTTGCGCATCAGCAGTTCCAGCAGGGCGAACTCTTTGGGTTTGAGCACCAGCGTTTCGCCCTCCAGCGTGGCGACAAGGCTTGCCGGATCGAGCGTGACCTTGCCGTGACGCAGCTCGCTGCGCGCCTGCCCGTGGCTGCGGCGTACCAGCGCTTCCAGACGGGCCGCCACTTCAATTAGCGCGAACGGCTTACACAGGTAATCATCCGCCCCCAGGCGTAACCCTTCGACGCGCTGATTCAGCGCATCCCGCGCGGTCAGGATCAGCACCGGTTCGCTCTTTCCGCTTTCGCGCCAGGCGCGCAGGATCTCAAGCCCGTCGATCTCCGGCAGCGTTAGATCCAGCACCACGGCATCATACGGCGCGGTGTACAGGGCCGCCTGCCCGGTTTTCCCGTCGGTAAACCAGTCCACGTTAAAGCCCATTTTGCTTAAGCCCGCTTTGATGCCGTCGCCAATGAGCTTGTCGTCTTCTACCAGTAAAATGCGCATATTTCCTCCTTGATGCCGTCAGTAAACCTTTTGCAAGCGCCTGCTGTACAGTAAAAATAAATAAATTTTCCCCTTAAGAAGTTGTTAAGGTTTACCCTGTTTAATGGATTGTGAAACGACATTAAAGGGAGAGATAAAGATGAAAAAATTCGCTGCAATTGCTGCCATCATGATGATGACCACGGCCCCTGTCTTTGCTGCACAGGGTGGCTTCTCTGGCCCATCTGCGACACAGAATCAGACGCAAACCCAGCAGGGTGGCTTTGTCGATAACAACGCCAACCTCACCACCGCGGCTAAAGTGAAAGACCTGAAGGACGATGCCTGGGTGAAGCTGCGCGGGAACATTACCGAGCGCCTGTCCGATGACCGTTACACCTTCCGCGATGAAAGCGGCACGGTGGTGGTGGAGATCGACCACAAGCGCTGGAACGGCGTGACGGTGACGCCGCAGGATAAAGTCGAACTCCAGGGTAAAATCGATAAAGACTGGAACGAGTTTGAAATCGACGTGAAGCAGGTTATCAAGCTGAACAAATAACCCGAAAAGGGCCGCATAAGCGGCCCTTTTTCTTTGTGACTCAACTCGTCAGATAGGGTAGTATCTGCGGCAATATTGCCTGAAACCCTTCGGTTTCTGAGTTGAGGAATCACACGTAATGAGCGATATGGCAGAGCGCCTCGCGCTACATGAATTCACGGAAAATGCCTACCTGAACTACTCCATGTACGTCATCATGGACAGGGCGTTGCCGTTTATCGGGGATGGCCTGAAGCCCGTTCAGCGCCGCATCGTCTATGCGATGTCCGAACTGGGGCTGAACGCTACCGCCAAGTTTAAGAAATCCGCCCGTACCGTCGGCGACGTGCTGGGTAAATACCATCCGCACGGCGACATCGCCTGCTATGAAGCGATGGTGCTGATGGCCCAGCCGTTTTCTTATCGCTATCCGCTGGTGGATGGCCAGGGGAACTGGGGGGCGCCGGACGATCCGAAATCCTTCGCGGCAATGCGTTATACCGAATCTCGCCTGTCTAAATATGCCGAAGTGCTGTTGGGCGAGCTGGGGCAGGGCACGGTCGACTGGGTGCCAAACTTCGACGGTACGATGCAGGAGCCGAAAATGCTGCCTGCGCGTCTGCCGAACATCCTGCTGAACGGCACGACCGGTATCGCCGTGGGCATGGCGACGGACATTCCGCCGCACAACCTGCGTGAAGTGGCAAAAGCGGCCATCACCCTGATTGAGCAGCCAAAAACCTCGCTGGACGATCTGCTGGATATCGTGCAGGGGCCGGACTATCCGACCGAAGCCGAGATCATCACCTCGCGTGCGGAAATCCGCAAAATCTACCAGAACGGTCGCGGCTCCGTGCGCATGCGCGCGGTGTGGAATAAAGAGGATGGTGCCGTGGTGATCACCGCGCTGCCGCACCAGGTGTCCGGTGCGAAGGTGCTGGAGCAGATCGCCTCCCAGATGCGCAATAAAAAGCTGCCGATGGTGGACGACCTGCGCGACGAATCGGACCACGAAAACCCGACCCGTCTGGTGATCGTGCCGCGCTCTAACCGCGTGGACATGGAGCAGGTGATGAACCACCTGTTCGCCACTACCGATCTGGAAAAAAGCTACCGCATCAACCTGAACATGATTGGTCTGGACGGTCGTCCGGCGGTGAAAAACCTGCTGGAGATCCTTACCGAATGGCTGGCCTTCCGCCGCGATACGGTGCGCCGTCGTCTGAACCATCGCCTGGAAAAAGTGCTTAAGCGCCTGCATATCCTCGAAGGTTTGCTGGTGGCGTTCCTCAACATTGACGAAGTGATCGAGATCATTCGTACCGAGGACGAACCTAAGCCTGCCCTGATGTCGCGCTTTGGCATCAGCGAAACTCAGGCCGAAGCGATCCTCGAACTGAAATTGCGCCATCTCGCCAGACTGGAAGAGATGAAGATCCGAGGCGAGCAGAACGAGCTGGAAAAAGAGCGCGATCAGCTTCAGGCGATTCTGGCGTCCGAGCGCAAGATGAACACCCTGCTGAAGAAAGAGTTGCAGGCCGATGCCGACGCCTTTGGCGACGACCGACGTTCTCCGCTGCACGAGCGCGAAGAGGCGAAGGCGATGAACGAGCACGACATGCTGCCGTCCGAGCCGGTGACCATTGTGCTTTCCCAGAGCGGCTGGGTGCGTAGCGCCAAAGGCCACGATATCGACGCGCCGGGTCTGAGCTACAAATCCGGTGATAGCTTCAAGGCGGCGGTGAAGGGCAAGAGCAACCAGCCGGTGGCGTTTATCGACTCCACGGGCCGCAGCTACGCCATCGACCCGATCACGCTGCCGTCTGCGCGCGGCCAGGGCGAACCGCTCACCGGTAAGCTGACGCTGCCGCCGGGTGCCACGGTTGAGCATATGCTGATGGAAGCCGACGATCAAAAACTGCTGATGGCGTCTGATGCGGGCTACGGCTTTATCTGTACCTTCAACGATCTGGTGTCGCGTAACCGTGCCGGTAAAGCGCTGATTAGCCTGCCGGATAACGCACACGTCATGCCGCCGCTGATCATCGAGAACGAAAGCGACATGCTGCTGGCGATCACCGCTGCCGGACGTATGCTGATGTTTCCGGTCAGCGATTTGCCGGAGCTGTCGAAAGGCAAGGGCAACAAGATCATCAGTATCCCGTCAGCGGAAGCGGCAAAAGGCGAAGATAGCCTCGCGCATCTCTTCCTGCTGCCGCCGCAGAGCACGCTGACCATTCATGTCGGCAAGCGTAAAATCAAACTGCGTCCGGAAGAGTTGCAGAAGGTGGTGGGTGAGCGCGGACGTCGCGGCTCACTGATGCGCGGCCTCCAGCGAATCGACCGCGTGGAGATTGACTCGCCGGCGCGCAGCAAAG
This sequence comes from Enterobacter cloacae complex sp. IR5402, assembly GCF_049238125.1. Lineage (NCBI taxonomy): Bacteria > Pseudomonadati > Pseudomonadota > Gammaproteobacteria > Enterobacterales > Enterobacteriaceae > Enterobacter > Enterobacter cloacae complex sp. IR5402. The sequence goes on from NZ_JBMKHO010000006.1 coordinate 253,661, forward strand.
CGGACGACAGCGAAGAGTAATCTGTTTCATCCCCCTCTTTCCGGAGGGGGAATTACCATAAAATTTCCCGTAAAAACGTTGTTAATTCGTGCGTTGCGATTAACAATACGCGCTCGTAATAAAGTCCTTACCTGGCCACAGGTGAAGTATAATTGTCAGCTGTCAGGGCTTCAGAGGTCGCTATGCTATACATTGTTCGTCTCATTCTTACCGTTATTTATTGCATTCTGGTCTGTATTTTCGGATCGATTTATTGCCTGTTCAGCCCGCGTAACCCAAAGCATGTCGCGACGTTTGGCCACATGTTTGGTCGTCTTGCGCCGCTGTTTGGCCTGAAGGTTGAAAAGCGTCTGCCTGAAGGGGCGGAGAATTTCGGTAACGCCATCTATATCGCTAACCATCAGAACAACTACGATATGGTGACGGCCTCAAATATTGTTCTTCCGCCGACCGTAACCGTGGGCAAAAAAAGCCTGCTGTGGATCCCCTTTTTCGGCCAGCTGTACTGGCTCACCGGTAACTTGCTGATTGACCGCAACAACCGCGCCAAAGCGCATGGCACCATTGCGGAAGTGGTGGATCAGTTTAAAAAGCGCCGGATTTCCATCTGGATGTTCCCGGAAGGGACGCGCAGCCGTGGTCGCGGCCTGCTGCCGTTCAAGACCGGCGCGTTTCATGCTGCAATTGCGGCTGGCGTTCCAATTATTCCCGTGTGTGTTTCCAATACATCGAATAAGATTAATCTTAACCGTCTGAATAACGGACTGGTCATTGTCGAAATGCTGCCGCCGGTAGATACCTCTAAATACGGTAAAGACCAGGTGCGCGAGCTGGCCACGCACTGCCGCGAGCTGATGGCTCAGCATATTGCGCAGCTCGATAAAGAAGTTGCAGAGCGAGAAGCCGCCGGTAAGATTTAACCCGGTGTCGTGTAAGGGAAAACGAATTCCCGCGTTGTTAGTCGTTTCAGATGGAGCTTATATGTCACTCAGTCGGCGTCAGTTTATTCAGGCTTCGGGTATCGCCCTTTGTGCGGGTGCGATACCGCGGACAGCCAGCGCCGCCGGGCAGCAACAGCCGCTGCCTATTCCGCCGTTGATTGAATCCCGTCGCGGGCAGCCGCTATTCCTCACGCTTCAGCGTAGCCACTGGTCCTTTACCCAGGGAACGCGCGCGCAGGTATGGGGCATTAACGGACGCTACCTCGGGCCGACCATTCGCGTGTGGAATGGCGATGACGTTAAGCTCATCTACAGTAACCGTACGACGGAAAATGTCGCGATGACCGTCAGTGGTTTGCAGGTGCCGGGGCCGCTGATTGGCGGCGCGGCACGCATGATGTCGCCGAATGCCGACTGGGCGCCCGTCCTCCCGATTCGTCAGAGCGCGGCGACATTGTGGTATCACGCCAATACCCCGAACCGCACCGCCCAGCAGGTCTACAACGGCCTGGCCGGAATGTGGCTGATTGAAGATGAGGTCAGTAAAACGCTGCCGATCCCGAATCACTACGGCGTCGATGATTTCCCGATCATTATTCAGGATAAGCGACTGGATAACTTTGGTACCCCGGAGTACAGCGAGCCGGGCAGCGGTGGCTTTGTGGGCGATACGCTGCTGGTTAACGGCGCGCAAAGCCCGTATGTCGAAGTGTCTCGTGGCTGGGTGCGCCTGCGTCTGCTGAATGCCTCTAACTCGCGCCGCTACCAGTTGCAGATGAGCGACGGCCGCGCGCTGCACGTGATTTCAGGCGATCAGGGGTTATTACCTGCGCCGGTGTCGGTGAAGCAGCTGGCGCTGGCGCCAGGCGAACGTCGTGAAATCCTCGTGGATATGACCAACGGGGATGAAGTGTCCGTGACCTGCGGCGAAGCGGCAAGCATTGTTGACCGTATTCGCGGCTTCTTTGAACCGTCGAGCGTGCTGGTCTCCACGCTGGTGCTGACGCTGCGCCCGACCGGCCTGTTGCCGCTGGTGACCGACAGCCTGCCGATGCGCCTGCTGCCGCAGGAAATTGTGACCGGCCCGGCAGTACGCAGTCGCGATATCAGCCTTGGCGACGATCCGGGCATCAACGGCGCGCTGTGGGACGTAAACCGTATTGATATCACCGCCCAGCAGGGAACCTGGGAGCGCTGGACCGTCCGCTCGGAGATGCCGCAGTCGTTCCATATTGAAGGGGTGTCATTCCTGATCCGCAACGTCAACGGGGCGATGCCGTTCCCGGAAGACAGGGGCTGGAAAGATACCGTCTGGGTGGATGGCCAGGTCGAACTGCTCGTCTACTACGGCCAGCCTTCCTGGCCGCACTTCCCGTTCCTGTTCCACAGCCAGACCCTGGAGATGATGGACAGGGGATCGGTAGGGCAGATGCTGGTGAATCCGGCACCGTAAAACACTTTCTCCCTCTCCCTGTGGGAGAGGGTTGGGGTGAGGGCAACAGCCCGCACAATACCCCTTCATTTCCCCCGGTAAACCAGCGTATAATCCCGCTCCTTTTGTCTATTTTTTCTTCGGAAGCATTATGAGCGCTATTTCCCTGATCCAGCCGGATCGCGACCTCTTCTCCTGGCCCCAGTACTGGGCAGCCTGCTTTGGACCGGCGCCTTTCCTGCCGATGTCCCGTGAAGAGATGGACCAGCTGGGCTGGGACAGCTGCGATATTATTCTGGTGACGGGCGATGCGTATGTCGATCACCCGAGCTTTGGCATGGCGATCTGCGGCCGTATGCTTGAAGCCCAGGGCTTCCGCGTGGGGATCATCTCCCAGCCTGACTGGAACAGCAAAGACGACTTTATGCGTCTGGGCAAGCCTAACCTGTTCTTCGGCGTGACCGCGGGCAACATGGACTCGATGATCAACCGCTATACCGCCGACCGTAAGCTGCGCCATGACGACGCTTATACGGCTGACAACGTGGCGGGTAAACGTCCCGACCGCGCAACCCTCGTCTACACCCAGCGATGCAAAGAAGCATGGAAAGACGTGCCGGTGATCCTGGGCGGCATCGAAGCGAGCCTGCGCCGTACCGCACACTATGACTACTGGTCCGACACCGTGCGCCGTTCGGTGCTGGTGGATTCGAAAGCCGACATGCTGATCTTCGGTAACGGTGAGCGTCCGCTGGTAGAGGTGGCACACCGTCTGGCGCAGGGCGAAGCGGTCAGCGAGATCCGCGACGTGCGCAACACCGCGATCATGGTGAAAGAGGCGCTGCCGGGCTGGAGCGGGGTGGATTCCCGCATTATCGATATGCCGGGCAAAATCGATCCTATCCCGCATCCGTACGGTGACGATCTGCCGTGCGCGGATAACAAACCGGTTGAGCCGAAGAAAGCGGAAGCAAAAGCCGTGGTGGTGCAGCCGCCGCGTCCGAAGCCGTGGGAAAAAACCTATGTGCTGCTGCCGTCCTACGAAAAAGTAAAAAGCGATAAAGTACTCTACGCCCACGCGTCGCGCATCTTACACCATGAAACCAACCCCGGCTGCGCGCGAGCGCTGATGCAAAAGCACGGCGAGCGCTATATCTGGGTTAACCCGCCGGCGATCCCGCTCTCTACCGAAGAGATGGACAGCGTGTTTGCTCTGCCGTACAAGCGTGTACCGCATCCGTCATATGGCAGCAGCCGCATTCCGGCGTACGAGATGATTCGTTTCTCGATCAACATCATGCGCGGCTGCTTCGGCGGGTGCTCCTTCTGTTCGATCACCGAACACGAAGGCCGTATTATTCAGAGCCGTTCCGAAGAGTCGATTGTTAACGAGATCGAAGCCATTCGCGACACGGTGCCGGGCTTTACCGGTGTGATCTCCGATCTGGGTGGTCCAACGGCCAACATGTACATGCTGCGCTGTAAATCGCCGCGCGCCGAGCAGACCTGCCGTCGTCTCTCCTGCGTTTATCCGAGCATTTGCGAGCATATGGACACCAACCACGAGCCGACGATCAACCTTTACCGTCGCGCCCGTGACCTGAAAGGCATCAAGAAGATCCTGATCGCCTCCGGCGTGCGTTACGACATTGCGGTAGAAGATCCGCGCTACATCAAAGAGCTGGCGACGCACCACGTTGGCGGTTATCTGAAGATCGCCCCGGAGCACACCGAAGAAGGTCCGCTGTCCAAAATGATGAAGCCGGGCATGGGCAGCTATGACCGCTTTAAACAGCTGTTTGATACCTATTCAAAACAGGCGGGGAAAGAGCAGTATCTGATCCCATACTTCATCTCCGCACACCCCGGCACCCGTGATGAAGACATGGTGAACCTGGCGCTGTGGCTGAAGCAGCGTCGATTCCGTCTGGATCAGGTGCAGAACTTCTACCCGTCGCCGCTCGCCAACTCGACGACCATGTATTACACCGGCAAAAACCCGCTGAGTAAGATTGGTTATAAGAGCGAAGACGTGGTGGTGCCGAAAGGGGATAAACAGCGCCGTCTGCATAAAGCGCTGCTGCGCTATCACGATCCGAAAAACTGGCCGCTGATCCGTCAGGCGCTGGAAGAGATGGGGAAAAAGCACCTGATCGGCTCGCGTCGTGATTGCCTGGTGCCTGCGCCAACGCTGGAAGAGATGCGCGAAGCGCGCCGCCAGAACCGCAACACGCGCCCGGCGCTGACCAAACATACCCCGATTGCGCATCAGCGTTCGAATGGTGTTGCGGGAACGAAGAAGAACGTAAAACGTAAGACCGGTTAAACCTGTAACAATACCCGGTGGCGCTGCGCTTACCGGGTCTACAGGTCTAACCCTCTCCCCTCCTGGGAGAGGGCAGGGTGAGGGGATTACCCGCCAAACTGATCCGGGTCCGGCCCAAGCCGCTTGCCCTGATCCAGCTTCGCAATTTCACCCAGCTCGTCTTTATCCAGGCGGAAATCCCAGACGTCGAAGTTCTCGGCGATACGCGATGGCGTGACCGATTTCGGGATCACCACCAGACCGCTATCCAGATGCCAGCGAATGACGATCTGCGCCGGGGTTTTACCGTACTTATCCGCCAGTTCACGGATGATTTTCTGGTCAAACACCCCTTCGCCGCCCTGGGCCAGCGGGCTCCAGGATTCAGTCTGGATCTTGTGCGTGGCGTTCCATGAATGAAGCTGGCGCTGCTGCATCAGCGGGTGCAGCTCAATCTGGTTAATCACCGGCGCGACGCCCGTTTCATCAATCAGGCGTTGCAGATGATGAACCTGGAAATTACAGACGCCGATGCTTTTTATCAGCCCCTCTTTTTGCAGTTCAATCATCCCTTTCCAGGCATCAACGTAATGGTCGATAGCCGGTACCGGCCAGTGCATGAGATAAAGATCGACGAAATCGAGCTGGAGTTTCTCCAGACTCTCCTGCAACGCTTCGCGGGGACGCTTTTGATCGTCGTTCCACAGCTTGGTGGTGATGAAAAGCTCATCCCGGGGAACGCCGGCGCTGGCAAGCGCTTTTCCCACGCCGTCCTCGTTTTTATAGGCGGCGGCGGTATCGATGGACCGATAGCCGACTTCCAGGGCTTTATGAATGGCGGAGACGACCTCGTCGTTACCGGCTTTCCATACACCTAGCCCCAGCTGGGGCATCACGTTGCCGTCCTGTAGCTTGATTACGGTTTGGTTTGCCATTTTTCCTCCTTCAGGTGCTCATCGCCGGAGGGAACCTCCGACGATGTGATGTGCATTAAGTCTGGACGAAATGTCAAAAAACGAAAGTCAGGATCCTAAAAACGCTTAGCGTGCCGCTTCGTAAATACGACGGCTGACGTCAAGGGTGATGTCGCCATGCTCGCCGATCTGCGTCATACCGTGTGCTTCCAGTTTCGCCAGCAGGGCAGGGATGGAGCTGCCGTCCAGGCCGTAGCCAGAGAGACGCGTTGGCACGCCCAGGCTTTCAAAGAAGTGACGGGTGGCTTCAATCGCAGCATCGATACGCGCATCGTCGGAACCGTCGGTGATGTTCCACACGCGTTCGGCGTACTGGAGCAGTTTGGCGCGTTTAGCGTCACGTTTTTCGTTCCACAGCGCAGGCAGAACCACCGCCAGCGTCTGGGCGTGATCCAGGCCGTGCATCGCCGTCAGCTCGTGGCCGAGCATGTGGGTAGCCCAGTCCTGCGGCACGCCTGCGCCGATCAGGCCGTTCAGCGCCTGGGTGGCTGCCCACATCACGTTGGCACGCACGTCGTAGTTTTCAGGCTCTTTCAGCGCTTTCGGACCTTCTTCAATCAGCGTCAGCAGAATGCCTTCCGCGAAACGATCCTGAATTTTGGCGTTTACCGGGTAAGTAACGTACTGCTCAACGGTGTGAACAAAGGCGTCGACCACGCCGTTCGCCACCTGACGCGCAGGCAGGGTATAGGTGTAAACCGGATCGAGGATCGCGAACACGGGCTGAACGTGTTCGTTCATAAAGGCCTGCTTGTCACCGGTGGTTTTACGGGAGATGACCGCGCCTTTGTTGGACTCTGATCCGGTGGCCGGCAGCGTCAGCACGGAGCCCATCGGGATCGCACTGCTGATGTCGCTGCCGCCCGTTTCCAGAATATGCCACGGGTCGATGCCGTCAGCGTAATGGGCCGCCGCCGCGATGAATTTGGTGCCGTCCAGCACGGAACCGCCGCCCACCGCCAGCAGGAAGGTGATCTGCTCCTCGCGGGCGATTTTTACCGCGTTCATCAGCGTTTCATAAGACGGGTTAGGCTCGATACCGCCGAACTCGCGCACGTCCAGACCTTCCAGAGCGCTGTACACCTGATCCAGTACGCCGGTTTTTTTCACGCTGCCGCCGCCGTAGGTAATCAGGACGCGGGCGTCCGTCGGGATTTGCGCGCGCAGGTCAGCGATAGCGTTTTTACCAAACAGAATGCGGGTTGGGGTATGAAGATTAAAGTTGTTCATGGCTTGTTCCCTGTAGTGGGTAAAAAATCGTGGTGGCGCAGAAGGCAACCTGATGCTGCTCATTGTGGCGGGCAGGCGCTATCCTCTCAATGCACATTCCTGCCGATGTCTTGCCCATTTCTACAGCGCGCTGGAGAAACGGTAAGAAAATGCGCACACTGTCAGCGTCGGAAACCGTACCCGGAGTAACTGAAAATGAACCGTGATGCCATCTGCCGCCAGCTAACGTCGCAGATTAAAAGACTGATTGATAACGGAAATGATTCGGCTGAGCTGTTGCCGGATATTCGATTGCTGTACGGTACCCAGCCCGGGACGCGCACCCCGGTGATGTATCAGCCCGGCATCGTGTTTCTCTTTTCTGGCCATAAGATTGGCTATATCAATGAGCGCGTGTTCCGTTACGACACCAATGAATATCTGCTTCTGACAGTACCTTTACCCTTCGAATGTGAAACTTTCGCGACAGAGGAGGTGCCGCTGGCCGGGATCCGCGTCAACGTCGACATCCTCCAGTTGCAGGAGCTGCTGATGGATATTGGGGAGGACGAACTTTTCCGGCCGTCGATGGCGGCAAGCGGTATCAACTCCGCGACCCTGTCGGAGGAAATTCTCTGCGCGATTGAACGCCTGTTAGACGTGATGGAAAGGCCTCTGGATGCGCGTATTCTCGGAAAGCAGATTATCCGAGAAATTCTTTACCATGTGCTGCTGGGACCGGGCGGCGGGGCGCTGCTGGCGCTGGTAAGCCGGCAAACGCACTTCAGCCTGATTAGCCGCGTGCTCAAGCGCATTGAGAGCCAGTACACGGAAAACCTCAGCGTTGACCAGCTGGCGGCGGAAGCCAACATGAGCGTCTCGGCGTTTCACCACAACTTTAAATCCGTTACCAGCACGTCGCCGTTGCAGTACCTCAAAACCTACCGTCTGCATAAGGCGCGGATGCTGATGATCCACGACGGCATGAAGGCCAGCGCCGCGGCGATGCGGGTTGGGTATGAAAGCGCCTCGCAATTCAGTCGGGAGTTTAAGCGCTACTTCGGCGTCACGCCGGGGGAAGATGCGTCGCGCATCAGAACGATGCAGGGCGCTTAGGCTTTTGATTCTCTCCCCGCGGGAAGAGAATCAGGATGGGGTATCAGGCGCTGCAATACTTTTTCTTAATCACCACCGCAATGGTACCCACCAGCCCTGCAACCAGCAGGAAAATCGGCAGGATCATCAGGAAGGTCATCACCTGGTCTTCATGGTGCTTAACAAAGGGGATCATATTCAGCGCGTAGCCGAGCGTGGTGACCACGCCCACCCAGAGCAGAGCGCTCAGCCAGTTGAAGAACTGGAAGCGGCGGTTAGGGAGGCCTGAAATACCCGCCATGGTAGGTAATAGGGTGCGAACAAACGCCAGAAAACGCCCGGCAAGTAACGCCAGCAGGCCGTGGCGGTCAAACATGCAGGTGGCGCGCTGGTGATATTTATGCGGCAGCTGTGCCAGCCAGCCTTTCACCACGCGGGTGTTTCCAAGCCAGCGCCCTTGCAGGTAGCTCAGCCAACAGCCGAGACTGGCCGCAGAGGTGAGGATCACCATTGTCGGTGCGAAGTCCATCACGCCCTTGCCGATTAACGCCCCTGCGAGCAGGAGCAGGCTGTCGCCGGGTAAAAATGAGGCTGGCAGTAATCCATTTTCCAGAAACAGCGTCGCGAACATCACGAAATAGACAATCCCGACGACATGCGGGTCCGCCAGCGCGGCAAAATCGTGTTGCCAGAGCGCCGTGATGATATTTTGAATAACAGCCATGGACTTTCCTGTGGAACAGCAGATATAACGCTATTGTACTCCCAATTTTGCCTGTCGGGGTTGATCGCAGGCGCATCTCATACAGACTTTTCTGCTTGCGGTGTTCAGAATTGCGTCCGGGGAGTACATTTCAGTCAGCACTTTACACGATGCGCTCAAATCCTGCCGATAAATCCGCAATTAAATCGTCCACATTTTCCAGCCCGATATGCAGGCGGATTAAGGTCCCTTCGAAGTCCACCTCGCCGCCCGGGCGCAGGGCCGCAATCTGCTCCGGCTGGTTGGGCAGGATCAGCGATTCAAACCCACCCCATGAATAGGCCATGCTGAAGAGTGTAAAGTTATCCAGATAGCTTGCCAGTTCGGCGTCATTCAGGCGCTTTTTAAGTACAAATGAGAACAACCCGCTGCTGCCCGTAAAGTCACGTTGCCAGTATTCATGCCCTTTGCTGCCCGGCAGCGCCGGATGGTTAACGCGCTCCACCTGCGGATGCAGCGCCAGCCACTGTGCAATTTGCAGGCTGCTTTCGTGATGCTGACGCAGACGCACGCCGAGCGTACGGATGCCCCGGCTGGTCATGTAGGCGGTATCGGCATCCACCATCTGGCCCATCAGGTAGGCGTTTTCACGCAATTGATCCCAGCAGCGGGCGTTAGATACCGCCGTACCGATCATGCCGTCGGAATGGCCAATCAGGTATTTGGTCGCCGCCTGAATGGAGATATCGATGTCAAATTCCAGGGCTTTAAACAGCACACCTGCCGCCCAGGTGTTGTCGATCATGATGATCGCTTCCGGCGCTATGCTGCGCACCGCCTTCACGATGGCCGGGACGTCATGCACTTCCATGGTGATGGAGCCGGGAGATTCCAGGAACACAACGCGCGTGTTGGGCTGAATAAGCCCGGCAATACCGGCCCCAATCAGCGGATCGAACCAGCTGGTGGTGACGCCGAGCTTGCTGAGTATTTTGGTGCAGAAGTCCTGGCTTGGCTCGTAAGCGGTATTGGTCATCAGGACGTGGTCACCCTGTTCCACAAACGCCAGAATGGTATTGGCGACCGCCGCCGCGCCGCACGGGAACAGCGCGCAGCCCGCGCCGCCCTCCAGTTCGCACATGGCTTCCTGCAACGAGAAATGGGTTAACGTGCCACGACGACCGTAAAACAGCCCGCCCTTCGCGCGATTACGCGTAGCGATTTTTTTATCTTCAACGGTATCAAACACCAGCGAGGAGGCGCGCTGGATCACGCTGTTGACCGAGCCCTGAGTGTATTTTTTACTGCGTCCTGCCTGCACCAGCGTGGTCTCAAGCTGCTTTTTAGTCATGTTCGCTAACCCTATTTTTATACGTCTGGACGTCCAGACTACCACGATTGTCAGAATGTGCATCCGGATGCTTATCGAATAAGCAGAAAATATTATCAAAAATTCGCATAAGAAATTTTTACTGCGTAAGCGCAAGGAAAGTGAGCGAAAATTACGGCACTATGTAAATACTAATGAGAACTACTATCAATTCGACGACGTTTTGATATTATTACGTTCAGATTTTGTGATTTGCGTCCTGGAGATACAGAGTGGGTAATAATTTGATGCAGACGGATCTCTCCGTTTGGGGCATGTATCAACATGCTGACATCGTAGTTAAGATTGTGATGATCGGCCTGATTCTGGCGTCCGTGATCACCTGGGCTATCTTCTTCAGCAAGAGCGCCGAACTTCTTTCACAAAAACGCCGCCTCAAGCGTGAGCAGAAGCAGCTGGCGGAAGCCCGCTCTCTGGATCAGGCTTCTGATATCACCTCATCCTTCCATGCGAAAAGCCTGACTACCCTGTTAGTGAACGAAGCGCAGAACGAGCTGGAACTCTCCGCAGGCAGTGAAGATAACGAAGGCATTAAAGAGCGTACCGGCTTCCGTCTGGAGCGTCGCGTTGCGGCCGTGGGTCGTCATATGGGCCGCGGTAACGGCTACCTGGCGACTATCGGCGCTATCTCCCCGTTCGTCGGCCTGTTCGGTACCGTCTGGGGCATCATGAACAGCTTTATCGGTATCGCCCAGACGCACACCACTAACCTTGCGGTCGTCGCGCCGGGTATCGCAGAAGCGCTGCTGGCAACGGCTATCGGTCTGGTTGCCGCTATCCCGGCGGTTGTTATCTATAACATCTTCGCGCGCATGATTGGCAGTTACAAAGCCACACTGGGTGACGTTGCCGCGCAGGTTCTGCTGCTGCAAAGCCGCGATCTGGACCTGAACGCCAGCGCCGTTAAACCGGTTCATGCGGCGTCCAAACTGCGCGTAGGTTGATTGTATGGCAATGCGTCTTAATGAAAATCTGGACGATAACGGTGAAATGCATGAGATCAACGTGACGCCGTTTATCGACGTCATGCTGGTTCTGCTGATTATCTTTATGGTTGCCGCACCGCTGGCGACGGTGGATGTGAAGGTGAATCTGCCTGCGTCCTCCAGCCAGCCGCAGCCGCGTCCGGAAAAGCCTATCTACCTGTCCGTGAAGGCCGATAAGTCCATGTTCCTGGGCAACGATCCGGTAACGGATGCCTCGGTTATTCCGGCGCTGGACCAGCTCACCGGCGGCAAGAAAGACACCACCGTCTTCTTCCGCGCGGATAAAACCGTTGATTATGAAACCATGATGAAGGTAATGGACACGCTGCATCAGGCGGGATACCTGAAGATTGGTCTGGTCGGCGAAGAGAAAGCGGCCGCGAAGTAAAACGAAGGCTCTTGCAGCCTTGCCTGCCGGGTGGCGGCGTCGCATTACCCGGCCTGCATTCCGCAACAATCATTGTTGTCTCACTCTGAAGGCGCCGTCGGCGCCTCTTCATCAAGCGCCACACAGGTCACGTTTGATGTACGGTAATTGCCTTCCGAGAGTTTACGGGTCAGGCGCAGGGTGGCTGTCTCGCGTGCCAGCAGGTACTGATAGTTCGCCTCCAGTCGCCCGAGGATCTTCTCTTTAAGCTCAGGACGCTGTTCAATAATGGCGTTCATCACCGCGCCGTATATCTCCTCCTTGGCCTGCAAGGCGTAAATCTCCCGACGGTTCTGCCATTTCAGGCGTACCAGCGTGGCCGGAATCGAAACCAAATCCTGCGTAATTCGCGTCATCTCGTCATTTTTTATCTTTTTCAGGGCGTCGAGATTCTGCTTTAAGATAAATTCATCGCTTTTTTTATCATCTAAAGTCAAATAAACGTTATTACCGCTATCATCATTCACGTTAATCTTCCCCCAGGTTATAAAAAATGGGATTGTTTTTTTCACGCGTAATTAAATTAAGCCAAATTTCATTGCCGGCTTCATTTATTTGCTGCGTTTTCTCGACCATTATTTGACTTAGCGTCTGGGCGTCTATTTCCCCTTCGGCCTGTAAATCATTCAGCAGATGAACTAAGGCTTCAATCTTGATCGCGCGAAATAAACGCTCTTTTAAATGGCGATCGTGCTCTTCCAGCACCATATTACGGGATTTGCCAGTGCGTGAAACACCAATTAATATGTCGGCTTCATAGTCGGAGAGTTTTCTTTTTCCTTGAGTGAAATTCGCCTCTTTATCTGCTTCCGTCGAAGGCTGTTCCACAGGTGTAATGTGGTACTTTGCCGGGACAAGATTGTCGGGCAGCATTTTAATTTCCTTTAATTTCAAAAGGGTGAGATTCGTTGACAATATCATGAGGCAATTTTAAAATCAAAAAAAATGGAGCCTACCCATGAACAGCATTTTCTTCACGGTCATAACGTTACTATTACTGACCGCTGGCGTGCTTTTATTGATGCAAGAGTTCAATAAAACGAAAGTGTCAAAAGACGCCAGTGAACCGCCGCAGCCTGAATTGATGTCGAAAGAGGAGGGGGAAGATCATTTCTCCGTATTGATGAACGCCGTGACACCGGTCTGGTACTGGCGAGTAAATCACGAATATATCGATTTCCTCCATGCGACAATTAAGCGAATGAAAATGGCCGAAATTAATGATACGCCCGGCCTGTTCGACGCGCAGCGCCGCTGTAGCGACCTTAATTCGGCGGTTTATAAATATTACGACAATATCAAAAAGCGCTGTCTGAATGGCGAGAAGGTGTCGTACTCCGATTTAGATGTATTAAATCTGCGCCAGTGTTTTCGCGAGTTTAGCCTGGAAGCCTACCCGGAACTGGTCGCGCTGGTCTGGCCGGAGTATGCGCGTCCGGATGTAGATCCCAACGAGGTATAGTTGAGATATACTCAGCGCTGGTTTCGTTTGCAGACAGGATTTTATGGAACGCTTCTTTGAAAACGCAATGTATGCCTCTCGCTGGCTGCTCGCACCCGTCTATTTTGGTCTCTCCCTGGCGCTGGTCGCCCTGACGATTAAGTTCTTTCAGGAGATATTCCACGTCCTGCCAAACATTTTCTCCGTGGCAGAAGCCGATTTGATTCTGGTTCTACTGTCGCTGGTAGATATGACGTTGGTGGGAGGATTACTGGTGATGGTGATGTTCTCCGGTTATGAGAATTTCGTCTCTCAGCTTGATATCGCCGAGCACAAAGAAAAGCTCGGCTGGCTGGGGAAAATGGACGCCTCATCGCTGAAGAATAAAGTCGCGGCGTCGATTGTTGCAATTTCGTCGATTCACCTGTTACGCGTCTTTATGGACGCGAAAAACGTCCCGGATAATAAGCTGATGTGGTATGTGATTATCCACCTGACGTTTGTGCTGTCGGCGTTTGTGATGGGGTATCTGGATAAGATCAGTAAGAAATAAATTCACCACGCCCCCTCTCCCTGTGGGAGAGGGGGCGTGGTAAGGGCAGCAGGCCGCACTATTTATCCGACGACGCCTGCCACAAATTCAGCTCACCATCCGCAACGTGCTGGTCAATCCGCATCAGTTCATCTTCGCTAAAGCGCAGGTTATTCAGCGCCTGAACGTTCTCTTCCAGCTGCTCCGGGCGGCTCGCGCCAATCAGTACCGACGTTACACGCTCATCTTTCAACAACCAGCTTAGCGCCATCTGCGCCATCGTCTGCCCGCGCGCGTGCGCCATCTCGTTCAGCAGACGAAGGCTGCTCAGGTTGGCTTCCGTCAGCATTTTCTCCGTCAGGCCGCGCACTTTTTTCCCTTCGCGCTGCATACGTGAACCGTCCGGAATGCCGTTCAGGTATTTTCCGGTGAGCAGGCCCTGTGCCAGCGGGGTAAAGGCGATACAGCCCGTTCCGTTTTTCTCCAGCGCGTCCAGCAGGCCGGTCTTGTCGACCCAGCGGTTAAGCAGGTTGTAAGACGGCTGGTGGATCAAAAGCGGGATCTTCCACTCGCGCAGCAATTTGGTCATCGCCGCCGTGCGTTCCGTGGAGTAAGACGAAATGCCGACATACAGCGCTTTTCCGCTCTGCACCGCGTGTGCCAGCGCGGCGGCGGTCTCTTCCATCGGCGTGTTTTCGTCTACGCGGTGAGAATAGAAAATATCCACATACTCCACACCCATGCGGTTCAGGCTCTGGTCGAGGCTAGCGAGCAGGTACTTACGTGAACCGCCCGAACCATACGGTCCTGGCCACATGTCGTAGCCCGCTTTGGTGGAGATGATCAGCTCGTCACGATACCCGGCAAAATCCTCCCGCAGCAGACGGCCAAAATTCTCTTCAGCGCTGCCCGGAGGGGGGCCGTAGTTGTTGGCAAGATCAAAGTGGGTAATGCCGAGATCGAAGGCCTTACGCAGCAGCGCGCGCTGGGAATCGAGCGGCTGAACGTGACCGAAGCTGTGCCACAGGCCCAGCGACAGTGCCGGTAAGCGCAGGCCGCTTTTGCCGCAGTATCGGTACTGCATGTTTTCGTATCGGCCGGTGTAAGGGTGCCAGGACATGATGTCTCCTTTCTTGTCGGTGAATTTTCGAAACAACGTTTTCATTCTATGCCGACTCGATAACGAAAAAAGTATATTTTCTACAGTATCTGCCGATAACGAGGGGAGTACTCGCCTCTGGGCGAATTCACCCTCACGGCAAGGAATACTCAATGAAGATGCTTCGTAATTTCACCATCCGTTTCGTCATGCTGACGATACTGGGGATCTTTTGTGTCATGTGGGCAGGCGTGGGGCTTTACAGCACCTGGTCTCTGTCTCGTGTTTCTGATGGTAATGACGTTGACCGCCAGCTGGTCCGGCAAATGACGGTGCTGAGCCAGGGCAACGATCAGTATTTCCGTTTCGTCACCCGCCTGAGCCGGGCAATGGAAGTTAAAGCGGCGGGCGGCACGCCGGACCTGGCTCCTGCTCAGCAGGCGCTGGATAACATGAGTAAAAAGCTGGCAGAGATGAAAGCTATCTCCCCGGGCCCGATGGATGAAAAGGTGTCTGCGCAGGTGATTTCCACCTGGCAGGCGCTGCTCGATCAGGGCGTTACACCGCAGATGGCGCAGGCGAAGCAGGCGACGCTCGAAGGCTATCGTCAGCATTCCAACAACGTCACGCCGCCGCTAAGCCGTGCATTCGGGTCAGCGGCTGAGAACTTTAACAATACCGCGGCGAAGGCGCTCGACAGCACGCGCGTGGTGGTCGACGGCCTCACCAGCATGACCCGGACGGTAATTATCACCGCCACGATCGTGGGTCTGCTGATCCTGCTGTTCACCGACCGCTACCTGGTGGCGATACTGGTAAAACCGCTGGATCGTATCCGTCAGCAGTTCCGCCAGATTGCGCAGGGCGACCTCAGCCAGCCGATTGAATCTTTGGGCCGCAACTGCGTGGGGCAACTGGTACCGCTGCTGAGTGCAATGCAGGACAGCCTGCGGGAGGCGGTCAGCACGATTCGTTCCGGCAGCGAGAATATCTGGCGCGGGGCAACGGAGATCTCCAGCGGGAATAACGATCTTTCTTCGCGTACCGAAGAGCAGGCCGCCGCGCTGGAAGAGACCGCGGCCAGCATGGAGCAGCTTACCGCAACGGTGAAGCTGAATGCCGAAAGCGCGCGCCAGGCCAGCCAGCTTGCGGATGTCGCCTCCAGCACGGCCAGCCGCGGCGGGTCGCTGGTGGAAGATGTGGTTACGACCATGAGCGGCATTTCGGACAGCTCGAAAAAAATCGCTGAAATCACCACCGTTATCAACAGCATCGCTTTCCAGACTAATATTCTGGCGCTGAACGCCGCGGTGGAAGCCGCCCGGGCCGGGGAGCAGGGGCGAGGCTTTGCGGTCGTGGCGGGTGAGGTACGTAATCTGGCCAGCCGCAGCGCGAATGCGGCCAAAGAGATCGAAGGGCTGATTGCGGATTCCGTTGCCCGCGTGGAGCAGGGGGCGCAGCTGGTGAACGATACCGGCACCACGATGGAAGCAATCCTGCGCGACGTGACGGAAGTGACCGTCATTATGAAGCAGATCGCCACCGCGTCAGAGGAGCAGAGCAAAGGAATTTCTCAGGTGGGCGTTGCCATCACGCAGATGGACGGCGTGACCCAGCAGAACGCCTCGCTGGTGGAGCAGGTTTCCGCCGCCGCCGCCGCACTGGAACGGCAGACCGAAGAACTCCAGCGCTCAGTGCAGAAATTCCGTCTCACCGCGTAACCTCATCGTGTCAGGCCGTCTCTGGCGGCCTGACGTTTATCGCTCTGAATAATCTGTGTCACCTGCGACAGCTGACCAATTTTCACTTCGCTTGCCCGCATAAATTTACTTTTGTCGATCAGTAGCAGCGACTGGCTGGCGCGGTTTAACAGCAGCGCCTTAAAGCCCGCGTTGTGCTCGGACGGATCCCAGAGAACGCCATGCTCATCGACCCCTTCACACGAGAAGATAAACAGATCGATCTCCAGCCCTTTTAGCTGCGTCACCAGCGCCGGATTAACATAGCAGCGATACTTACGCTCAAGCGTTCCGCCGGAGCAGATAAGCGTGATCCGCTCGCGCTTTGCCATCTCGTGGCAGACAGGCAGGCTGTTGGTAAATACGGTGAGGTCGATGTCCGGCAACTGGCGCGCCAGATGAAAGCAGGTTGAGCTGGCGTCGAGGGCGATGGTCATCCCTTCGCTGATCCAGCCCAGCGCGTGGCGGGCAATATCGGCTTTGTCGGCATAATGGCTTTTCAGGCGTGCGCCAAAGGGTTCACCGCTGTCGCGGCTGTCCGGGTGAATCAGACGCGCGCGCCCGTGCTGGCGCAGAAGCTTCCCCTGCTGCTGCAACGACTTCAGATCCCGGCGGATCGTCTCTTTGCTGACGGAGAGCTTTTCAGCCAGCACCTCGGTAGTCAGCCAGTCGCTTTGACTCAGCAGGGTGATAAGGCTCTGCTGTCGGGTCGCTTTTAGCGTCTGGTCTGACATACGAGGCTCCTTGCGCACGCGTGCTGACGCATTTTTCTCATCGCGGAAGAAGGGCGGCGAACCGCCCGGTCATGGATCAACCCTGACGTTTATCTTCCGTCTGGGTATCGAAGTCGCTTGCTGAATGACGCTCATGCAACTGCTCGTTCAGCTCGCCGTTGGTACGGTTAACAATGCGCCCGCGTTTCACGGCCGGACGATTCGCCACATCTTTTGCCCAGCGCTGCACGTTGGTGTACTTCCCGGCATCCAGGAACTCGGCGGCGTTATAGACGCTGCCCAGCGCCACGCAGCCAAACCATGGCCAGACTGCCATATCCGCAATGGTATATTCCTCACCCGCTACGTAACGACCGCGCGCCAGCTGTTTGTCCAGCACGTCGAACAGGCGTTTAGCTTCCATGGTGAAGCGATCGATAGCGTACTCAATCTTCACTGGCGCGTAGTTATAGAAGTGGCCAAAACCGCCGCCGAGGAACGGGGCCGCGCCCTGTAACCAGAACAGCCAGTTCAGGGTTTCCGTTCGTCCTGCCGGATCTTTTGGCAGGAAGTGACCAAATTTCTCGGCCAGATAGAGCAGGATATTGCCGGATTCAAAGACGCGCGTCGGCGGGGTGGTGGAGTGGTCACGCAGGGCCGGGATCTTCGAGTTCGGGTTCACGTCGACAAAACCGCTGGAGAACTGATCGCCCTCGCCAATGCGGATCAACCATGCGTCGTATTCCGCGCCCGTCACGCCCAGCGCCAGCAGCTCTTCCAGCATGATGGTAACTTTCTGTCCATTCGGCGTACCGAGTGAGTACAGCTGGAGCGGGTGCGCGCCCACAGGTAGCTCTTTCTCGTGCGTCGCGCCCGAGACGGGACGGTTGATATTGGCGAACGCGCCGCCGTTATTCTGTTTCCATTCCCACACTTTCGGTGGCTGATAGGTGTTATCTGACATGTTGGCCTGCCTCTTTGGTGTTGTGTTGAGGCAGTGTAGCAGGAGATGCAGGAACCGTTTAACGATGCGAGCGTAATGGGCAGGGCGGGTGTATGATAACGCCACCTCTGTCAGTTAATTACAACGTGCAGACGACGACAACCCCACAAAAAAATTGCCGCCTGCCTGTTTTAGGTTGGACACATGCGTAAAGGAACGTTAAGCAGTGACGCCCCCTTCGGGACGTTATTAGGTTATGCGCCGGGTGGCGTGGCGATTTACTCTTCAAATTACGGCAGTCTCGATCCGCGTCACTACCCGGAAGATGCGGAATTCCGCAGCTATATCGGCAACGAGTACATGGGCCATAAATGGCAGTGCGTTGAGTTTGCGCGCCGTTTCCTGTTTCTCAATCACGGGTTTGTCTTTACCGACGTCGGGATGGCGTGGGAGATCTTCTCCCTGCGTTTTTTGCGCCAGGTGGTAAACGACAATATTCTGCCGCTACAGGCCTTTGCCAATGGCTCAAAACGTGCGCCGCAGGCCGGTGCGCTGCTCATCTGGCAAAAGGGCGGTGAGTTTCATGAGACCGGCCACGTCGCCGTCATTACCCAACTGCTGGATGACAGAGTACGCATTGCCGAGCAGAACGTTATTCACTCCCCGCTGCCGATGGGGCAGCAGTGGACGCGCGAGCTGCGTCTGAGCGTGGAGGACGGTTGCTATACGCTTCATGACACGTTCAACGATACCGAGATCCTCGGCTGGATGATCCAGACGGAGGAGACGGAACACAGTATTCCTCAGCCGGAGATCGACGGTGAACTGCTGAAAATCAGCGGCGCGCGGTTGAAGAACAACCGCCAGTTCGACGGGAAATGGCTCAATGAAAACGACGCCCTGCAACAGGCGTACGTTCGCGCCAACGGCCACGTTATCAACAACGATCCCTGCCAGTACTTCACCATTACCGAAAGCGCCGAGCAGGAGCTGATCAAAGCCACCAACGAACTGCACCTGATGTACCTTCATGCCACCGACAAGGTGCTGAAAGACGACAGCTTACTCGCGCTTTTCGACATCCCAAAAATCCTCTGGCCGCGTCTGCGCCTCTCCTGGCAGTGGCGTCGTCACCATATGATCACCGGTCGTATGGATTTCTGCATGGATGAGCGCGGCATTAAGGTTTACGAGTACAACGCGGATTCCGCCTCCTGCCATACCGAGGGCGGGCTGATTCTTGAAGAGTGGGTGAAAAACGGCTATCGCGGCACCGGCCACAATCCGGCGGAAGGCTTGCTGGAGGAGCTGACCGGCGCATGGAAGCACAGCCACGCGCGGCCGTTCGTCCATATCATGCAGGACAACGATATTGAAGAGGATTACCACGCGCTCTTTATTCAGCGCTCGCTGATCCAGGCCGGGTTTGAAACCAAAATCCTGCATGGACTGGGCGCGCTGAGCTGGGATGCCGCCGGGCAACTGATTGATGATGAAGGCCGTCACGTTAACTGCGTATGGAAAACCTGGGCCTGGGAAACGGCGATTGAGCAGATCCGCGAGGTGAGCGAAACCGAGTACGCCGCCGTGCCTATCCGCACCGGTCACCCGCAAGGTGAAGTGCGCCTGATTGACGTCCTGCTGCGCCCGGAAGTGCTGGTCTTTGAACCGCTGTGGACGGTGATCCCAGGTAACAAGGCGATCCTGCCGGTGCTGTGGCAGCTCTTCCCGAACCACCGTTACCTGCTGGATACCGATTTTGAGGTCAACGATCTGCTCAAACGGACCGGTTATGCCGTTAAACCGATCGCCGGACGCTGCGGGAGCAATATCGATCTGATCGGCGCCCAGGACGAACTGCTGGACCAGTCCAGCGGCAAGTTTGTTGACCGCAAGAATATCTACCAGCAGCTATGGTGCCTTCCGAAGGTTGACGGCAGATACATTCAGGTCTGCACCTTTACCGTGGGCGGGAACTATGGCGGAACCTGTCTGCGTGGGGATAACTCGCTGGTGGTGAAGAAAGAGAGCGATATTGAACCGCTGATTGTGGTGAAGGATAACTAATTCATACCCGCGACAAAAAAGCCCCCGCCGGATAACCTGCGGGGGCTTTTTCTTACTCTTCTTTCTCGTCCTGCTGCTCGCTGATCTTCAAATCAATGATCCGGCCAATCTGGTCATGGTAAACCGTCAGCAGGTTGTACTGGCTCATCTCGGACATAATTTGCGGCGTGACGTTAAAACTTTGGGCAAGCTCGTCATGGCGCAACATTTCCGGATGACGCCGCCTCACATGCGCGCGGCGGCGATTGTACTGATACCACAGGATCAGCAGCCAGCCGTTGAACGCGGCAATCAGCAGATAAACCAGCACTGTATTAAAAGAGGCGATAATTGCGTTCCAGCGGTGATCGCCCTCCTCGGTTAACTGCATCCACAGCCTGGCGTACAGGAAAAACAGGAATCCTCCCCAGGCTATCAGCGTTAATGCAGCATCGAAAAGACGCGGTGCCAGCCGATGTTCAGTCAAAATTAACGTACTCTCGTTCATTGAATGCTCCCTTTACCCCGGTCCGGACTGATCCAGCGCGCGCGGGCGCGTTTACGTTTAAGCATGACTTTCGGAAATGCCACGAGGGTGGTAAACAGGCCAATCATCCAGTACACCATCGGGAACCAGATTACCCAGAACAGCGAGCCTGCCACTTTCCGCTCGTAGCGCCGCTCGATATACAAACTGACGAGGAATTGCAGCAGGCACATTACGCCCAGCAGCAGCCCGGTAAACGCCGGGGGAAACAGGCTCGCAACGGCCAGGTTCGCGGGAAGAGGGATAATATGGCTGAGAATGAACAACACCACGGTCGCCCCATAGGCAAATGCCCACAGCGTTGATAGGGCGTACTCGAGAAACAGGGGCCACATGCGATGATGCTCCCAGCGGGCCATCTTGCGCAGGTTAACCAGAAACACCTCTGCACCCCCCTGCGCCCAGCGCAGACGCTGTTTCCACAGTCCCTTTAGCGTCTCCGGCATCAGGATCCAGCACAGTGCCCGCGGCTCGAAAAAGATATCCCAGTGGCGAAGCTGAAGCTTCCAGCTTATGTCGATATCCTCTGTGATCATATCCGGACTCCAGTACCCGACATCCGCCAGCGCCTGTCGGCGAAAGGCGGCGATGACGCCGGAGACGGTAAAGACCCGGCCATAGATCCGCTGCGTTCGCTTGATGAGGCCAATAATGGAAGAAAACTCGCCCACCTGAATACTACCAATCAGCGTTGAGCGCGTGCGAATACGCGGATTTCCGGTGACGGCCCCAACGTGGGGATACTGAATCAGCGGTGCCACCAGATACGCCGCGGTGTCGCGGTCGAGCAGGGCGTCGCCGTCAATGCAGACCAACAGATCGCCCCGGGCCGCCGCAGCGCCGGCCTTGAGCGCCACGGCTTTCCCCTGGTTCTCCGCGAGATTAATCACCCGCAGGCGCGGCTGCTCCCGCGCCAGCTGTTGCAGTACCTCCGCCGTGTTATCAGAAGAACCGTCGTTGATGGCGATAACTTCTACATTCCAGTACCGCTGATCCAGCGCGGCGCTAATGGTCTCCCGTGCGTTGCGTTCCTCATTGAAGCAGGGAATAAGAATCGAGATTAACGGCTCACCGGCTAAGGCGGGGGCGGGTGTTGCGTTATCCCACGACCAGTGCCGTTCAAGCTGAAACCAGAAATAGAGGCCGCCGGTTACCCAGAGCACGGACATAAACAGCGGCCAGAAAAAGACAAAGTCCAGAATCAGTTCGCCAGTAAACAGCGCGGCTACGCCTAACGGCAACCCGAATACCAGACACAAAATAGAGAAGGCGATAATGCGATCAGTCATTGTCAGGATACCAGTACGAAGAAAATTCAGGTCTGATACGTGAAATATCAGGTTGGTTGTTGAGGAAGTCGTCGGGGTAATAACCGTAATTTTTGATGCCGTTCAGCTGGAGCACCCGCATCCACTCCACCAGACGTCCATCGGCTACGGCACGCTGCGGTTTCTGCGCCCAGTCCCTGGCCTGTAGCTCAAAAATCGTTTTATTCAGCGCGCCGGGGCGTGCGGCGACGGCTTTGACTAAACGCGTCAGCCAGGCATTGCTCTCTCCTGCCGGGACGGACTCCATCAGCGGCATTGCCATCGGCACCGTCCAGTCGTAGGCCGCCAGAAAATCATCCAGATTTTGCGCAAACCATGCCTCGCTTTCCGGCTCGAGAATGGGCAACGCGAACATGTTCCGCGCGGTTTTGATCTGCGGGCCACGGATGTTTTTCACCGCCTGGCTCAGGGTGCGGGTAAAGCCGATAAGCCGCTGGCTCTTCTGCCGGGTCGTATCCTGTCCGGCATCGTCAACGTCCGTCAGCACTGCGTCGTCATGGAACAAGATCCCGTTGAAGCTGGCATAGCGGGCCAGATCTTCATAGATCTCCGTCACCTGCTGGCGAACCTGCGGACTCCAGGGGGAGAGCCGGATATAGGGCTCGGCGGCCACGGTCAACTCTCCCGTTTGACGCTCACGGCGCTGCACGCGCGGCAAGGCTGGACTGAGATCGAAAGAGAGAACCGGCATCCACGCGAAGACTTTCACTCCCGCGCGGGTTTGTAGCTGCCAGGCGACAAAATTAAAGAGATCGGCCCGGACCGGAAGACGACGGTTGGGGAAATAGAGCGCGCTGATCCTGCCGTCGCCCCGCGGATCCGAAAACGCCTGGAGAAACACATGGCTGATTTTCATGTCGTAGACCCGCTGGACGAGTTTGTTGATGTTTTTCGTCTGCTGGGCCGGATCGGGATCGTAGACGTAATCGAGATCAACATGCATGACGCGCACCGGTTCAAACTCCTGAACGCGGCTAACCGTGTTGGCAAAGGTTTTTATCGACGGATTTCCGGCAATCAGCAGGCGCGGGATGTTGCCGAGGTCGCGCACGTTTGCCAGCCCGTCCTCCAGGGTGAAGGCCAGCTGATAGCCCTGTTTCTGGGCGATAGCGAGCGATGTACCGTTAGCAGCCCCATAGGGCCACACCCAGGCACGCGGCGCTTTTCCCGTCACCTGGGTGATTTTATCGGTGACTTTCCGTACGTCTGCGGCGATCCGCTGATTGAAGTGTTCATCGGTTTCGTAATGCCCCGTCGCGTTATCAAAAAAACGGTTAGCGATGGCGGGTTCACGGCTTCCCTGCGGGTTGGCCGGAATGCCGTAATGCGAGGCCCAGGTATGCGAGCCAATCTCAATCAGCGGGGACTGGCTGAGCTCGCGAACCATATCCCAGGTGGCAAAGCGATCGCGGGGCGTCATCAGACCGCCGAAGTTAACTTTTTGATTTGCCGGCGTATCCACCCAGCTGCCCACCGGTGCCCACAGCGCAGGAACGTTCCAGGCCTGAAGCAGGGGCCAGACCCGGGTGTAAAAACTGCTATAACCGTCGTCGAAGCTGAGCAAAACGGCTTTCGGCGGCAGCGCTTTTTTTCCTTCATGCGCATCCAGAATGTCCTGCACGCTAACGGCGTGATAGCCGTTGTGCAAAAGCCAGCTTATCTGCTCGTTTAACGCGCTGGTGCGAACGGAGAGGTAGCGCTGATCGGCGGCATCATCTTCGACGTCGTGGTAGGCCAGGACCAAAAACTGATTCTCCGGCCAGGGTTTGCTGGCCTCCAGCTGCGGCCTCTCTTCAGGGGCCATAAAGGAGAGCGGCTGCGCGCAGAGGCTCGCGCTGAGGCAGAGCCAGCCGATGACAATCAGGCTTACAGAAAAACGTGTGTTCAGCATATTCATCCTTAAAAGCGTAAAGTCGCATCTAACGTGACGGAGAGATTGCTCTCGCGTTTGCCGTCGTAAGGGCGCTTATCCCAGTTCAGCATCACGCCAGTATCGACAACGTTGTTCCACTGGATGCGTTGCCCGTAACCCAGCAGGGTAACGGCGCCAGGTGACTGATTTTTCTGCCAGTAGCTGCCCCCGCCTGCCACGAACTGCTGGCTCCAGAGGGTGTCGTAGTGGCGGTACATCTCATGGTCAACGGACAGGGCAGCCGTCACGGACAGATCCCGTGCCGGGTTGTAATAGAGCGTATTCCGCAGGCTGTTTTTACTGGCGGCGATCCCCGGTTCGAGATCCAGCGTCAGGGTCGGGGTCTGCCAGAGACGCTCTTTCCCAGAGAGGGTGTATTCCTGACGGCGGTTGTGGTCTGAGAAGCGGCTGATTGCGGCGTTGAACTGGTATTCACGTCGCTCGTTTTGATACCAGCGCACCCCACCTTCACCCCGGTTGGCGCTAATCCCATTGCGTAATGCCCGTAAGGGTGTGGCGCGTGACAAGCGCTCGAGGTTACCACTGACCTGCCAGTTATCACTCAGGCTGTAAGTTGTTGAGAGCCGTGCGCCCGGCCTGTTTTTGCCGTGATAGTGGTTGCCGGAGAGCTCGGCTTCGAGCGTGAGGTCACGGGGGCGCCACTCAACGCCGCCCAACAGGTGGCGGCTGATGCCTTTACCTTCGTCGAAATTCCCCTGGGCATAGCGGGTGCCGGCAAACAGCCGCCAGCTATCCGCCACGGGCGGGCCATAGAGCGTGGCGTCCCAGTTCATGTCGTGGCTACCGCTGACGGGGTTATCTGAGTGCAATCCTTTACCCGCCTTCAGACGCAGCTCAGACATATGGTGGACCATTCTGAGTCTGTCCAGGCGACGGGCGCTGCGATCGGCGGGGGCGCGAGCAATTACGTTATTAGCCAGTAAATCCATCTGGCGCCACTCCTGAAGGTCCATTGCGACGTAAGCCTGCTGTTTTTCAAGCTCCAGATTCGTGGGTTCGAGCGTCTCTGCTCGTTTAAGCTTTTGCTCGGCCGCACGCGGCAGGCCTCTGGCCTGAAGCAGGGCGGCATAATCAATCTGTAATCCCTGATTTCCCGGCGCCGTTGACGCCAGACGATACGACAGCTTTTCGGCCTCCGGCAGGGCGTTGGTTGCCAGCAAATAGTTAAATTTGAGTGACTGCCCGGTAAGCCACCGATCGTTTGGCTGGGCGGTGGGGGACCCGAAATCGTAGCGGGTCCAGGGAACGCTGCGGGTCTCGCGCTCAACGTAGCGGCGGGCGGCCTGATATTGCCCCGTATCCAGCCAGGCGTAGAAAAGCGCATGCTCCTCATCCTGCGGATCGGAGGCGTAGTGTGGATAGCGTTGCACAAGCGAGAAGGCGGCAACGGTGTTTTTCTCCTGCAAATATGCAGAGATCACCCAGCCGATGGCCCAGTCCGGCACCGGATGCTGTGCGGCCGTCAGCGACTCATATTCGCTAATGACCTGCTGGTAATTACCCTGCGCATACAGGGCGCCAAGCCGATCGATACGGGCAAGGATGACGTCTTCAGCCGCCTGCGGGTCGTTTTGCCAGCGGGAAAGCAGGGCGTGATAGCGATCTAATGCGTTTTGTGCCAGCCGCAGGCGCTCTTTCTCCGTTCTGCCAGGCACATCCGCCAGGCGTACCCGTTCAGCCGCGGCGTTACGCTCAAGGCGGCGGCGCTCCGCAGGAGAGAGCGCCGCGTTTTGTGACAGCCAGAGTGCGGGCGTGCTTACCCGGTTATCCGTTAGCGCATCGATCGTCTCGCGAAGAAGGGCCTCATTCCCTGGCGCGGCGCTCAGCGCGCGCATGTCAGCCAGCAGCCGATCCCTGTTTTTTCCCTGGCGCATCCAGACATAGGAGAGCGTCTCAAGGTGCGCGGGAGAAGGATTGTCTTTAACCAGCTGCCGGGCTTCCGAAAGCGCGAGGCGATCTTTGCGGGCATCGGCCAGAGTCTTCACATAGCCGATGCGGTAATCGTCGTTATCCGGCGCAAGGCTGAGCGCCTCTTTCCACAGCGATAAGGCGGATGGCCAGGCTTTTTGGTTTCTTCTGGACTGGGCGACGGCAGCGATGGCGCGAGCGGGAAGCGGCATATAAATACCATAACGCTGCCAGACCCGGATAACTTCGTCATCGCGTCCTGCCCAGGAGGCTACCTGTAACCAGTCCGCAACCTGTCCGGGTGTTAAAGCATGTTGTTGCTCATAGCGCTGTAGGTAATCAAGAAACAGAGCGTAATTACCGTTACGTGCCTGTTGTATCTGATGCTCATAAACGGATTCATCAGCCTGAACCAGAACAGGAAAGAGTAAAAGCAGGAACAATAATATTGTGGTGCGATAAAAGAATAACGTAGTGAAGCTAAGCGATCTTTCCATATCTATTTGCCATTTGTTTATTGTGAATCCATTGCATAACACGGCCGCCTTTTAACTCTGCGTTAAAGGGCATAAAGGAGAACATTAAATCTGAATGATGCTACGTTATGGGGTACTTACTTAAAGGTAATTATGAGCCCTCATCTCAGTGGTCTGATTGGGCTTAATGTACACCCGATGTGTTGGGGGATAAATAAGTTGAAAAGCGGCTGGGAGGTTTTGAGATAATTCTGGGAGAAGTAAGTTTTTTAGATAATTTAGTGCAGGGTTGATGTTTTTAATTAATTGATATTAAATGATTTTTCTTTCTCTGCTTCCTGTTTTGTTATATTCAAAATGAAGTTCTTCTGAGTTAATTAAAGTACTTTCTGGTGCATGTTTGGGAAGTTTCATGACAAAAATTCTTAATGTTCAGAGAAGTGACTTTTCTGAAATTCTTTTTTATTTATAATTAACGCCAGGCATTGAGTGATAGTCTGCAAAAAGTCTAGCTCACCAATGTCATATTGAGGGATGATCAAAGCCAGAAAACATTTGCCGTTAATGTAAAACGCTATAAACGAAAGCGTTCTTGTTTCTTAAGAGGCGGGCTTGCTTTAATCTAAAAGGGATGGTTAGTGGCGACTTCAATAGTGTTAGTGACTCAGGATTGTTTCCTTGTCAGGGGGATGCGGCTATTTTTCCCGGATATAATTTGCCTCAGTTCGATAGACAGAAACATATTTGATACCGACGCAAATGAATATACTGTACTGATTGATAGCCGTACGCCGCTCCGTTTATATGATTACCTGATACGCCATCCGGCCAGAACGAGAAAAACGATCTGCTGCGTTATGCTGGATATGCGTCCTCGAGAGGAGGATCTTCTCAGTATGAAGCTGTTTATGAACACGTCGCTTACGGCTCCGGATATGGCGTCGTTATTCAATCTGGTGCTCGATATGAAAGGCAGGCGTCTGACAACCAAATGGCTGCTTAACTTACGGCTGAGTCGACACGAAGCGATAATGATCCGGTTGCTGAAGGCAGGGAGGTCAATGGAAGAGATTGCAGATAAGCTGAATATGTCGGTTAAAAGCCTCTATCGCAAGCGAACGGTGCTGTCGGAGCGGTTAGGGGCAGGGAACTTCAACGAGGCGTGTTTGTTTATCTTTAAAAACAAACTGCTGGACGCGGTTGGGAACGATCCCTAGCCTCGTCAGAAGCCAAAAGCAGAAACCCGCCACGAGGGCGGGTTCTTTTAATGGAAATAATTCAGAACGACCAGCGCAGATTGGCGTTAACCGAGTTGACGCGGGTATCCGCACCATATTGTCCCTGGTAACCCACATCCAGCGTCGCAGCACGCGACAGCTGTACGCTCACGCCGATATCACCGACCATCACATCCTCATCCACGGCCTGTCCCTGAGTAATGAACGCGTCGCTGCCCGCAAACGCCATGCGCGAAGAGGTATTCTTATCGCCATAGGCGTGCTGCCAGCCCAATGAACCGTAGAGGTTAACGTGCTTCGGCAGCTCGGTCACACCGCGCAACCCGAGTGTCGTGTAGAAGGTGTTCATCGTTTCGTTACCGACGCTCAGCGCAGCGGCACCGCCGTCTTCCCTGAAGCTGTCGGTATGCAGCCGGATGTACGATAAATTGACGAACGGCTCAATATTCCTGTCTGGCTGGCCGAAACGGTAGCCCGCTTCGGTGAACGCCAGCAGGGAGTTGGCGTCGTAATCTGACTTCAGCCGATCCGAGAAACCGCTGAAATCAACATTGCGCTCGCCTTCAATCTTGTGCCAGGTGTACCCCAGCGCGCCGCGAAGGGAGAACGCATCCTGTTGACCCGCCGCATACAGGCCAAGGTGATAGTTGTCGGTATCCGTTGAGGAGCGACGGCTGTCGACGTCGTAATCACCCCGGCTGTAGCCGAAGTAGCCGCCGACACGCACGTTATGGTCCGCCAGCTTGCGATCTGCCCCCAGCAGGAAGCCGGTGGTGTTGCCGTCCAGCTTGCCCACGTTACCGTCGCCGCTGTTTCGGCTCCAGGAGCTGAAGGTCTGGCCCCAGACGCCATTGTTTTGCGGCTCCGGCTGCTGCACCAGCGACATGGCTAACGGTGGTATCGGCAGGCTGTCGTTATCAAACGCGCGCTGCATGCGCTGGTTTAACACGTTAAACACCTGCGTGCTGCCAGCGATCAGGTTGGACTGCATTGACGGATAAACTTCACCAGAAAGCTGGTTGAACGCCTCGCGCGCTTCCGGTGCGCTCAGCAGAAGCAGCGAGTTATACAGCGCCAGAGACGGGCCGCTTTGCGTCAGCGTGGAGAGCGCGCCAGCGGTATTCCACTGGTTGCTGCTTTGGGCCACGGTCTGGAAAATGCCCGGCTTGCCGCTGCCCGGGTTTTCACCTCCGGGGTTTTCACCGCCAGGATTCTCACCGCCAGGATTTTCGCCTCCGGGGTTTTCTCCACCAGGATTCTCACCGCCAGGGTTTTCGCCTCCGGGGTTTTCACCACCAGGATTCTCACCGCCAGGGTTTTCGCCTCCGGGATTTTCTCCTCCAGGATTCTCGCCACCGGTCTCTTTCTGCGCGATGGTCAGATCGACGGCGTTGGTGCTTTGCTTAAGCGCCACGTCGAGGAAGGCGGATTTGGAGATCGCGCCGGCGAACTCACCGTCAATTCCCCCGTCGGAGGTCAAAATGCGGTAGCTTTGGCCCGTTTTATAGCTGGTTTGCGGATCCAGCGCGGTGACCTGTACCTTAGCCTGATTGCTGATGGTGGTTTTGCCCGATACCAGTAGCTGGTCGCTGCGGCCATCTCCTGCGATATCGACGTCATAGAAGGATTCGCCGATAAAGTTCAGATAGCGTTTCAGCGTCAACGTACCGATATTGCCGTCGCCGGGCGAGATATGTCCGCCGGACAGGATCTCGGTCTGGCCCAGCGTCCCGTTGCCGCCCAGCGTGCCGCCGGACTTGATTGACGCGGCGCTGCTGTAACCCACCCCGTTGCTGACGTCTGAACCCGCCGTCGCATTGAGGATCAGCGTGCCGCCGTTCTCCGCGCTAAGCGTCTGGACGTCAAAAATATCGTCTTCTGGTTGGGTATTAATATTGCTGGCAATAATGACTTTACCGCCCCGCGCGGTGACGTTCGCCTTGAGTGCGGAAAGATCGCCGTTCAGCGTCGTCTGCCCGGAGGTGTTGATCACATCACCTTCACCGCTCATCGTGTTGCTGAAGATGTAATTTCCGTCGGTATGGTTGAAGTAGACATAGCTGCCGAACAGTCCGCCACGCAGGCTTATTGCCGTCTTCGCATCGAGGGTACCTGCGCCGCCCGCCGTGCCAAGCGTTGGCTCAGTTAAACCCGTGCCGGTGTCCATATTGCCGCGGCTGCCGATGATGAGCGCACCCCGGTTCGAGCCGGAACCCGATGTCCCCACGATCAGCGCATTGCTGCCAGCGGAAAATGAACCGCCGTCAATCACAGACAGCACGCCATTGCCGTAATCGCCCACGCTCACGCTGCTGCCGCTGGTAAAGCGCGAGTCCTCGCCCGCAATAACCAGCTCGGCGGTTTTCCCTGCCCCGGAGACGCCTGCCACCTGCACGCCGCCAACGTTAACCGTTCCGCCGTTCAGCACGTCCAGGTCGCCATAAAGCGTCAACGTACGGCCAACGTTCCACTGTGAGCCGCTCCCAGTGACGGTGGCTTTCGGGCTCAGCGTGTCGGTTTCACCCGGTCCGGTACCGTTGCCGATGCGTGCATCGTAAGCGGTATTGAGCGCAGCGCCGTCTTCAATCGCAAGCGTGGAGCGTGCGCCCAGATCGGTGCCTACGCTGAGAAAATTACTGGTCACACGAGAGCCAGCACCCGTGGCGATAAGGTGGCTGTCGTAGCCGCGGGTGGTGCCGACAACAATCTCCTTTGCACTCGCCAGCGCGCCCTCTTCGACTCGCAGGGTGCCGAGGCCAAGATTCAGGTCGCCGCGCAGGACGTACCGATCGTTCACCGCGTTAAGCTCAGCGTCTGGCCCACGGACCGTGACCACGCTTTCATAAATTTTGCCGTCGAACAGCCGACCGATATTGGGTAATGACTCCAACTTACTGATAGTGTTTTATGTTCAGATAATGCCCGATGACCTTGTCATGCAGCTCCACCGATTTTGAGAACGACAGTGA
>NZ_JBMKHO010000007.1:0-243486 GCF_049238125.1 Enterobacter cloacae complex sp. IR5402
GCGGAGCAGGAAGGACATCTGATGGAAATGGAAGCCACGCAAGCACCTTAAAATCACCATCATACACTAAATCAGTAAGTTGGCAGCATTACCAACATCATGGTCGGTTTACGTCGGCGGCCGAGCAGTTTGTCGGAGACGTAGCCGCCAAAAATCGCACCGATAAATCCACCGATGCACGGCATGCTGGCGACCAGCCCCATGCTCATAAACGTAAAGCCTTTCTCTTTCACCAGATAGAGCGGGATCCACGTCAACAGTCCGTACAGCACGCTGACCATCATAAAATAGGCCAGGCAGTCGCCGAGAATATTCTTCGAGGTAAACAGCCCTTTCACCGTGCTTACCGGGGCTAATTCCCGCACGCGGATCAGCCGATCGAGGCGTGCAAAGCCTGGTGAAATCACGATATTTTCCCGTCTGGCGTCCGGCGTCTCCTGACCGGCGGTAATGGTCTCCAGCTCCGCTTTCGAGACGAATGCGCTCTCGGACGGCTTCGTGCGTACCAGCAGATACCACAGGACGGCAATGACCAGGCCGGGGATCGCAAAGGAGAAGAAGACCCAGCGCCAGCCCCAGGTCATGGCGATCCACACTGCCAGCGGCGGCACGAGGATGGGCGCGAACATGGTGGCGGCGATGTAGACGCCCGTGGCCGTGGCCTTCTCCTTTGGCGGAAACCAGTTATTGATGGTGGAGGCCAGCCCGACCGGGCACGGCCCCTCTGTTAACCCCAGCCCCAGGCGGATACACTTCAGGCCCAGAACCGAGGTTGCGGTGCCCATCAGCCAGGTAAAGGCAGAGAAGCCGAATATCGACAGTGCCACCATGCCGCGAATTCCCTTTTTGGCAATAAAAAAGCCCGCAGGAATTTGGCTCAGGGCGTATCCCAAAAAAAACATGCTGGCGATGGCACCGGCTTCGAAATTATTGATATGAAATTCGTCAATGATAAACGGCAGTACTGCACCAATATTTGTTCGGTCAGCATAGTTAATGGCATAAACAATAAAAATTAATGCCAGCACAACGAAACGGTAATTGGTTTTTTTAGTCTTTATGTAGGGGACAGCTTGTTCTATACGAGACATAACTTACCTCATTATTCGAACACCGTGAGTCGTTTTATTATTGCGTTCAACGTCAATATATCGGCTCACCCATGAAACGCCATTCAATAAAGCTCATTTATTGCTGAGATAAATTTGATTCGCGATACAGCTCAAAAAAATAACATCGGGATAAAATTGCCCGCTCGCAGTCTCAATGTTATGTTTTTTATCAATTATCGTGTAAGGAGTAGGCCATGTCCGCGCAGGATCGCCAGACGTTATCGCTGCCCTCGCTCAGAAATTTGCAGGCGTTTATCGCCGTTGCTAACGCCCTGAGCATCCATCAGGCGGCGGAACAGCTCAACGTCACGCCTTCGGCGGTAAGCCACCAGATCGCGTCGCTGGAATCGTGGCTGGGCAAGAAATTATTTATCCGCAGCGGCAAAGGGGTTCAACTCACCCCGACGGGAGAAAAATATCTGCGGGAGGTCTCGGCGGCGATGAGCGCCATCGGGCGCGCCACCGATCAAATCGTGAAAGAAAAAGACAATGCTGTGCTTCGCGTGCACTCTTCCCCCACCTTCGGGCTGTCCTGGCTGTTGCGCCGTCTGGGCAGATTCCGCGCCGAATATCCTGATATCACCATCAATCTCACCTGCTCCTATGAGAACCTACAGTTCGCCAGAGATAATATCGACATTGATATCCGTCACGGTATTCCGGACTGGGACGCCTACCGGGTGATGACCATTAAAAACGACACGCTGGTGGTATTGGCCTCGCCGGACTATGCAGAAGAGCATCCCATCAGCACGCCCGCCGATCTGCTGCAACAGTCGCTTATCTCGTCCACCAGCACTCTGGTGAACTGGGAGAAATGGTTCGCCTGGCACAATATCGACAGGCCCTGGCTTAATTTCAGCCTCAGCTTCGACCGCTCCTACATGAGCTTTGAAGCGGCGCGCATGGGGCTTGGGTTTATTCTGGAGAGCAAAATGATGGCTACCGATCACCTGAAGGATGGCTCGCTGGTGCAGGTGCTGCCTGATGAAATGGGTATCGCCATCAACGCGCACCATCTGGTGATGCCGCACATGAACGAACGCGCGTGGAAGATCCAGCAGTTCGTCGAGTGGATTGACCGTGAGTTGCGATTGTCGGGGTATCACCTGTAGCGATACCCCAACGTGGCGTCAGGCGACCGTGCCCCAGACCAGATTCCCCTTGTGGAACGTCGCGGTGCGCGGAGAAATGCGCGCCACCGCCTCGGCGGAACAGGAGGCGTCAACCAGCACAAAGCTGGCGTCGTCCTGCGCTTTAGGCCACACGCGCTCACCTTTGTCGTTCAGCGGCAGCACGTCGCCGGTGGCGATGCCCAGCGCCCGCGAAAGCGTCTGCTCGTTCGGGCGAATATAGAGCTGGGCGTAGAGGTTGGCTTTCTCCAGCATGTCCCCCAGACCGTACGGCGACCAGTGGTCGATCACGCTGTCGGTACCGGTCATGACAAACACGCCTTTATCACGTAACTGCTTCAGCGGCATGTGCAGGGTGCCAATCGGCACGGTCGAGGCGATGGTTACCTGCTGTGCCGCCATGCGGGTGGCGATCTCATCCACCTGCTGTTCGTTAAGCGTGGCCAGCGCGAAGGCGTGGCTGATGGTCAGCTTCCCCTTCAGCGCCGGCGTTTTCTCCACGGTTTCTACCATGTAGTTCACCGCCGCCACGCCCGCCGGGCTGGTTTCATGCAGGTGAATATCCACCCCTTTGTCGTAATCCAGCGCAATCTGGAACATGGTATCTAGCGATTTCTCCATCGCGCCGTCGACGCTGGTTGGGTCCAGCCCGCCCACATAATGCGCCCCCGCCTGCATCGCCTCGCGCATCAGCTTTTCAGAATTCGACAGCAGCAGGCCGTGCTGCGGGAAGGCAACGATTTCGCAGTCAAAGCCTGCGCCCCGGCGCGCCAGTACCGCCTGCAAATTTTCCAGGTTTTTCAGGCCGGAAACCGGCTCTATGTTGCAGTGGCTGCGGGCGATGGTGGACCCTTTGGACTGGATCAGGTCGATCAGCTTTTCGGCGCGTTCTTGCGTGTAGGGCTGTAACTCCGGCAGCAGCTTCTGCTCCAGGCGGATCATGTCCTGAATGGTGGTGCCCGCCGGACGGTTCAGGGAGCGCCATGGGCCGCCGTAGAAGGTTTTATCCAGGTGAATGTGCATGTCGCGCATCGCCGGAAGCATCAGCTTTTTACCCGCGTCGTAGTGCGGCAGGGTCGCGTCGGCGTGGCTGCCGTTATCGCGCAGGGCGACGATTTTCCCGTCTTTGATCTCCAGCGTTTTCAGCTCGGTGCGGGTGCTTGTCGCCACGCTGCCGTCGTAGTTAAACCCGGCTTCCAGCAGCACGTTGTCGAGATAGTAATGTTTTGCGGTGATGTTCATCGGTTTACCCGTCTCGCAGGTTGCCTTTACAGAATCGGCAGCATACGCGACGGAACCCGTGGCGCCAAACAGCGCGCAGGCAGTAACCATTTTGCCGCTCTGGCTGATAAACTCGCGGCGGCTTTTATTCTCACTCATCTTATCTTCCTTCATTAATAATATGGGTACCCGTTTCACCGCGCAGCGCTGCGGGCAGGCAGTCCGGCGAGGTGATGATTACGCGCCTGCCGCCATGGCGTAAAAATTCCAGCGAAGCGACGATTTTTGGCAACATGCTACCTGCCGGGAAGTGGCCTTCATCCATGTAGCGCGTCATCTGCGCCACGTTGACGGTATCCAGCGCCTGCTGGTTCGGCTTGCCGAAGTTCACGCACACTTTCTCCACGCCGGTGGTGATCACCAGCACGTCGGCGCGGATCTCGCGCGCCAGCAGCGCGGTGGAGAGATCTTTATCGATAACCGCATCCACGCTCTGGTAATCGCCCTGTTCACTGCGCACCACGGGAATGCCTCCACCGCCCGCGCCGATGACCACAAAACCTTTCTGCGTTAGCGCCTTAATCGCATCCGCCTCGACGATGCGCCGCGGCTGGGGCGAGGCCACCACGCGGCGATAGCCCCGGCCTGAATCCTCGACAAAATGCCAGTCCGGGTGCGCGAGCTGTAGCTCGTCGCGCTGCGCCTCGCTGAAGAACGCGCCGATCGGTTTTGTCGGGTGCGTAAAGCCGGGATCGTTTTTATCCACCTCCACTTGGGTGACGACCGTGACCGCCTTTTGCTCGCCACGCGCCGCCAGGCGGTTGTTGAGCGCCTGCTGGATCAGGTAGCCGATGCCGCCCTGGGTATCCGCCACGCAGTTTGCCAGCGGGGTCAGCGGCAGCCCTTCCCGCTCGTGGGCGATTTCGGCGCGGCGCAGATCCAGCCCCACCTGCGGGCCATTGCCGTGGGTGAGCACGATGTCATAGTCCGAGGCCAGCATTTCGAGTACCGACTCAGCCACCGCTTTGACCGCCTGCGCCTGATGCTCAATCGACTGGCTGGCGTTGTCTTTGATAATGCTGTTGCCGCCGATGGCGACGACCATAAGCTCTTTCATTTTGTTTCCTTTAGAAGGTGCGTTCTGGTGCCCTCACCCCGGCCCTCTCCCACAGGGAGAGGGGGATTAACAGAGGTATCCAGCACATGCTTCACCACAAACATCCCGCCCATCATCAGGTAGGCCGTGACAAACATCAGGGAACTGCCCTCGGCAAAGCCCACCACCGGGGCGTGGATCACGCCAAACAGCGCCAGCAGCGCGCCTCCTGCGGCGGCGACGGCCCCGCGCAGCGGTTTGTTGAGGATGGCGAAGATGGCGATACAGCCCCAGAGCATGCTGGCGAGCGGCGCGCCGTTGCCGAGATGCATCAGGCCTTCGTAGTAGATACCCTTGCTGTGCAACACGTCGGTGCCGATTTTCGCCGCGCTGGTCCCCGCGGCGCTCATCACGCTGTTCATCATGGTCAGCGCCCAGTTGGCGATCCACGGGAACAGGCAGATGAAGATAACGGGCACCTCCACTTTCGGGGTTTCCCTCACCACCTGGTTGGCGGTGACGACGCCGATAAACACCAGAATCGGCACGATGGCGGTCATCGGTATGATGGCGAGCATAAAGGCCCCCAGCCCGAACAGCGGCACGATGAACATGGTCACGCCGGACGCCAGGGTGTAGCCGATGCTGGCGCCCATCGCTTTCCAGCCAGGATGGCCGACGTAGACCGTGACCGGGAACGGATTGCCCATCAGGCAGCCGAGCATCGAGGCCAGACCGTTCGCCAGCATTACCTTGCGGGTCGGGTATTCATCCCCTGCCGCGTGGGCGCTTTCGATGTTCTCCAGGTCAAAGATGTAGTTCGCCAGCCCCAGCGGTACGGCGGACGCCAGATAAGGCAGCGCGTGCGGCAGCCCCTGCATAAAGCTGTCCACGTGCACTTCCGGCGGGTTAAAGCCGAAGGATGACATGGACGCTTTAATGGCATCCGGGCTTTGCAGGCCAGAGATCCACGCAAGTAGAGTACCGGCAATTAACAGCAGCAGGCCGGTCGGGATACGGGCGAAAATCGGCTTTTTACCGAACCAGTTAATGAAGATCAGCAGCAGGACGATAAACGACACGGTCGGCGCTTCGAACGCCTGCAACATCGGGTTCATCGCCAGCAGCAGCAAGCCAAGACCGGACAGGCACGACAGCAGCACGGTGCGCGGGATCATCTTGCGGATGGTTTCCCCCAGGAAGGAACCGCCCGCGAGGATCATCGCTTCCACAAAGCACCACACCAGGCCAATCTGAATCGCGAAATCCGCATCGCCAGTTTGCTGGTAAACCGGCATTAAGACCAGGAAGGTCACGGTAAAAATCGACGGCGCGCTCGGGCCGGACGGCAACGCGGTGACGTCCGTTCGTCCGGTAGCGCGCGCCATTTGCAGGCCAAACCACGTATAGCAAAGACTCGCCACCAGCACCGCCAGCCCGAAGGCTGGCGCGATGCGTCCATAAACAATCTCCTTCGGGATGCCGACGACAAAAATGAGCAGCCCCATCATGGTCAGCAAATTGGTCAGGTTGTTGGTCATCAACCCGAAATAAGCTGCCCAGTCACCTCTTTTCCACTCCAGTTTCATGTTTTTCATGGATGCATACCTTATAGAACGTAGCGATCGCGGAAGGTTAACAGCGCCTTTTCAAAACAGCTAAACGGCGGGTGAACGATGCCCGCCCCAATCATGCCGATCCCGGCGTCCTTGTGGGCAATGGCGGTATTAATGACCGGCAGAATGCCGCTGCCCGCGACCTTCATGATGTCGATGGCGGTCGGGATGCCCATAAACGACAGCAGCGGAATGGTGACGTTCGGGTTTTCGCCGAGGGTGATTTCGCGCATCTGGCGAGAAAAATCGATGGCTTCCTCCACCGTGCCGCCCACCAGCGCAACGATGGCCGGGGCCGTCGCCATCGCAAAGCCGCCGATGCCGTAGGTTTCGGTAATCGCGCTGTCGCCGATATCCAGCCCGGAGTCTTCCGGCTTATAGCCCGCGAACATCGGGCCGATCACCTGCTGCGCCGGGCCGGTAAACCACTGCCCCGGCAGGCCGGAAACGCGCAGGCCGAACTCGTAGCCGTTGCGCGCCATGGTGGTGACGACGGTGCTGTACTCAATGCCGTGGGCGGCATCCAGCGCGGCCTTACACATCGCCATCCACGTCGGACCGGAGAAGTAGTCGCTGCTGGCGACAAACTCGAACACATCACGCTGCTGCGCCACCGGATAGCCCGCCTGGATCAGCCCCGGCGTCAGCGCCTGAATAAGCAGCGTGGTGCCCGCGTTGTTGCGGTTGTGGCACTCGTCGCCCATGTGCAGCGCCTGGGCCAGCATCAGGCGCAGGTCGATTTCGCCGATAATCTTCATCGCGTCGCGCAGCATCGGGCCGAGCACGTCGCGCATCCAGTTCAGGCGCTCGATCACGCTCTGGTCGTTAGCCCCCATGCGCAGGATCTTCGCCATCTGCTCGCTGAGGTTGGTGAAGGCGCGGTTGCCATAAGTTTTGTTCTCAACGATGTGCATAAACATCGACGCGGAGGTGACGCCCGCCATCGAGCCCACGCAGTCATGCTCGTGGCAAGGCGAGAACGTAATATCTCCGGAGGCGGCGATCCTTGCCGCATCGTCCAGATCCGTCGCCAGCCCTTCAAACACCAGCGCGCCGGTAACCGCGCCTTTCATCGCACCGCACATGTTTTCCCAGGTAACTGGCGGACCGGCGTGCAGAATGGTCGTGCGGGTCATGCCCGGCACCACGTTGATGGCCTGGTCATAGCCCACCAGCACCGGATGGGACTGAATAATCCGCTCCAGGGCAATTTTGTTCGCGGCGGCAATTTTCTCCGCCAGCGGTTTTTCCGCCAGCTGGTCGAGCGCTTTAACAACCTGCATATTGCCCTGCCCCGGCGGCGTCCAGTCGAGCTGGGTCACGGGAACGTGCTGCTTTTTGAGGTCGTCGCTGAACATCGCAATGCCGACGTTAATAACGTTTAGCGGCTGGTTGAATAAAGTGGTCATTATGCTTTCTCCCCTTTGCAGACAAATTCGCGTGCCAGTAATCCGGTGTTGGTGCTGCTGCTGGCCCAGATGACGCCTGCGTCGGTCAGCAGCTGGCACTGCTGCGCCAGCGACTGCGGATCCTGATCGGTGCCGAGCACGTAGCCGAGAATTTCCAGCGGACGGTTGTCGGCGTTCGCGATCGCCTGTGCCTCTTTGATCGCCTCGATCATCACCCCCACCGGATCGTCGTGCGCGCCAAAGCCCAGCACGAAGTCCATCACGATGACGCCCACCTGCGGATCGCGCGCCTCCTGTAGCAGGCGGCTGATGCGGTTGGTCGGGTCGATCATTGGGTGTGGCTTGCCGTTGGTGAAATCATCGTCACCGAAATCAAGGAAGGTGTGGGCCTGGCTAACGCTGATATCTTTCAGACGCCTGGCCGGGTCCGGCTGGATGTTGCTGTAAACATCGTCAAACTTCTCCAGCGCGGCAAACATCGCTTCGTCGCACAGGGTGCCGCCGCAGAACAGGCCGCGAATGTACTTCTGCTGCGACGTCAGGCGGGTGCGTACCTCTTCGATCAGCGGCCAGTTGAGCGGATGTAAATCCAGGTCGTCTTTTTTAATGCCGGTAAGCAGCACCGCTTTCAGGGCCGCCTCTTTGGTGCCACGAGCAAACTGCAAACCGTCTTCATCGGCAGGCGGTTCGTTGCGGCCCAGGAAGCACACAACTACAGGCTTGCGGCAGGCGCGTGCCCGGGCCAGCACCTTCTCAGCCACCGCGGGTGCTGGCGGTTTGGAGATGAGCGCTATCACCCGAGTAGCGTCGTCCGCCTCCAGCATGTCGATGGCGTCGAGCATCATCAGGCCGCCGATCTTCTCGCTGAGATCGCGTCCGCCGGTGCCGATCAGCTGCGACACGCCGCCGCCGAACTCATGAATGCGCACGCTCAGCTCCTGGCTGCCGGTACCGGAGGCGCCAACGATGCCAATCGGCCCGCGACGCACCGCGTTGGCGAAGCACAGCCCCGCGCCGTTGATAATGGCGGTGCCGCAGTCAGGCCCCATCATCAGCAGACCCTTTTCATGCGCCAGCTGCTTCAGCGCCAGCTCGTCGTCGAGCGATACGTTATCGGAGAACAGCATCACGTTAAGATCGTTTTCCAGCGCCTGACGCGCTTCCCGGGCGGCGAAGGTGCCGTTGACGGAAATCACCGCCAGGTTGCTGTCCGGACGATGGGTTTTGGCGCTGGCAATCGACGCGTAGCGTGCTTCATGGGAGCCCGTGCGCTCTTTACGCGTGAACAGCGCTTCAATGGCGGCCAGGGTTTCATCATTTGCCGCGTCGCCTTTAATCACGATCATCAGGTCGCCATTTTTCGCGTCCGCTAATTCCGGCGTTAATAGCCCGAGGTTTTTTAATACGCCTTTGTTCATTTCCGTCGCCATCGCCACAAACGCCTGCTCGACGCCCGGCAATTTATTGGCTTTGGTGGAAACCGACATTAAGGAAACCGAATCGAAATACGTATTCTTTTTTATGACGATTTTGGTTGGCATTATTTTCACCTGTTTAAGATAAAAGGGGGCCGCCGTCGTGCTAAATGCACGTCGGTAACAATGCGTTTTTTCAGTAACGGCCAGCCAGGGGAAGGCTGACCGAATGCGCTACGCGCCTGCCGCCAGCAGCAGGTCTGCGATCGCGTTGAAGCCTTTTTCCCGCGCCAGTTCGAGCGGGGTTTTGCCGTATTTATCGGTCATGTGCGGGTTCGCGCCGTGATCCAGCAGCAGCTTCACAATTTCCTGCTGCTTTGCGCCGCCGTCGTTTAATACGATGGCCTCCAGCAACGGCGTCCAGCCGACAAAATTGGTGTGGTTGACGTTGATGTCGGTTTTTTCCAGCAGCTCACGCACGATTTCAACGTGCCCTTTTTCACTGGCAGGGGTAATGCCCACGCCGCCAAAGCGCGTCAGACGGTCGAGATCCGGATCCGCCGGAAGGACAATGCGCAGCAGGGTTAAATCATTGGTCAGGCAGCTGATCAGGAAGGGGTTAAAACAGGTCTGGTCCTGTTTATCAATATCCGCCCCGGCGGCAATTAAAAATTCCACACAGGCGTAATGCTTTTTCAGGCTGGCAATAATAATGGCGGTTCTTTTCTGGCGGTTGGTTACGTTAATATCCACGCCTTTTTCCAGGCAGGCTTTTAGCGCGTCGATATTGCCCTCTTCTGCCGCCAGCAGAAATTCTGTAACCAGTGCAGTTGCAGACATATTCAGACTCCCTATGTTTCACTTCTGATGGCCTGAGAATAGCAACAGCCTGGTCATAAAAGAATCCGCTTAAAAATCATTCATCGACACGCAATTCATTGTTGAGTTAAATTCAACGGTCCGGCAGAAACGTGCGTCTGTGCAACCTTTTTCTTATGTTTTACCGCTTTTACACACTTCAGGCTGCATTATCCTTATGGCTGAAAAAGCCTTACACAGCGCGGCCCTACGTAAAAATACAGAACTGTGACCAACATCAACTATGATGTAACGCCAGTGTTAAAATATGTTCAAAACTGATGGTCACCAGGAGCCATAATATGAATTCCATCTTTACCGAAGAGAATTTGCTGGCCTTCACCACCGCGGCACGTTTTGGCAGTTTTAGCAAAGCGGCTGCCGAGCTGGGCGTAACCACCTCGGCCATCAGTTACACCATCAAACGCATGGAGACCGGCCTGGACGTGGTGCTGTTTGTACGCAACACGCGCAGCATTGAGCTGACCGAATCCGGTTTTTATTTTTATCGTAAAGCGACCGACCTGCTGAATGACTTTCATGCCATCAAGCGCGGGATTGATACCATTTCTCAGGGCATTGAGACGCGGGTGCGCATCTGCATAAATCAGCTTTTGTATACGCCACGCCATACCGCGCGTTTGCTCCAGGTGCTGAAAAAACAGTTTCCCACCTGCCAGATCACGGTGACGACCGAGGTGTATAACGGCGTCTGGGATTCCATCATTAATAATCAGGCCAATATCGCCATTGGCGCGCCGGATACGCTGCTGGACGGCGGCGGCATTGATTATACCGAGATAGGAGCGATCCGTTGGGTATTTGCCATCGCGCCCACGCATCCGCTGGCGTTCGCCCCGGAGCCCATCTCCGAAAGTCAGCTGCGTCTGTATCCCAATATCATGGTCGAGGATACCGCGCATACCATCAATAAGAAGGTGGGCTGGCTGCTTCACGGTCAGGAGGCGATTCTGGTGCCGGACTTCAACACGAAATGCCAGTGTCAGATCCTGGGGGAAGGTATTGGATTTTTACCGGAATACATGACGCGTGAGGCGGTGGAGGATGGGCTGCTGGTAACGCGGCGAATCAATAATCCGCGCCAGGATTCGCGCATGCTGCTCGCCACGCAGCATGCGGCGACCGGTCAGGTCACGC
Source organism: Enterobacter cloacae complex sp. IR5402 (assembly GCF_049238125.1). NCBI lineage: Bacteria > Pseudomonadati > Pseudomonadota > Gammaproteobacteria > Enterobacterales > Enterobacteriaceae > Enterobacter > Enterobacter cloacae complex sp. IR5402. Next base: position 11,019 of record NZ_JBMKHO010000007.1, read on the forward strand.
GCTGGATAAAACAGCAATTTGGCCCCGAAGGCGTGCTGACCCGGATCTACAGTGACTTACTGTGGCGTACCTAGCTCTTCGTCTGAACCCAAAATGCGTGGATAAGACCGGGGAAGTAGCCCAGGATGGTCAGAAGGATATTCAGAATAAACGCCCAGCCCAGCCCCTTGCCAAGCAGCACGCCCAGCGGCGGGAGAATAATCGTAAAAACAACGCGCCAAAAACCCATAAATAACTCCGTGCAAGCTAACCAATTGAAAATTATAAAAGACACTTCTCTAAGCGTAGCCAGTTTACGGGTAACTGCCATTCGTCTCTCGCGCTTTTACCTGCCTTTACCCTCTTTACACTGGCTTAAACCCGGCCTTAAATGCTCTACTGTTTTGAAATTGACCGTAAGGAAACATAATGTCTCTTCCTCTTATTTCGCCGCAGCAGGCAAACGCGCTTATTGCTGAAGGCGCCAAACTTATCGATATTCGCGACCCCGACGAGTATGCCCGCGAGCATATTCCGGCGGCGCACTCCATTCCGCTGGATTCGTTACCCGGCGGGCTTAACGCGGCGCCGGGAGAAACGGTGATTTTCCACTGTCAGTCCGGCGCACGAACCTCAAACAATGCTGCTCGTCTGGCGCAGGCAGCATCCCCTGCGAACGCCTGTGTGGTTGAGGGAGGCATTCAGGGCTGGAAACAGGCCGGACTGCTGACCGTTGAAGATCGATCGCAGCCGCTTCCGCTGATGCGTCAGGTGCAGATCGCTGCCGGGCTGCTGATCCTCTGCGGCGTGGTGTTGGGTTACAGCGTCTCCAGCGGTTTTTTCCTGCTGAGCGGTTTTGTGGGCGCCGGGCTGCTGTTCGCCGGAGTGACAGGTTTTTGCGGTATGGCGCGACTTCTGAAAGTGATGCCGTGGAACCGACGTACCTGATAAGGAGTATCTGAAAGATTAGGCTGTACCCCGTCCCGGACGTGGGCTATGGTGAAGATCATGACAATGATGAGGAGGTGCGATGTTTTCTGTCGGTGATTATGTCCAACCGCGTCAGGGCGGTCCGAAACTGAAAGTGCTCGAAGTGAATGGTGAAAACATTGTGGCCGTGCAGGCCAGCGATGAGCAGGGCGAGAAATATCACCTGAAAGCGGCGGACGTAGTTCTGTACTCCGAAGAAGGTGACTTTGGCGTCTGCTAAGTCAATAATCGGGCGGAATACACCGCCCGAATAATCATCAGATCAGGAAATCGTCCAGCGATTTACCGTTTGCCAGTGCGGTCGCAATTGGCTTTGGCGTACGTCCCTGACCGGTCCAGGTTTTTTCTTCACCGTTCGCGTCAATAAAACGATATTTCGCCGCACGCGCTTTACGTTTTTTCGTCGGCTGACCCGCCTGCGCCAGGTCACTGCCTAACAGATCGCTCGGAGAAATACCGTCAGCTTTCATCAGTTCCAGCAGAGCATTAATTTTATCCTGCTGTTCAGCGCGTTGACGCTCTAATTCAGCCTGCTCGCTGCGTTTTTCTTCAGTGACAATCCGGAATTTTTCCAGCACTTCTTCCAGAACATCCATGGATAATTCACGTGCCAGCGCCCGGAGGGTACGAATATTATTAAGATTCTGTAACGTTAAAGCCATAATAATGAAAAACCTTTCTTCGTGTGTATAACATAAATCAGGCAACAGAATAATTGATTTTGGTTCTGATATCTACCCACCGTGACGTTTTGACATTATTGTAAATGTTTTAGAATATCCCGTTAATATAACCCTGAAATATATGTCTGTTTTAAAGCGTAATATACCGCCCTTCCCCAGGCCAAAAAACCCTGTTTTAAACCGTTCAAAAAACCGCCTCCAAAATCCCACACAACAAAGGTTTCACACGCGCATAGATAATCTAATTCATTGATATATTTCACTAAAATAGGCGCGAGGAGAGAAAATAACGAAGCGCGCAAAAAACGCACAATTTTAGAGAATTTTATGGCTAAAGCGCCAATAAATAAAAATTAATCACTACTTGTTAGTTAAAAGCCAGAGAGATACGCTATACACTCAAAACAAACCAACCTAAAGCACTAAAGGCCGCAGGTAAAACGCCACTTTTTTGTCCTGTTCGAGGAGTTCAGACATGTTCTCACCGCAGTCTCGCCTGCGCCATGCGGTAGCGGATACGTTCGCGATGGTCGTTTACTGTTCCGTCGTGAATATGCTGATTGAAATTTTCCTGTCGGGAATGTCCTTTGAGCAATCTCTCTCGTCGCGCCTGGTGGCCATTCCGGTGAATATCATGATCGCCTGGCCGTACGGCCTGTACCGCGATGCAGTGATGCGTTTCGCCCGGCGTATTAGCCCGGCAGGTTGGGTAAAAAACCTGGCGGACGTGCTGGCTTACGTGACGTTCCAGTCCCCGGTGTATGTGTTTATTTTGCTGACTGTGGGCGCAGACTGGCATCAAATCGCCGCTGCGGTAAGTTCAAATATCGTGGTATCCATGCTGATGGGTGCGGTGTACGGTTACTTTCTTGACTACTGCCGCCGCCTGTTCAAAGTCAGCCCTTATAGCCAGGCAAAAGCGTAAGGTAAGGCGACTGGCTCATGCCAGTCGCAGAGTTATTGTACGTCGCCAAACAGCCCTTTCAGGAATCGCTCCAGCGCCATACGCGAGCTGAAACCGTGCGGAATACCATAATGTTCATGCGTCTCGCCGCCTAAATAGAGCGGAAATTGCTGATAATGATCGCAGGTTTTAATATCCGAGGCGGGCTCAGCAAATGACAGGCTTCTGTCTTTGAGTGTCGGGTGAATAATGAGAGCAGTACGCCCCATTCTTGCTTCACGGTTGACGTAAACATAATTCTCACCACGGCGATATCCGTACGCTTTTGATGTTACCTCATCCATGGTGAACCCTTCTTTTTCAAGAACGCGCGCCACCTCATCGGGTCGTAAATACATATCTTTTCCTCATTATCATTCCTGCCCGGCAACCTTACAGTATTCAGCATTAGCAGGGCTTTCAGAATATTCCATAAACTGCCCGATAAGCCGTGACTCGCTTCAGATATTACATTTCTGGACTAAACTAAACGGGAACACAAATTATGGAGGATCGTATGTTTAACAGACCGAACCGAAACGATATTAATGACGACACACAGGATATTCGTAACGATGTCAGCCAATTAGCGGACACGCTGGAAGCCGTATTGAAATCCTGGGGCTCTGACGCGAAGGACGAAGCAGATGCCGCGAAACGTAAGGCTCAGTCTCTGCTGCGTGAAACGCGGGCAAGGATGAATGGCCGCTCACGTACCACTCAGGCGGCCTGCGACATGGCCAGCTGCGCCACCACCTTCGTACGTGAAAAACCGCTTTGTACGTTGGGAACGGTCGCGGCGGTCGGGATTTTTGTCGGCGCCCTGCTTAGTCTGCGTAAGTAAGCGCGCGTTCTTAGCCCCGGTAGCCTCAGGCGCCGGGGCTTTTCTTTGCCTGACAACCTGAAAAAACCGTACAGCCCGCCCTGCCCCGCCAGGCTCATCATCGGGGCCTTATTAATCTGAATTTCCCATATCTTGTGTGGTTGAAACTTATATAAACTACATCTAGTATTCCCTTTAGTAAGACACACACAATATGACGCGTTTACTCGCGCCGTCCTCTCATTCTAAATGGAAATGCGAATCATGAGCATTATTATTTACACTCGTAACGATTGTGTTCAGTGCCACGCCACGAAACGGGCGATGGAGAGCCGCGGCGTGGCATTTGAGATGGTCAATATTGATCAGGTGCCCGACGCGGCAGACACCCTGCGGGCGCAGGGTTTCCATCAGCTTCCGGTTGTGGTTGCCGGCGACACCAGCTGGTCTGGCTTCCGTCCGGACATGATCAACCGCCTTGCCGCTCAGGGCGTCAGTGCATGAGCACGCTGGTCTACTTTTCCAGCAGCTCGGAAAACACGCTTCGGTTTATGGAGCGTCTCGGGCTGCCCGCGATACGCATTCCGCTGAACGAGCGGGAGCGTATTCAGGTAGACGAACCCTACATTCTGGTGGTGCCCAGCTATGGCGGTGGCGGCACCGCAGGGGCTGTGCCTCGTCAGGTGATCCGCTTTCTGAACGATCCCCATAACCGACAGCTTATTCGCGGCGTGATCGCCGCAGGCAATCGCAACTTCGGCGAGGCCTTTGCCCGCGCCGGGGATGTCATCTCTCAAAAATGCGGCGTGCCGTATCTCTATCGTTTTGAACTGATGGGGACACAGCAGGACGTAGAGAACGTGCGTAAAGGAGTGAACGAATTTTGGCAACGACAACCGCAGAGCGCGTGATTCAGGCAACGCCGGATTACCACGCATTAAACGCCATGCTAAACCTCTATGACCGGGAGGGGCGCATTCAGTTTGATAAAGATCGTGAGGCGGTGGACGCCTTTTTTGCCGCTCATGTGCGCCCGAACAGCATCGTTTTTGGCAGCCAGCAGGAACGTCTCGACTGGCTGGTAAAAGAGGGTTATTACGAAGAGCGTGTCCTGACCCGCTACGACCGCGCCTTCGTGGTGGCATTGTTTGAACGGGCGCACGCCAGCGGTTTTCGCTTCCAGACGTTTCTCGGCGCGTGGAAGTATTACACCAGCTACACCCTGAAAACCTTTGACGGCAAACGCTATTTAGAAAGCTTTGAAGATCGGGTGGTGATGGCGGCGCTGACGCTGGCGCAGGGCGATGAAGTGCTGGCCGAAAGTCTCACGGAGGAGATCCTCTCCGGCCGCTTCCAGCCCGCCACGCCAACGTTCCTTAACTGCGGGAAAGCCCAGCGCGGCGAGCTGGTCTCCTGCTTCCTGCTGCGTATTGAAGACAATATGGAGTCGATTGGCCGTGCGGTAAATTCGGCGCTACAGCTTTCGAAACGCGGCGGCGGTGTGGCATTTCTGCTTTCGAACCTGCGGGAAGCGGGCGCGCCGATTAAGCGCATCGAAAATCAGTCCTCCGGCGTCATCCCGGTGATGAAGATGCTGGAAGATGCCTTTTCGTACGCCAACCAGCTTGGCGCGCGTCAGGGCGCGGGTGCGGTTTATCTGCACGCGCACCACCCGGACATTCTGCGTTTTCTGGATACCAAACGTGAAAACGCCGATGAAAAGATCCGCATTAAAACCCTGTCGCTCGGCGTGGTGATCCCGGATATCACGTTTAAGCTGGCTAAAGAGAATGCCGACATGGCGCTCTTCTCACCGTATGATGTTGAGCGGATTTACGGCAAAGCCTTTGGCGACGTGGCGATAAGCGAGCTGTACGACGAGCTGGTGGCCGACGATCGCATTCGTAAAAAAACCATCAACGCCCGGGATTTCTTCCAGACGCTGGCTGAAATTCAGTTTGAATCCGGTTATCCGTACATCATGTACGAGGATACGGTGAACCGCGCCAACCCGATTGGCGGGCGCATCAACATGAGCAATCTGTGCTCGGAGATTTTGCAGGTCAACAGCGCGTCCAGCTACGACGAGAACCTCGACTACGCGGACGTGGGCAAGGATATCTCCTGTAACCTCGGGTCGCTGAATATTGCCCACACCATGGACTCTCCCGATTTTGGCCGCACGGTAGAGACCGCCATTCGCGGACTGACGGCGGTATCAGACATGAGCCACATCCGCAGCGTACCGTCTATTGAAGCGGGCAACGCCGCGTCGCATGCCATCGGCCTTGGGCAGATGAACCTGCACGGCTATCTGGCGCGGGAGGGCATCGCCTACGGCAGCCCCGAAGGGCTGGATTTCACCAACCTTTATTTCTACACCGTCACCTGGCATGCGGTGCATACCTCGATGATGCTGGCGCGCGAACGCCACCAGCGGTTCGCAGGCTTTGAGCAGTCCCGCTACGCCAGCGGAGAGTATTTCAGCCAGTATCTGGAAGGCGACTGGCAGCCGAAAACCGAAAAAGTACGCGCGCTGTTTGCCCGCGCTGGCATCACCCTGCCGACGCGTGAGATGTGGCAACAGCTGCGTGAAGAGGTGATGCGCTACGGCATTTATAACCAGAACCTTCAGGCGGTGCCGCCAACCGGCTCCATTTCCTATATCAATCACGCCACGTCGAGCATCCACCCCATCGTGTCGAAGATTGAAATCCGTAAGGAAGGCAAAACCGGGCGCGTCTACTACCCTGCCCCGTTTATGACCAATGAGAATCTGGCTCTGTACCAGGACGCCTATGAAATTGGCCCGGAAAAGATCATTGATACCTACGCCGAGGCGACTAAACATGTGGATCAGGGGCTGTCGCTGACGCTCTTCTTCCCGGACACCGCCACCACGCGGGATATCAACAAAGCGCAGATCTACGCCTGGAAGAAAGGCATCAAAACGCTGTACTACATTCGCCTGCGCCAGCTCGCGCTGGAAGGCACCGAAATTGAAGGCTGCGTGTCCTGCGCGCTGTAAGGAGAATGGATGAAACTGTCACGCGTAAGCGCCGTTAACTGGAACAAAATTCAGGATGATAAAGACCTGGAGGTATGGAACCGCCTGACCAGCAACTTCTGGCTGCCGGAAAAGGTGCCGCTCTCCAACGATATTCCGGCCTGGCAAACTCTGAGCCATGCCGAGCAGCAGCTGACAATCCGCGTCTTCACCGGCCTGACGCTGCTGGACACCATTCAGAATACCGTGGGTGCGCCCGCGCTGATGAGTGATGCGCTGACCCCGCACGAGGAGGCGGTAATGTCGAATATCAGCTTTATGGAGGCGGTGCATGCCCGCTCTTACAGCTCGATTTTCTCCACTCTGTGCCAGACCAGAGACGTGGACGCCGCCTACGCCTGGAGTGAAGAGAGCGCGTCATTGCAGCGCAAGGCAGATCTGGTGCTGGAATATTACCGGGCCGACGAGCCGCTGAAGAAGAAGATCGCCAGCGTATTCCTGGAATCTTTCCTCTTCTATTCCGGCTTCTGGCTGCCTATGTACTGGTCGAGCCGGGGCAAGCTCACCAACACCGCCGATTTGATTCGCCTCATCATCCGCGATGAAGCGGTACACGGGTATTACATCGGCTATAAGTACCAGAAAGGACTGGAGAAAGTCATCCCGGAAAAACGCGAGGAACTCAAAGGTTTTGCCCTCGATTTACTGATGGATCTGTATGACAACGAGCTGAGTTATACCGAGGAGCTGTACGCCGGAACGGGCTGGGAAGAGGACGTAAAAGCCTTCCTCTGCTACAACGCCAACAAGGCGCTGATGAACCTGGGCTACGAAGCGTTATTCCCACCGGAAATGGCGGAAGTGAACCCGGCGATCCTCGCGGCGCTGTCGCCCAACGCCGATGAAAACCACGACTTCTTTTCCGGGTCCGGCTCGTCGTACGTGATGGGTAAAGCGGTGGAGACGCAAGACGAGGACTGGGATTTTTAATGAATGAATTAACGTTCATTAATTAACTCTGCATTTCATTATTTCCAGCCAAATATTCCACCAGGTACTACACTGTAATTTCCCCGTCATATTCGCCTGAAACACACCGATTCAGGCGAAATTTCCCCATGCAGCAGCAAAAAATTGAGAAAAATTCAAACCGCCCTCAGCCCTTTATTCATGGGAAATTCAGCCGTTTCGCTTGCGGCAAAATTCTGGCCTTCGGCTGGCCCAGGGTTGTCTCAGATTCTGAGTATGTTAGGGTAATGCCAGTTAACTATTTACCATGGTAATCATATCGACATAAACAAATAACAGGACACTCTCTATTGCATGGCAATTAAATTAGAAGTGAAAAATCTTTATAAAGTATTTGGCGAGCACCCGCAGCGTGCTTTCAAATATATTGAGAAAGGCCTTTCGAAAGAGCAAATTCTGGAAAAAACCGGGCTATCGCTTGGCGTTAAAGACGCCAGTCTGGCCATTGAAGAAGGCGAGATTTTTGTCATCATGGGATTATCCGGTTCGGGTAAATCCACTATGGTTCGCCTTCTCAATCGCCTGATTGAACCCACCCGCGGACAGGTGCTGATTGACGGCGTTGATATCGCCAGAATAACAGACGCGGAACTCCGCGAGGTGCGCAGAAAGAAAATTGCGATGGTGTTTCAGTCATTTGCACTGATGCCGCACATGACGGTACTCGATAATACCGCCTTTGGCATGGAGTTAGCCGGTATCCCCGCTCAGGAACGTCAGGAAAAAGCCCTTGATGCACTGCGTCAGGTCGGGCTGGAAAATTATGCTCATGCGTATCCGGATGAACTCTCCGGCGGTATGCGTCAGCGTGTGGGATTAGCGCGCGCATTAGCGATTAATCCGGACATTTTATTAATGGACGAAGCCTTCTCGGCGCTCGATCCCTTAATTCGCACCGAGATGCAGGATGAACTGGTAAAATTACAGGCCAAACATCAGCGCACCATTGTTTTTATTTCTCACGATTTGGATGAAGCCATGCGTATTGGTGACCGTATCGCCATTATGCAAAATGGTGAAGTGGTGCAGGTCGGCACACCGGATGAAATTCTCAATAATCCGGCGAATGATTATGTGCGCACCTTCTTCCGCGGCGTGGATATTAGCCACGTATTCAGTGCGAAAGATATTGCCCGTCGAACACCAAACGGCATTATTCGAAAAACGCCAGGTTTTGGTCCGCGCTCCGCGCTGAAGCTGTTGCAGGACGAAGACCGTGAATACGGTTATCTGGTTGAACGCGGCAATAAATTTGTCGGCGTTGTCTCCATCGACTCCCTGAAAACCGCCCTGAGCGAAAACCAGGGAATCGATGCGGCGTTGATTGACGCTCCGCTTGCCGTGGACGCCGAAACGCCGCTCAGCGAGTTGCTCTCTCACGTGGGTCAGGCGCCGTGCGCCGTGCCGGTCGTCGGTGAAGAACAACAGTACGTTGGCATCATCTCAAAACGGATGCTGCTACAGGCTTTAGATCGCGAGGGGACAAACAATGGCTGATCAATCAAACCCATGGGGCACCACTGAAGCAGCGGACAGCGCGGCGCAATCTGCCGATGCGTGGGGTTCGACGCCTGCGCCTGCCGATGGCGGCGGCGCGGCAGACTGGCTCAACAGCGCACCGGCGCCTGCCCCAGAGCATTTCAATATTATGGATCCGTTCCACAAGACGCTGATCCCGCTGGATAGCTGGGTAACGGAGGGGATCGACTGGGTCGTTACCCACTTCCGTCCGGTGTTCCAGGGGATCCGCATCCCGGTGGATTACATCCTGAACGGCTTCCAGCAGCTGATGCTGGGCATGCCCGCGCCGGTGGCGATTATCCTGTTCTCGCTGATCGCATGGCAGTTCGGCAGCGCGGGTATGGGGATCGCCACGCTGATCTCCCTGATTGCCATCGGCGCGATTGGCGCGTGGTCTCAGGCGATGATCACCCTGGCGCTGGTGCTGACCGCCCTGCTGTTCTGCGTGGTGATCGGCCTGCCGATGGGGATCTGGCTGGCGCGCAGCCCCCGGGCCGCGAAAATTATCCGCCCGCTGCTGGATGCGATGCAGACCACGCCAGCGTTCGTTTACCTGGTGCCTATCGTGATGCTGTTCGGCATCGGTAACGTACCGGGGGTGGTCGTGACCATTATCTTCGCCCTTCCGCCAATTATTCGTCTGACCATTCTGGGCATTAACCAGGTGCCTGCGGATCTGATAGAGGCATCGCGCTCGTTCGGCGCCAGCCCGCGTCAGATGCTGTTTAAGGTTCAGCTTCCGCTGGCGATGCCGACCATTATGGCAGGTGTTAACCAGACGCTGATGCTGGCGCTGTCGATGGTGGTGATCGCCTCAATGATTGCCGTTGGCGGGTTAGGTCAGATGGTACTGCGCGGCATTGGCCGTCTCGATATGGGGCTGGCGACCGTCGGCGGCGTCGGGATTGTGATCCTCGCCATCATTCTTGACCGCCTGACCCAGGCTGTCGGTCGTGATTCACGCAGTCGCGGCAACCGTCGCTGGTACACCACCGGCCCTGTCGGGTTACTCACCCGCCCATTCACAAAGTAAGGAACAACGATGCGACATAACGTACTTTTTGCCACAGCGTTTGCGACCCTTGTCTCCACCAGCGCAGTTGCCGCTGACCTGCCGGGCAAAGGCATTACCGTGCAGCCGGTGCAGAGCACCATTTCGGAAGAGTCCTTCCAGACCCAGATTGTCAGCCGTGCGCTGGAGAAACTGGGCTATACGGTGAATACCGCCAGCGAAGTGGATTACAACGTGGGCTATACCTCTATTGCCTCCGGCGATGCCACCTTTACCGCCGTGAACTGGCAGCCGCTGCACGACGATATGTATGCCGCCGCAGGCGGTGACAAGAAATTCTACCGTGAAGGCACCTTTGTGACCGGCGCTGCGCAGGGATATTTGATCGACAAGAAAACCGCCGATAAGTATCACATCACCAATATTGAACAGCTGAAAGATCCGAAGATCGCCAAACTCTTTGATACCAACGGTGACGGTAAAGCCGACATGATGGGCTGCTCGCCGGGCTGGGGCTGTGAAGCGGTGATTAACCACCAGAACAAAGCCTTCGATCTGGCTAAGACCGTCGACGTGAGCCACGGCAATTACTCTGCGATGATGGCCGACACCATCGCCCGCTTTAAAGAAGGCAAGCCAGTGATCTACTACACCTGGACGCCGTACTGGGTGAGCGACGTGCTGAAGCCGGGCAAAGACGTGGTGTGGTTGCAGGTGCCCTTCTCTTCCCTGCCGGGCGAGCAGAAAGATATCGACACCAAACTGCCAAATGGCATGAACTATGGCTTCCCGGTGAATACCATGCATATCGTGGCGAACAAAGCCTGGGCCGAGAAAAACCCTGCGGCGGCGAAGCTGTTCTCGGTGATGAAACTGCCGCTGGCTGACATTAACGCCCAGAACGCGATGATGCACGCGGGTAAATCATCCGAAGCAGATATCAAAGGCCACGTGGATGGCTGGATCAAAGCCCACCAGCAGCAGTTCGATGGCTGGGTGAAAGAGGCGCTTGAGGCGCAGAAGTAAAGTACTTTCCCCTCACCCCAGCCCTCTCCCGAAGGGAGAGGGTGTTAGCGTTCCCTCTCCCTTCGGGAGAGGGTTAGGGTGAGGGGCTTAACCGCACAAACACACACATAACAATTCCCCAACATTCACCATCATTGGTTATTATGTTTCCGGAAAAATAATCACTTAACTCACGATTCCTGAAACTAATGACAAAAACAACTCAAGGGCTTAGCCCCGCACTCATCCTTTTAATGTCCGTGGCAACGGGTCTGGCCGTCGCCAGCAACTATTACGCACAACCACTGCTCGACACCATCGCACGCGCCTTCGATCTTTCAGCCAGCTCCGCCGGCTTTATTGTCACCGCAGCACAGCTCGGCTATGCGGCCGGGCTGCTGTTCCTGGTGCCATTAGGCGATATGTTTGAGCGCCGGATGCTTATCGTCTCCATGACGCTGCTGGCGGCGGGCGGAATGTTGATCACCGCCAGCAGCCAGTCGTTAACGATGATGATTATCGGCACCGCGCTGACGGGGCTGTTCTCGGTGGTGGCGCAAATTCTGGTTCCCCTCGCCGCGACGCTGGCTTCCCCGGAAAAACGCGGCAAAGTGGTCGGTACTATCATGAGCGGCCTGCTGCTGGGCATCCTGCTGGCGCGAACCGTTGCCGGGCTGCTGGCGAGCCTCGGCGGCTGGCGCACCGTTTACTGGGTGGCGAGCGTGCTGATGCTTATCATGGCGCTGGCCCTGTGGCGCGGCCTGCCAAAGGTGAAGCAGGAAAATCACCTGAACTATCCGCAGCTCCTCGCCTCCGTTTTCAGCCTTTTCACCCGGGATAAACTCCTGCGCACGCGCGCCATTCTGGGGTGTCTCACCTTCGCCAACTTCAGCATCTTATGGACGTCGATGGCGTTTCTGCTCGCCGCGCCACCGTTTAACTACTCAGAAGGCGTGATTGGCCTGTTCGGGCTGGCAGGCGCGGCTGGCGCACTGGGCGCGCGCCCGGCGGGTGGGCTGGCCGATAAAGGTAAATCTCATATGACCACCTCCGCAGGGCTGGTTTTACTCCTGCTCTCCTGGGCGGCCATCTGGTACGGACACGTCTCCGTGCTGGCGCTGATTGTCGGTATTCTGGTGCTAGACCTCACCGTGCAGGGCGTACACATCACCAACCAGACCGTGATTTACCGCGTGAAGCCGGACGCCCGTAACCGTCTGACGGCCGGGTACATGACCAGCTACTTTATCGGCGGCGCGGCGGGCTCGCTCATCTCAGCCTCCGCCTGGCAGCATGCGGGCTGGACGGGAGTGTGCGCCATCGGCGCCATCGTCGCGGCGATAAATCTGCTGGTATGGTGGCGCGGCTATCACCGTCAGGAAGCAATTCACTAAGTTTTACATTGCTTTGGGTCCCCTGGGGTGTAAAGGGGGCCTGCATCTGTTAAGGTAACAGCAATCATTTATCCCAGAAATTTTACTGTGGGTGACATATTTACTACCGGCATGAATAGTTCAGACCCCTGTCCTCACATCCCCTCTTTCGCGGGTACACACCCCACACTCTCTGTGCTCACCGGGTCACGGATTTACCCGGCGCTTTCTGATGGTGACATACGTTTGGCGGATATAACCGCACAAATAATTCATTTACATTATTTGTCACTGTCGTTACTATATCGGCTGTAATTAATGAGGTTATGCCCAAAATGGATAGTTCGTTTACGCCCATTGAACAAATGCTTAAGTTCCGCGCCAGTCGTCATGAGGACTTCCCGTATCAGGAAATTCTGCTGACCCGCCTGTGCATGCACATGCAGGGTAAGCTGCTGGAAAATCGTAACAAGATGCTGAAAGCGCAAGGGATTAACGAGACGTTGTTTATGGCGTTGATTACGCTGGAGTCTCAGGAAAATCACAGCATTCAGCCATCGGAACTGAGCTGTGCGCTGGGGTCATCCCGTACCAATGCAACCCGTATCGCGGATGAACTGGAAAAGCGCGGCTGGATTGAACGCCGTGAAAGCGATAACGATCGCCGCTGCCTGCATCTGCAACTGACCGAGAAAGGTCACGAATTCTTGCGCGAAGTGCTGCCACCGCAGCACAACTGCCTGCACCAGCTCTGGTCTGCCCTCAGCACCGCCGAGCGCGACCAGCTTGAGCATATTACTCGCAAGCTGCTCACCCGTCTGGACCAGATGGATGAAGATGGCGTCATCCTTGAGGCGCTGCGCTAACGCGACGATCCGCTCAACATTCCAGATTGCTAAAAAGAAAAACTGACAGGCCAGCACGTGAAACTGCTGGCCTTTCTGACAACAGGTCGGCTCAGCCGATGTGAAAATAAAAAGATCGTGGAGAACAACAATGAGCGCAAATGCGGAGAACACCCCCCCGCAGCAACCGGTCAACAAAAAGGGCAAACGTAAGAGCGCCCTTATTCTGCTGACCTTGCTCTTTATTATTATTGCCGTGGCATATGGGATCTATTGGTTTTTAGTCTTGCGTCATGTTGAAGAGACAGACGATGCATACGTGGCAGGGAATCAGGTTCAAATCATGGCCCAGGTGTCAGGCAGCGTGACGAAAGTCTGGGCTGATAACACCGACTTTGTGAAAAAAGGCGATGTGCTGGTCACGCTCGATCCAACCGACGCCCAACAGGCTTTTGAAAAAGCACAGACGGCTCTGGCCTCCAGCGTTCGCCAGACCCGCCAGCTGATGATCAACAGCAAGCAGCTTCAGGCCAATATCGACGTGCAGAAAACGGCGCTGGCTCAGGCGCAGAGCGACCTCAATCGTCGTGTTCCTCTCGGCACCGCCAACCTGATTGGCCGTGAAGAGTTGCAGCACGCCCGCGATGCGGTGGCCAGCGCACAGGCGCAGCTGGACGTGGCGATCCAACAGTACAACGCTAATCAGGCGATGGTGCTGGGTACTTCTCTGGAAAACCAGCCGGCGGTGAAACAGGCGGCGACCGAAGTGCGTAACGCATGGCTTGCCCTGCAACGTACCAAAATCGTCAGCCCGATGACCGGCTACGTTTCCCGTCGTTCCGTACAGCCAGGGGCGCAGATTAGCACCACCACGCCGCTGATGGCGGTAGTTCCGGCGAACAATCTGTGGGTCGATGCGAACTTCAAAGAGACCCAGCTGGCGCATATGCGTATCGGCCAAACCGCAACTGTGGTCAGCGATATTTACGGCGATGACATCAAGTACACCGGGAAAGTGGTCGGTCTGGACATGGGGACCGGCAGCGCGTTTAGCCTGCTGCCTGCACAGAACGCCACCGGCAACTGGATCAAAGTGGTACAGCGCTTGCCTGTGCGTATCGAACTGGATCCTAAGCAGCTGGCAGACCATCCGCTGCGAATTGGCCTTTCCACGCTGGTGACGGTCGATACCGCCAACCGCGACGGTCAGATCCTCGCAAGCCAGGTGCGCAGTACGCCAGCTTATGAAAGTAACGCCCGTGAAATTAGCCTCGATCCGGTCAATAAGCTGATCGATGACATCGTGAAGGCAAACGCCGGTTAAGCCGAAGGTGAGCGTTATGCAACAGCAAAAGCCGCAAAAACCGCTGGAGGGGGCGCAACTGGTCATTATGACCATTGCGCTGTCGCTGGCGACATTCATGCAGGTGCTGGACTCCACCATCGCAAACGTGGCGATCCCTACGATCGCCGGGAACCTTGGCTCATCGCTGAGCCAGGGGACCTGGGTCATTACCTCGTTCGGGGTGGCGAACGCCATCTCCATTCCCATCACCGGCTGGCTGGCGAAGCGCGTCGGTGAAGTGAAGCTGTTCCTTTGGTCGACGATCCTGTTCGTGCTGGCCTCCTGGGCCTGCGGCATGTCCAGTAGCCTGACGATGCTGATTTTCTTCCGCGTCATCCAGGGGATTGTCGCCGGGCCGTTGATTCCGCTGTCGCAGAGTTTGCTGCTGAACAACTATCCGCCCGCCAAACGCTCCATCGCGCTCGCGCTGTGGTCGATGACGGTGATTGTCGCCCCAATTTGCGGGCCAATCCTCGGCGGCTATATCAGCGATAACTATCACTGGGGCTGGATCTTCTTCATCAACGTGCCCATCGGTGCGCTGGTGGTACTGATGACGCTACAGTCTTTGCGTGGTCGCGAAACGCGGACTGAACAGCGGCGGATCGACGGCATCGGGCTGGCACTGCTGGTTGTCGGCATCGGCAGCCTGCAAATCATGCTCGACCGCGGCAAAGAGCTGGACTGGTTCGCCTCTACGGAAATCATCGTGCTGACGGTGGTCGCTGTGGTGGCCATCAGCTTCCTGATTGTCTGGGAGCTGACGGACGATAACCCGATAGTCGACCTCTCGTTGTTTAAATCGCGAAACTTCACCATCGGCTGCCTGTGTATCAGCCTCGCCTATATGCTCTACTTCGGCGCGATTGTTCTGCTGCCGCAGCTGTTGCAGGAGGTGTACGGCTATACCGCAACCTGGGCGGGGCTGGCCTCCGCGCCGGTGGGGTTAATTCCGGTTCTGCTGTCGCCGATTATTGGCCGTTTCGCCCATAAGCTCGACATGCGCAGGCTGGTGACGTTCAGCTTCATCATGTACGCCGTGTGCTTCTACTGGCGCGCGTATACGTTTGAACCGGGAATGGACTTTGGCGCCTCCGCGTGGCCACAGTTTATTCAGGGCTTCGCCGTAGCGTGCTTCTTCATGCCGCTAACCACCATTACGCTTTCCGGCTTGCCGCCTGAGCGGATGGCGGCGGCATCGAGCCTGTCGAACTTCACCCGTACGCTGGCGGGCTCCATCGGGACATCGATCACCACCACGCTGTGGACCAACCGGGAATCGATGCACCATGCTCAACTCACCGAAGCGGTGAACCCGTTCAACCCTAACGCTCAGCAGATGTATAGCCAGCTTGAGGGGATGGGGATGACGGAGCAGCAGGCGTCCGGCTGGCTTGCCCAGCAGATCACCAACCAGGGGCTGATTATCTCGGCAAACGAGATTTTCTGGATATCGGCGGGGATCTTTATCGTCCTGCTGGGGCTGGTGTGGTTTGCCAAACCACCGTTTGGGGCCGGTAGCGGGGGCGGTGGGGCGCATTAGCCCTCATTACAGGACGCCTTACCCGGCCTACGATCGTAGGCCCGGTAAGCGCAGCGCCACCGGGCAACTTCTACGGTTGTCCAAAACGCGACAGCGATTGTCAGTTCCGATAAAGCAGCGCGCCTGAAATCGATTCACGATAGTGAAAAGACAACAGGAGCGCACCATGCTGAACACACCCGCCGACAAATACCAGCCTTACCCCACCCTTTCGTTGCCCGACCGCCGCTGGCCGGAGCAGATTATCACCTGCGCCCCGCGCTGGCTCTCGACCGACTTACGCGACGGTAACCAGGCGCTGGCCGAGCCGATGGACAGCGCGCGCAAGCTGCAATTCTGGGATCTGCTGCTGACCTGCGGGTTTAAAGAAATAGAAGTCGCCTTCCCGTCCGCCTCGCAGACGGACTTTAATTTTGTACGTCAGCTGATTGAGGAGAACCGCATCCCGGATGACGTCACCATTCAGGTGTTAACGCAGGCGCGGGACGATCTTATCCATCGCACTTTCGACTCCCTGCGCGGCGCGAAGCAGGCCACCGTTCACCTGTATAACGCTACCGCCCCGCTGTTCCGCCGTCTGGTATTCGGCATGGAGAAAGCGCAAATCGTCGAGCTGGCGACGCGCGCGACGCGCCTGATTCGTCAGCTGTGTGAAGAGAACCCTGACACCCGCTGGCAGTACGAATACTCCCCGGAAACCTTCTGCTTTACCGAACCGGAGTTTGCGCTGGAGATTTGTGAAGCCGTGGCGGAGATCTGGCAGCCGTGCGCGGCGCGTCCGATGATCGTCAACCTGCCCGCTACCGTCGAAGTGAGCACGCCGAACGTCTATGCTGACCAGATCGAGTATTTCTGCCGCCACTTCAGCCGCCGCAGTGACGTCTGTATCAGCGTACATCCGCATAACGATCGCGGAACGGGCGTCGCCAGCGCGGAGCTGGCCGTCATGGCCGGGGCTGACCGCGTGGAGGGCTGCCTGTTTGGCAACGGTGAGCGCACGGGCAACGTCTGCCTGGTGACGCTGGCGATGAACCTCTACAGCCAGGGCATTAGCCCGAATCTGGATTTCAGCGATATGAATCGGGTGGTTGAAACGGCAGAAACCTGCAACCAGCTGCCCGTCCATCCGCGCCATCCGTGGGCGGGTCGTCTGGCTTACACCGCCTTCTCCGGCTCGCACCAGGATGCCATCAAGAAAGGTTTCGATGCCCGTAAGCCTGGCGAACGTTGGGAGATGCCCTATCTGCCCGTCGACCCGCAGGATATTGGCTGTACCTATGAAGCGGTGATCCGCGTGAACAGCCAGTCAGGAAAAAGCGGAAGCGCCTGGCTTATTGAGCAAAACCACGGCCTGAAATTGCCTCGCGCCCTGCAACAGGATTTTAGCCAGCACGTGCAGCAGGAAACGGATAACCATGGAAAAGAGATGACGCAGAATGCGCTCTGGCAGCTGTTCCGCGCCCGTTACGGCCTGGTGGCGAGCCCGCCATTAGCGCTGCAATCGTACCGCAGCGACAGCCAGCAGGACGGCCAGCTGCGGCTGACGGCAAGCGTCGCCACGCATGGGGGCACCCGCCAGCTGGAAGGCCAGGGAAACGGTTTGCTCTCCGCCGCCGCTCACGGCTTAAGCCGCTGGATCAACGCGTCGTTTGTGATCAAGGATTATCACGAACATACGTTAGGCGAACGCAGCGACAGCCGCTCGGTGGCCTATATCCGCTGCCTGTTCCAGGATGGGACCAGCCGCTGGGGCGTGGGCATCGACAGCGACGTGGCACGCGCGTCGATTCAGGCGCTTTTTAACGCGGTCAGTCGTTCCTGAAGTAATCGCTGGGTGAGAGACCCATTACCCGGCGAAACATTGCCGTAAAGGCGCTGTGGCTGCCATACCCCAGATCCAGCGCCACGCGTAATACCGGCTGGCCCTGCGCCAGCCGCACTAAGGCTTCCAGCAGTCGCGCCCTTCTCACCCACTCGCCGTAGCTCAGGCCTGTCTGCTGCTGAAAATGACGGTTCAGCGTGCGTTCGCTCATCCCCACAATACCTGCGGCCTGGGCGCTGCTCCAGCTTTCTCCCGGGGCCATTCGAATCTGCTGGCAGAGATGGCGCAGCGCTTCGCTTTCCGGCTCGGGCAGGTGAAACGGCAGCACCGGCATGAGACGAATTTCATCGAGGATCAGCTCATAAACACGTTCATCGCGGCTTCCGGGTGCGTAAGATTCAGGAAGCGTAAGGGAGGTCAGGATCAGCTCGCGCAGCAGGGGCGAGATCTGCACGATCTGGCAGGTCGCCGGGAGATCGGCGCGCGCCAGCGGGTCGATAAACAGCGTGCGGGCGGCAACGTTGCCGGTGATGCGCAGGGCGTGCTGCGTACCCGCAGGTAGCCAGACGCCGCGACCGGGCGGCACCACCCAGCAGCCGGATGCGGTATCCACCCGCACGACGCCGGTGAGGCTGTGCAGGAGCTGCGCGCAGTCGTGCTGATGCCACGGCTCGCTGTCGCCATGAGCATAATCATGCGAAAACGGCACAAGCGGGCGATGGGTAAAGGAGAAGGTGGTGGTTGTCGTCATCAGGATTGTAGGCCCGGTCAGCGAAGCGCCACCGGGCATCCACAGGCACGATACTAAATGTGCAGTTCCTGAAGTTTTTCTTTTGGCAGGGCCAGCTCGTCGTTGCTGTTTACACGAACATCACGTTCGATGATATGACGGGCAATCTCCTGAGCTTCTTCCAGAGAGTGCATCTGGTAAGTGCCGCACTGGTAAACGTTCAGCTCAGGGATCTGGTTCTGCTCTTTCACCTTCAGCACGTCTTCCATCGCCGCTTTCCACGCATCCGCGACGCGTTTCTCTTCAGGCTGACCAATCAGGCTCATGTAGAAACCGGTGCGGCAGCCCATCGGAGAGATATCGATGATCTCCACGCCGTTGCCGTTCAGGTGGTCGCGCATGAATCCGGCGAACAGGTGTTCCAGCGTGTGAATGCCTTTCTCTGGCATCACTTCTTTATTCGGCACGCAGAAGCGCAGGTCGAAAACGGTGATCGTGTCGCCGTGCGGCGTGTTCATGGTCTTCGCCACGCGGACTGCTGGTGCTTCCATACGGGTATGGTCGACAGTAAAGCTATCTAATAACGGCATACGTCACCTCCGATAGTGATTTTTTTTAAAATAAACTGAACTCTTCTACAGAATGCGCGTCTGAGTATATGAAAGACGCGCATTTGTTATCATCATCCCTGAATTCAGAGATGTATATTTTGGCCACAGCGATGTGGCCTTTTTCTTTTGGTTCAGGCCTGCTTCGCCAGAAACGCCTCAAACGACTCCGTATCCGCCGCTTCGACCTCTTTCTGACGCACAACGGACGCATCGCGCTCTGCCACAAAATCCGCTTCGCTCAGGATCTCTAACGGCTCCTGCATCAGCATCTCACGGTACTCCGCTGAGAGTGAACGCCCTGTGCCACCAATTCCCTGCTCAATCATAGAACGCAGAATACGTGCTGAGAATGTCAGTTCCGGGTTATCAAAGCTTTCAACCAGTTCGTCGCAGACCTTCTGGTAAGCTTCGCCGCCGTACACGCTATCCAGCGTCTGGGCTACGCGCTTCAGGTCATGGAACAGATCCTTCCCTACCTTAGACAGTGGGAACTGAGCCGTTTCACAGCCAATACCTAACGTCAGGCCCGGCTTGCGCCCTTCCAGAATCACGCGATTCCAGTTGGCACGGGTACACAGCAGTTCGTCGGAACTCATTTCCGGCGCATCCGCCAGTACGCACCAGACCATAAACAGGTCAAGGAAACGAACCTGCTGCTCGTCAACGCCAATCGGTGAGAACGGGTTGATATCCAGCGAGCGCACTTCAATGTATTCGATCCCGCCGCGCTGTAGCGCATCCGACGGCGTTTCACCGCTGCGCGTCACGCGCTTCGGACGAATCGGCGCATACAGTTCATTTTCAATCTGCAACACGTTGGTGTTAATTTGCAGGCGTTTGCCGTCTTTTTCGAGGCCGATTTTTTCGTACTCTTCCGACGGGGTTTTTATCGCCCGCTTCAAGCCTGCCACATATTCGTGCAGATCGTTAAACGTAATTCCGAGATTGCTTTGCGATTTATTGGTATAGCCAAGGTCGCTCAGGCGCAGGGAGGTCGCGTATGGCAGGTAATACATGCCACATTCGGTCTTCTCGAACGGTAGCGTGGTCGGTTTCCCTTGCAGGAACGATGAACAGATAGCCGGGGACGCGCCGAACAGATACGGAATAACCCAGCCAAAACGGTAGTAGTTGCGGATCAGGCGGAAGTAGCCCGCGGAGATCGCTTCTTTATCCGTTTCACCGCACTTCGCCTGCCAGAACGCCATCGGCAGAGAAAAGTTGTAGTGCACGCCAGAGATCGTCTGCATCAGTGCGCCGTAGCGGTTTTTCAGTCCTTCGCGATACAGCGTTTTCAGCCGACCAATATTCGAGGTACCGTACTGCGCCAGCTCGATATCCTGCCCCTGCTCGATATAGCACGGCATGCTGAGCGGCCACATACGCTCGTCGCCGAGGTTGCGGGCGGTGAAGCGATGCACGTCGCGCATGATCGTCAGCATATGATCAATATCACCGTCTACTGGCGTGATGAACTCCAGCAGCGCTTCGGCGAAATCGGTTGTGATCCATTTATGTGTCAGCGCCGAGCCTAACGCCTTCGGGTGTCCCGTAGTCGCTAAGCTACCATCCGCATTTACGCGCAGCGTTTCGCGCTCAAGCCCACGCTGAATCCCCTTCAGTGCCTGAGGGTGATTTTCCAGCCAGGCCAGCGCCTGTGATACGTCCGGGATCAATTTGACCTCCCGCCTGTCAAAAAATTGTCACTCAGCATAATTGTAATGGTTGACGATTGAAGGTCGCGAATTCATTCCACCAATTAGTGCCACCACGTCATACCCTGTAGTGTTACCCATGCCAGTAAAACATAGCGTAACGCCTTGCCAAGGCACAAAAAAAAGAGCACCGGTCCCCAGGAGATGCGCATCCATCCCGCCAGCAGACACAGTAAATCGCCTATTACAGGCATCCAGCTTAATAACAGCGTGGCAGCGCCATAGCGTTTTAGCCAGCCCACTGCCTTTTCCTGCCAGCGAGATTTTTCGCGTAGCGGAAAGAAACGTCCAAGAATAACGTTAGTCAGCCCTCCAAGGCTATTACCCATTGTTGCTATTAAGACCAGCAACCAGGGCTGACTTACGCCGGACAACAGCATCGCCACCAGCACCACTTCCGAATTCCCCGGTAAGAGGGTGGAGCTTAAAAAACTGCTGGCGAATAATGAAGCGAGTGACAGCGCGTCACTCACAGTAAGCGAACGTCCACCGCCGCCATTCCGGCATCACGCGCGGCCTGAATACCAAAATCAGCATCTTCAAACACCACGCATTTTGCAGGTGGAACACCCATTAATTCTGCACAGAGCAGGAAGGTATCCGGTGCGGGTTTATGATGTTTAACATGATCGGCGGCAACGACGGCAGAAAAATAGTGGCGCAGGCCAAGGTGATTGAGTAGCGCTTCAGCAATCGCGCTCTCGCTGCCCGTACCGACAGACATAGGACGACGGCCGTGCCACTCCTTGACGACGTCAATGAGTGGTAAAGGCTGCACGGTGTCTAACAGCATGGCTTTTACCGCGTCGGTTTTTTCACGCGCGAGCTGGTGAGGGTCGAGATCGGCCTGATTCAGCTCAATCACGGCCTGTGCGATACGCCAGGTGGGCGATCCGTTGAGGGCAATCATCGCCTGTAAATCGAAACGCATACCGTAACGGCCCAGGACTTCGGTCCAGGCCTGACGATGCGTGGGTTCGGTATCCAGGAGGGTGCCGTCCATGTCGAAGATCAAACCGTCATACTGTGCGTACATCGTGCTCTCGCTAAACGATTAACAAAGCATTACTTTATCGTAAAAGGGGATTTTTGTCGCTGACAGAGAGCGTGATTGCTGACGGAACGTCGAAGGAATAAACAAAGGGGGGAGAAGATGGTGCATCCGGGAGGATTACTCGGCTTACGCCTCGCCCTGCGGGCCGTTGCTAAAGCAACGTTATCCTCCCTGGTGCTTGCGATTAACTCGCATACCTTAAAACAACAGCATCGCTGTTATCCAGGAGAATATGGTGCATCCGGGAGGATTCGAACCTCCGACCGCTCGGTTCGTAGCCGAGTACTCTATCCAGCTGAGCTACGGATGCATCGGGATTTACTACTGTTACTGCTGATACTCGGTATCGCTTCAAAAGCAACACAAAGTAAAATATGGTGCATCCGGGAGGATTCGAACCTCCGACCGCTCGGTTCGTAGCCGAGTACTCTATCCAGCTGAGCTACGGATGCATCGGGATTTACTGCTGTACTTCTCGATACTCATATCACTTCAAAAGCAATATGAAGTAAAAAATGGTGCATCCGGGAGGATTCGAACCTCCGACCGCTCGGTTCGTAGCCGAGTACTCTATCCAGCTGAGCTACGGATGCATCGGGATTTACTACTGTACTGCTCGATATTCATATCACTTCGAAAGCAATATGAAGTAATAGATGGTGCATCCGGGAGGATTCGAACCTCCGACCGCTCGGTTCGTAGCCGAGTACTCTATCCAGCTGAGCTACGGATGCAAAATGGCGGTGAGGCGGGGATTCGAACCCCGGATGCAGCTTTTGACCGCATACTCCCTTAGCAGGGGAGCGCCTTCAGCCTCTCGGCCACCTCACCACACAACGCCTCTTTCGAGTGCTTCGAGCAACTCGTTAAGAGCTTCTCGTCGCTGCGTGGCGCATATATTACTTTCTGGGACTTATAAGTCAAACAATTTTCCACATGCTTTTTTCGTTTGCACAATTCGCACGCAATTCGCATGTAAAAGCCGCAAAGAGAGTGTTTTATAAGCGGATTTTGCAGGCATCTTCACAGAATTCTGTTGAGAGAAGCGCGTCATTTGGATGAGATAAGGTTATGAGAGTGGTCAAAAACGAAGCGTTTGAAATAGAACGGTAACTTTATGCAGGAAAAATAACAGGAGGGTTGCGTCTCGCCCGACAGCGAGACGCGACAATATCAGTAACTGGACTGCTGGGATTTTTCAGCCTGGATACGCTGGTAGATCTCTTCACGGTGGACAGATACTTCTTTAGGAGCGTTAACACCAATACGTACCTGGTTACCCTTTACCCCTAAAACTGTCACGGTGACCTCATCCCCAATCATGAGGGTCTCACCAACTCGACGAGTCAGAATCAGCATTCTTTGCTCCTTGAAAGATTAAAAGAGTCGGGTCTCTTGTATCCCGGCATTATCCATCATATAACGCCAAAAAGTAAGCGATGACAAACACGTAAAGTGTAAGCAGTCACGGCATCACATTCTGTTAAACGTAAGTTTAGCCGATATACACAAACTTAACCTGACTTTATCGTTATCGATAGCGCAGTGAGCAAGACGCCATAACGTTACCGCTATGGCGTCTGCTTGTGCTTTGTAGTTATTACAGTTTCGCGCTTACCCAGCTTTCAACGCTGGCTAATGCCGCGGGAAGTGCCGCCGCATCCGTACCACCGGCTTGCGCCATGTCCGGACGACCGCCACCTTTGCCACCCACCTGCTGGGCGACCATGCCAATCAGTTCCCCTGCTTTGACACGATCCGTCACATCCTTAGAGACGCCCGCAATCAGAGAAACCTTACCCTCTGCGACCGTTGCCAGCACGATAACCGTCGAACCAAGCTGGTTCTTCAGATCGTCGACCATGGTACGCAGCATCTTAGGCTCAACGCCCGCCAGATCGCTGACCAGCAGTTTGACGCCCTTAATGTCTACCGCTTTGCTGGAGAGGTTTGCGCTCTCCTGCGCCGCAGCCTGTTCTTTCAGCTGCTGGAGTTCTTTTTCCAGCTGACGGGTACGATCCAGCGCGACACGCACTTTTTCGCCCAGGTTCTGGCTATCGCCTTTCAGCAGCTGCGCGATCTCGTGTAGCTGGTCGCTCTGCGCATGCAGGCTGGCAATTGCGCCTTCCCCGGTCACCGCCTCAATACGACGCACGCCTGCCGCCGTCCCCGACTCGGAAACGATGCGGAACAAGCCGATGTCACCGGTGCGGGATGCGTGAGTACCGCCACACAGTTCGGTAGAGAAGTCGCCCATGCTCAGCACGCGAACGCGGTCGTCATATTTCTCGCCAAACAGCGCCATCGCACCTTTCTTCTTCGCTGCCTCGAGATCCATGATGTGGGTTTCGATTGGCAGGTTACGGCGGATCTGGGCATTCACCAGGTCTTCCACCGCACGAATTTCAGATGGCTTCATCGCTTCAAAATGTGAGAAGTCGAAACGCAGCACTTTGTCATTAACCAGAGAACCTTTCTGTGCAACGTGCGTACCCAGCACTTCGCGCAGGGCTGCGTGCATCAGGTGGGTTGCCGAGTGGTTCAGACGAATGCGCGCGCGGCGAGCTTCGTCAACGTTGGCCTGAACGCCCTCGCCCACTTTCAGAGAACCGGAAACCAGTTTGCCCTGGTGACCAATCGCCTGACCGTATTTCTGGGTATCGCTTACGCTGAAGCTGAAGCCATTGCCTTTCAGTTCGCCTTTATCGCCAACCTGACCGCCCGATTCCGCATAGAACGGCGTTTTATCCAGGATAACAACCGCGTCCTGACCCGCGCTAATGCTGTCTACGGCTTTACCGTCAACAAACAGCGCGGTTACGTTGCTGGTCAGGGCCAGCTCTTCGTAGCCTTTAAATTCAGACGCGCTATCAACGCGGATCATCGCGTTGTAGTCTGCGCCAAAACCGCTGGATTCACGCGCACGACGACGCTGCTCTTCCATTGCGGCTTCAAAGCCTGCTTCGTCAACTTTGATGTTGCGCTCGCGGCAAACGTCCGCCGTCAGGTCAACCGGGAAGCCGTAGGTGTCGTACAGGCGGAAAGCGGTTTCGCCATCCAGCGTGTCGCCCTTGAGTTTCGCCAGCTCGTCGTCCAGCAGCGCCAGACCGCGCTCCAGCGTACGGGCAAACTGCTCTTCTTCGGTTTTCAGAACCTGTTCAACCTGCGCCTGCTGGCGTTTCAGCTCGTCGCCGGCAGAGCCCATCACGCCAATCAGTGGCCCAACGAGTTTATAGAAGAAGGCGTCCTTCGCGCCCAGCATGTTGCCATGGCGGATCGCACGACGAATGATACGACGCAGCACATAGCCACGGTTTTCATTTGACGGGATAACGCCGTCAGCAATCAGGAACGCACAGGAACGAATATGGTCTGCGATAACGCGCAGTGATTTGTTGCTCAGATCGGTTGCGCCCGTTACCTCAGCAACGGCTTTGATCAGGGTGCTGAACAGGTCAATCTCATAGTTGGAGTTAACGTGTTGCAGAACGGCCGCGATACGCTCAAGGCCCATACCGGTATCTACGGACGGTTTTGGCAGCGGCTCCATGGTGCCGTCGGCCTGACGGTTGAACTGCATGAAGACGATGTTCCAGATCTCAATATAGCGATCGCCATCTTCTTCCGCGCTTCCCGGAGGGCCGCCCCAGATGTGGTCGCCATGATCGTAGAAGATCTCGGTGCACGGACCGCAAGGGCCGGTGTCGCCCATCTGCCAGAAGTTATCAGACGCGTAAGGCGCGCCTTTGTTGTCACCGATACGGATGATACGTTCGCGAGGGATACCCACTTCTTTTTCCCAGATGTCGAACGCTTCGTCATCGGTCTCATACACGGTCACCCACAGACGCTCTTTCGGCAGATTGAACCAGTTTTCACCGGTCAGCAGTTCCCACGCGTATTGAATGGCGTCGTGTTTGAAGTAGTCGCCGAAGCTGAAGTTACCCAGCATTTCGAAGAAGGTGTGGTGGCGCGCGGTGTAACCGACGTTTTCCAGATCGTTGTGTTTACCGCCCGCACGCACGCAACGCTGTGAGGTTGTGGCGCGGGAATAATTACGCTTGTCGAGACCAAGGAACACATCCTTGAACTGGTTCATCCCGGCGTTGGTAAACAGCAGAGTCGGGTCATTGTTCGGTACCAGGGAGCTGCTGGCAACAACCTGGTGTCCCTTACTATGGAAAAAATCGAGAAACGCCTGACGGATCTCAGCGGTGCTCTTGCTCATAATTATCCTGAAATCAAGCTAACGAAATGTCGCAGCAGATCTGTATCTGTAAACAGTTGGACGGACCAGCTACTGGAAAAAGTGGGAATAAGATAAGTTTTCTTTAGTGGGAAGTAAAATCCCGCATGCGTTCAATCGGTAAAATTACGCCAGATATCCTGAATATCTTCCATCAGGAAGCCGCGGTAGAGCAAAAAGCGCTGGATTTTAACTTTTTCTGAAAATTCACGCGGCAGCGGCTCACCGTACTTTCGTACCGCCTGCTCACGCGCCAGTTCGCACCAGTCAATTTCACTTTCGCGCATGGCTTTTTCAATCGATTCACGGGCAACGCCTTTCTGGTTCAGCTCCTGGCGGATACGCGCTGGCCCATAGCCTTTACGACCACGGCTGGCAAGAAAGCGAGCGGCAAAACGGCCGTCATCCAGATAGTGATGCTCGTAGCACCAGGCAACCACGCGGTCATAATCTTCCGCGGTGGCATCAATGTCTTCCGGACCGTTTTTGCTCATGACGGGCGCTGACAGTTTCCGCCGCAGCTCCTGTTCGCTATGGTCACGCACGGCAAGAATACGCACGGCCCGATCCAGCAAGCGTGAGTAGGCTGGTCGGCGTGATGTCGGTTCACTCATAAAAAACCTGTCGATTCAGAAATGCAAAAAGGGCCGCATCAGCAGCCCTTCATTTTTATCCGAGAGGATTAAAAGTCTTCGTTGGTTTCTTCAGCATCCGCGCCGTCGACCACGAAATCAGGTTTAGAGTCCTGGTTGTTCAGCAGGAGTTCACGCACCTTCTTCTCAATCTCTTTCGCCGCCGCCGGGTTCTCTTTCAGCCAGGAGATAGCATTAGCTTTACCCTGACCAATCTTGTCACCGTTGTAGCTGTACCATGCGCCCGCTTTTTCAATCAGCTTCTCTTTCACGCCCAGGTCAACCAGCTCGCCGAGGAAGTTGATACCTTCGCCGTAGAGGATCTGGAACTCAGCCTGTTTGAACGGTGCTGCGATTTTGTTCTTCACAACCTTCACGCGGGTTTCGCTACCGACTACGTTATCCCCCTCTTTCACCGCGCCGATACGGCGGATATCCAGACGGACAGAAGCGTAGAATTTCAGAGCGTTACCGCCGGTGGTAGTTTCCGGGTTACCGAACATTACACCAATTTTCATACGGATCTGGTTGATGAAGATCAGCAGCGTATTGGACTGCTTCAGGTTACCCGCCAGCTTACGCATCGCCTGGCTCATCATACGTGCCGCGAGGCCCATGTGAGAGTCACCGATTTCACCTTCAATTTCCGCTTTTGGCGTCAGCGCCGCAACGGAGTCGACGATGATCACATCAACCGCACCTGAGCGCGCCAGCGCGTCACAAATTTCCAGTGCCTGCTCGCCGGTGTCCGGCTGGGAGCACAGCAGGTTGTCGATATCAACGCCCAGTTTACGGGCATAGACCGGGTCCAGCGCGTGCTCGGCATCGATAAACGCACAGGTTTTACCTTCGCGCTGTGCCGCCGCAACAACCTGCAACGTCAGGGTGGTTTTACCCGAGGATTCCGGACCGTAGATTTCTACGATACGGCCCATCGGCAAACCGCCAGCGCCCAGTGCGATATCAAGAGAAAGCGAACCAGTGGAGATAGTTTCCACATCCATGGAACGGTCTTCACCCAGGCGCATGATGGAGCCTTTACCGAATTGCTTTTCGATCTGGCCCAGTGCTGCCGCCAACGCTTTCTGTTTGTTTTCGTCGATAGCCATTATTACTCCTGTCATGCCGGGAGAAGCAACTGCGCTTCACCATGGACTTCTGTTCTGTTGAGGCAATTATACTGTATAGTCATACAGTATCAAGTGTTTTGTAGAAATTGTTGCCAGAGCGTTTTTAACGCGTATTCCGTTGCCTGACGACGCACGCTTTCGCGATCGCCGCTGAAGCATTCCCGGCGGGTGATCCCTTCACCTTTTGAGGTGGCAAAGCCAAACCAGACGGTGCCGACAGGCTTCACGTCGCTGCCGCCGTCCGGCCCCGCGATACCGCTGATGGAGATAGCGTAATCTGCGCGCGCCTCTTTCAGCGCGCCAATCGCCATCTCGATCACCACCGGTTCGCTGACCGCGCCATGCTGCTCAAGCGTAGCTTCACGCACGCCAATCATCTGCGCTTTAGCCTCGTTACTGTAGGTCACAAAGCCGCGTTCAAACCAGGCGGAACTGCCAGCAATATCGGTAATTGCTTTCGCCACCCAGCCGCCGGTGCAGGATTCTGCGGTCGTGAGAGTCGCGCCGCGCTGTTTCAGCGCCAGCCCCACCACTTCGCTTAGCTGCATCAATTCATGGTCAGTCATTCTCGCTCCAGGCCTTAGAAAAACATGCAGCACAAGATAGCACTTTCTCATCAAATATGGGGATGCGCGTCGGGTTTTACGAGGGGGCTTCAGAAAAAAGCCGATGCGGGCGCACCGGCCAGAGAGACGCTTATTTCATGCTGTTAGCGAGGGTGTCCACATTGTGGCGAAACGCCTTGACGTAGGTGTCCGCCACGCCGCCCTTCGCGGGCAGCGCTTCCGGGTAAAGTTCACCGCCCGGCTGGGCGCCCGTGGCGGTCGCAATCTGCTTCACCAGGCGCGGGTCAAGCTGGTTTTCCATGAACCAGGTTTTCACGCCGTCAGCTTTAATCTGGTTGATGATCTCCGCTACCTGCGCCGCGCTGGCTTCACTCTCAGACGACAGCCCCTGCGGCGCCATAAACATCACGCCGTAGGCGCGGCTGAAATAGCCGAAGGCGTCGTGGCTGGTCAGCACTTTGCGCTTCGCCTGTGGAATGTCGCTGAAACGCTTTTTAGCCCAACCGTCCAGCTGAAAGAGCTGCGCAATATAGGGTTTACCGGTAGCTTCAAGCGCCGCCGTATCTTCAGGATCGGCCTTCACCAGCCCTGAGAGAATATTTTGCGCATACAGCGCGCCGTTCGCCGCGCTGTTCCACGCGTGCGGATCGGTCACGGTTTTACCGTCCTCTTCCAGCGTGTGCGTTTTCACGCCGTCTGAAGCAACTACCAGCTGGCCTTTGAATCCGGAGGCTTTCACCAGACGGTCGAGCCAACCCTCCAGCCCCAGCCCATTGACCACCACCACGTCAGCTTTACTCAGCGCCGCGCTGTCTTTGGGCGAGGGTTCGAAAGTATGGGGATCACCGTCTGGCCCCACCAGCGTCGTCACCTTCACACGATCGCCGCCAACCTGCTGCGTGATGTCTCCCAGGATGGAAAAGCTGGTCACCACATTAAGCGTTTTCGCCATTACGCCGTGCGTCATCATGCCGAGCGCGAGCGCCACGGCTAACCCTGTACGTTTCATCGTTTCCCCTTGCGTTAAAAAAGCGCCCGCAGGCTATCCGCCAGCCTGCTGCGCGTGCCAAATAAAACTGAAATAAAGAACAATGCGCTGGCGGTCAGCACAATGGAGGGCCCGGCGGGCAGACTCACTGCCCAGGAAAGACTTAAGCCCAGCCACGCGCAAAAAATACCGCTGATACCCGCCATCAAAAGTAACCCTGGCAGTGTGCGCACCCAGCAGCGTGCCGCCACGGCGGGTAACATCATCAGCCCGACGGCCATCAACGTGCCGAGTACCTGAAAACCGGCCACCAGGTTGAGCACCAGCAGCGCCAGAAACAGACCGTGTAACATCCCGGGCAGCCAGCGCGCGTTCACCTGCAACCACGCAGTATCGAACGCTTCACTGACCAGCCCACGATAAAAAATCGCCAGCGTGAGGAGCGTGAACATGCAGACCCCCGTCACGAACAGGGCTGACGCGCTATCCACGGCGAGAATGGAGCCAAACAGAAGATGAAGCAGATCGACATTTGAACCGCGCAGCGACACCAGCGTGACGCCCAGCGCCAGGGAACCCAGGTAAAACCCCGCGAAGCTGGCATCTTCTTTAAGAGGTGTACGGCGGCTGACCAGCCCGGCCACCAGCGCAACGGCGATACCGGCAATAAACCCGCCGACAGTCATTGCCAGCAGCGACATTCCGCTGAGCAGATAGCCCACCGCGACACCCGGCAAAATGGCGTGAGAAAGGGCGTCCCCCATCAGGCTCATCCGACGCAGCTGAAGGAATACACCCAGCGCAGTGGTGCTGACGGAGAGCGCCAGGCAAACCACCAGCGCGCGCCGCATAAAGCCGTACTCAATAAACGGCTGGAAGAAGAGATGCCAGATCATGCCACCCTCACCCGCTCGGTTTTCCAGTGCGGCGTATCAGCGTCCAGCCGCAATGTTTGTGGGAAGTGGCGCGAGACGCGTTCGCTGTCGTGCAGTACCGCCAGCAGAGTCTGCCCCTGCATATACATCTCCAGCATCAGATCCATCAGCACGTTGCAGGTCGCTTCATCGACGCCAGTGAAGGGTTCGTCCAGCATCACCAGCGGTGCCTGCTGCACTAAAACGCGGGCAAACAGCATGCGCTGGAATTGCCCGCCGGAAAGTTCATCAATAGTGGAGAACGCCATGGACTCCAGCCCCACGCGCTCCAGCGCGCCGGCAATGCGCATGCGGGCATCCCGACGAAAACCGGCAAACAGAGAGATTGCTGGCCAGCAGCCCATGCTCACCACGTCCTGCACGGTCAGAGGAAATTGCGCCTCCAGCGCGTGACGCTGCGCCAGCCAGCCCACCACCGGACGTCTCCCCTGCCAGCGAAACGTACCGCTGACGGGCGGAATAAAGCCAGCGAGCGTTTTCAGCAGCGTGGATTTGCCGCAGCCGTTGGCCCCGACGATGGCGGTCATGCTCCCGCGTTCAATCACGCCGGACAGCGCGCGCGTAACGGGCTGGCGATCGTAACCCGCCACCAGGTCGTTCATCACGATCATGGCAACGCCACCGCCCAGCGCACGGCCAGGCCGAGAAACAGAATGAGCACCAGCGCCAGCAGCAGCCGAAGCGAGGATGAGAGAGAAAACAGGGACATGGATATCTCAATTCAATAATGTTATAACATAACAATAATGAAAGGCGATTGAGATGTAAACGGCGGGAGTTAAATGGGAGTGTGGCGAAATGTTTCTGCGGGAAACAGGTGCGGGCGGGTGCCCTCACCCCAGCCCTCTCCCACAGGGAGAGGGAGGCATAAGGGGACTTACTGGCTAAACGGTGACGCTGCTGGCACACGCGCCTGAGACACCGCCAGCCCCAGCTGCCACACCGCCATCGCATAGTGCGTGCTGTGGTTGTAGCGGGTAATGGTGTAGAAGTTCGGCAGCCCGAACCAGTACTGATAACCGGTTCCGACATCCAGGCGCAGCAGGCTCACCTGGTCAACATTGCCCAGCGGCTGAGACGGCGTTAAGCCTGCCGCTGCCAGCTGCGCCACGCTGTATTTGGTTTTAAATCCGTTTTCCAGACCAAACGCTTCGCCGTTCGCCTGTACCGCCACCTGGCCGCCCGGCGTCCAGCCATGCGCTTTGAAGTAGTTGGCCACGCTGCCAATAGCGTCTTCGGGATCCCACAGGTTGATGTGACCATCCCCGTTAAAATCTACCGCGTACTGCTTATAGGAGGACGGCATAAACTGGCCGTAGCCCATCGCACCGGCGAACGACCCTTTCAGATCTAACGGATCGTCCTGTTCGTCTCGCGCCATCAGCAGGAAGGTTTCCAGCTCGGAAGAGAAATACTCCGCGCGACGCGGGTAGTTGAAGGAGAGCGTCGCCAGCGCATCGAGGATGCGGGTTTTACCCATAATGCGTCCCCAGCGGGTCTCAACCCCAATAATACCGACGATGATCTCCGGCGGCACGCCATAGACCTGCCACGCGCGGTTCAGGGCGTCTTCATACTGATTCCAGAACACCACGCCATTTTGCACGTTGTCCGGGGTAATAAACTGTTTGCGATAACGCAGCCACGCCCCGTTTGGCCCGGTCGGCACCTGGGCCGTCGGCGCCTGCCTGTCCATCAGGCGCAGCACGTAGTCCAGACGCTTCGCCTGAGACAAAATGGCATGCAGCTGCTGGCGATCAAAACCGTGCTTGCTCACCATTTTATCGATGAACTGTTCGGCCGCAGGGTTATTCGCGAAGTCGCCTCCCATCTGCATCATATTGTGCTGCGGCTCCAGCAGGAATCCTCCGGAAGGCGCGCCCGCCGTTGGCTGAACGGCTTCGGTCTTGGGTTTGCTACTACAGGCGGACAGGAGAATAAGCGCAGGCAACAGCGCTGCATAACGACGCTTGAACATGTGGCATCCATTTAACGAGTTCGGTAAGAACCCAGTATGGTAAAGCATCCCCAACTCCTCAAGGAAGCGGTACGCACCTCCCCAACGCAAATCCGTGCCTTTTTCCACCAAAAATTATTCACCTCACCAATAAACTTTCAAAATAATACATTTTTCTTTCATTGTGAGATCTAACTAACACTTTAAAACCTTTCAAAGTGATTATTATTAGCCGCAGATAGACAAAAACAAACGCCCTACAGGAGAGAAGAATGATAGAAACCATCACCCATGGCGCCGAGTGGTTCATCGGGCTGTTTCAGAAAGGCGGAGAAGTGTTCACTGGCATGGTGACCGGGATCCTGCCCCTGCTGATCAGCCTGCTGGTGATCATGAACGCGCTGATTAACTTTATCGGCCAGCAGCGCATCGAGCGCTTCGCCCAGCGCTGCGCCGGAAACCCGCTGTCCCGCTACCTGATACTGCCCTTTATCGGCACCTTCGTGTTCTGCAACCCGATGACCTTAAGCCTCGGCCGCTTTATGCCAGAGAAGTACAAGCCGAGCTATTACGCCGCCGCCTCCTACAGCTGCCATTCCATGAACGGCCTGTTCCCGCACATCAACCCCGGCGAACTGTTTGTCTATCTCGGGATCGCCAGCGGCCTGACCACGCTTGGCCTGCCGCTCGGCCCGCTGGCGGTGAGCTACCTGCTGGTCGGTCTGGTGACCAACTTCTTCCGCGGCTGGGTGACTGACCTCACCACCGCCATTTTCGAGAAAAAAATGGGCATCCAGCTTGAACAGAAAGTCCATCTTTCAGGAGCCACAGCATGAACCGGATCCGCATTGAGAAAGGCACGGGCGGCTGGGGCGGCCCGCTGGAGTTCGACGCCACCGAAGGCAAAAAGATTGTGTACATCACCGCGGGCACGCGCCCGGCGATCGTCGACAAGTTGCGCGATCTGACCGGCTGGGAAGCGGTCGACGGCTTCAAGGAAGGCGAACCGCCGGAAGCGGAAATCGGCGTGGCGGTGATCGACTGCGGCGGCACGCTGCGCTGCGGCATCTATCCGAAGCGCCGCATTCCGACGGTAAATATTCACTCCACCGGGAAATCCGGCCCGCTGGCTCAGTACATCGTTGAAGATATTTATGTGTCAGGCGTGAAGGAAGACAACATCACGCTGGTGAATGGCACATCTGCGCCGCAAAAAGCGGCCCCGCGCGAGTACGACACCAGCAAAAAAATCACCGAGCAGAGCGATGGCCTGCTGGCGAAGGTCGGGATGGGGATGGGGTCCGCCGTGGCGGTGCTGTTCCAGTCCGGGCGCGACACCATCGACACGGTGCTGAAGACCATTCTGCCGTTTATGGCATTCGTCTCGGCGCTGATCGGCATCATCATGGCCTCAGGCCTGGGCGACTGGATTGCCCACGGCCTCGCCCCGCTTGCCAGCCACCCGCTCGGCCTGGTGACGCTGGCGCTGATCTGCTCCTTCCCGCTGCTGTCGCCGTTCCTCGGCCCGGGCGCGGTGATTGCTCAGGTTATCGGCGTGCTGATTGGCGTGCAGATTGGTCTGGGGAATATTCCTCCGCACCTCGCCCTGCCCGCCCTGTTTGCCATTAACGCCCAGGCAGCGTGCGACTTTATCCCCGTGGGGCTGTCGCTGGCGGAAGCACGCCAGGAGACCGTGCGCGTGGGCGTGCCGTCCGTGCTGGTCAGCCGCTTCCTGACGGGCGCGCCGACGGTGCTGATTGCCTGGTTTGTTTCCGGCTTTATTTATCAATAAGAGGTGCCTGCCATGACTGTGATTTACCAGACCACCATTACCCGCATCGGCCAGAGCGCGGCGGATGCGCTGAGCGACCAGATGCTGATCACCTTCCGCGAAGGCGCCCCGGCAGATATCGAAGAGTTTTGCTTTATCCACTGCCACGGCGAGCTGAACGGCGAGCTAAAGGCAGGGAGCCAGCTACAGCTGGGCGAGGCGCGCTATGCCGTGACCGCCGTCGGCGACGTCGCCGAGCAAAACCTGCGCGAGCTGGGGCATATCACCCTACGTTTCGACGGCCAGCCGCAGGCGGAGTATCCCGGTACGGTTCACGTAGTGGGCCCGGTTCCGCAGGCTGTCACCCCAGGCTGCACGTTAAAATTTATTTCGTAATAAAGGAGAGACACATGAGTCAGGTTGCCGTTGTCATTGGTGGGGGACAAACCTTAGGCGAGTTCCTCTGCCATGGGCTTGCCGCAGAGGGCTACCGCGTGGCGGTCGTGGATATTCAGAGTGAGAAAGCCGCCCGCGTAGCGGACGCCATCAACACCGAGTTTGGCGAAGGGATGGCGTACGGATTTGGTGCCGACGCCACCAGCGAGCAGAGCGTGATGGCGCTGGCCCGCGGCGTGGACGAGATATTTGGGCGTATCGACCTGCTGGTCTACAGCGCGGGGATCGCGAAAGCGGCGTTTATCAGCGATTTCGAGCTGGGGGATTTTGACCGCTCGTTGCAGGTGAATCTGGTGGGCTATTTCCTCTGCGCCCGCGAATTTTCCCGTCTGATGATCCGCGACGGTATTCAGGGTCGCATCATTCAGATCAACTCAAAATCGGGGAAAGTGGGCAGCAAGCACAACTCCGGCTACAGCGCGGCGAAGTTTGGCGGCGTCGGGCTGACACAGTCTTTGGCGCTGGATCTGGCCGAATACGGCATTACCGTTCACGCGCTGATGCTGGGTAACCTGCTGAAATCCCCGATGTTCCAGTCCCTGCTGCCGCAGTACGCCGCCAAACTTGGCATCAAAGCTGAAGAAGTGGAACAGTACTACATCGACAAAGTGCCGCTCAAGCGCGGGTGCGACTATCAGGACGTGCTGAACATGCTGCTGTTTTACGCCAGCCCGAAAGCCTCGTACTGCACCGGACAGTCGATTAACGTCACCGGTGGGCAGGTGATGTTCTGATCGAGCAGGGTGATGCCCTCACCCTCCCCCTCTCCCACCGGGAGAGGGAATATAACAAGGAGCCGATATGGTAACCGCACTCATCACCGTCGCCGCCCTCGCCTGGATCTGCCAGATGGCGTTTGGCGGCTGGCAGATCTACCAGTTTAACCGCGCCTTTGATGCGTTGTGTCAGAAGGGACGCGTCGGCGTCGGGCGTTCCGGGGGGCGCTTTAAGCCGCGCGTGGTGGTTGCCGTTGCGCTGGATGAACACAACCGGGTGAGCGATTCCCTCATCATGCGCGGCGTAACGGTGTTTGCCCGTCCGACCAAAATTCAGGCGATCAACGGCATTTCGCTGCATGAATTACAACCTGATGTGATCTTCCCCCATGATTCACTCTGTCAGAATGCACTATCATTAGCGCTTAATCTGAAACATGGATAATTTCGTTGTGAAAGTTATAAACTTGCGGAATTATCATTTCGCAACGTAAGGAACGAAGCGCCTATGAAACCACGTCAGCGGCAGGCGGCCATACTTGATCATCTGCAAAAGCAGGGAAAGTGCTCGGTAGAGGATCTGGCCCACTACTTTGACACCACCGGCACGACAATACGCAAGGACCTGGTGTTGCTCGAAAACTCCGGCGCCGTCATTCGTACCTACGGCGGCGTGGTGCTCAATAAAGACGAAGCCGACCCGCCTATCGACCACAAAACGCTGATCAATACTCACCAGAAAGCGCTGATTGCCGAAGCCGCCGTCAAATTTATCCATGACGGCGATTCCATTATCCTCGACGCAGGCAGTACTGTCCTACAGATGATCCCGCTGCTCAGCCGCTTTAATAACATCACCGTGATGACCAACAGCCTGCACATCGTCAATGCCCTGTCAGAGTTCGACAGCGAGCAGACCATCCTGATGCCCGGTGGCACCTTCCGTAAAAAATCGGCGTCGTTTCACGGGCAGCTGGCGGAGAACGCCTTCGACCACTTCAGCTTCGATAAACTGTTTATGGGTACCGACGGCATCGACCTGAACGCGGGCGTCACGACGTTTAACGAGGTGTTCAGCGTCAGTAAAGCCATGTGCAACGCCGCGCGGGAAGTGATTTTGATGGCAGACTCGTCGAAGTTTGGCCGCAAAAGCCCCAACATTGTCTGTAGCCTTGAAAGCGTCGACAAGCTGATTACCGACGCGGGTATCGACCCGGCGTTCAAAAAAGCGCTGGAAGAAAAAGGCATCGACGTGATCGTAACCGGAGAGAGAGATGAGTGATTTTCTGTTAGAAACGGGCCGCCAGACGCTGATGCTGGAGCTGCAGGAAGCCAGCCGCCTGCCGGAACGTCTGGGCGAGGATTTTGTCCGCGCGGCCAACACCATTATCCACTGCGAAGGCAAAGTGATCGTGGCGGGCATCGGTAAATCCGGCCATATCGGCAAAAAGATTGCCGCGACGCTGGCCAGCACCGGCACCCCGGCCTTCTTCGTGCACCCTGCCGAAGCGCTGCACGGCGATCTGGGAATGATTGAGAGCCGCGATGTGATGCTGTTTATCTCCTACTCCGGTTCGGCGAAAGAGCTGGATCTCATTATTCCACGCCTGCAGGAAAAATCGGTGGCCCTGTTAGCGATGACCGGCAAATCCCGATCGCCGCTGGCGCTGGCCGCGAAAGCAACGCTGGATATTTCCGTTGAGCGCGAAGCCTGTCCGATGCACCTGGCACCGACCTCCAGCACCGTCAACACCCTGATGATGGGCGACGCGCTGGCAATGGCGGTGATGCAGGCGCGCGGTTTTAATGAGGAAGATTTCGCCCGCTCCCATCCTGCGGGCGCGCTTGGGGCACGTCTGCTCAACAAGGTTCACCACCTGATGCGCACCGACGATGCCATTCCTCAGGTCAAACTCGACACCAGCGTGATGGACGCCATGCTGGAGCTGAGCCGCACCGGGCTGGGGCTGGTTGCGGTATGCGACAATGACCGCCAGGTGCAGGGCGTCTTCACCGACGGCGACCTGCGCCGCTGGCTGGTGGGCGGCGGCAAGCTGGAGGCGCGGGTATCCGAAGCAATGACCCAGGGCGGACTGACGCTGAATGCCGACAGCCGCGCCATTGAAGCCAAAGAGGTGCTGATGAAGCGCAAAATCACCGCCGCGCCGGTGGTGGACGAGCACGGCAGGCTGTGCGGCGCGATCAACCTGCAAGACTTCTACCAGGCGGGGATTATTTAACCCTTCAGCCCCAGACGTTTCGCCAGCCTGTGGAGGTTGGCGACGTCCATCTCCAGCGCCCGCGCGCACGCCGCCCAGCTGCGGTTATTCTGCTCCAGCGCGCGGGTGATCATCTGACGCTGGAACGCATTCGTCGCCTCGCGCAGGTTTTCGTTCACGCTCTCAGGTATCACCGGCTTCACGGACGGCGTCGTTTCCTCATGCAGCGCGAAATGGCGCGCATGAATTACCACTTCATCCCCCGAACGCGTAGCCCGCGCCAGCACCACCGCGCGGTGAATCGCATGTTCCAGTTCACGCACGTTACCTGGCCAGCCGTAGCTCAGCAGGTGCGTCCTCGCACCGGGGCTTAGCACCACGCGGGAAAGCCCCATTTTGAGCCGACACTGTTCGCAGAAAAAGCCCGCCAGCAGCACCACATCCTCGCCCCGCTCGCGCAGCGGCGGCACCGTGAGCGGGAACACGCTCAGACGGTGGAACAGATCGGCGCGGAAATTCCCCGCCAGCACCTCTTCGCGCAGATCGCGGTTCGTCGCCGCCAGCACGCGCACATCCACGCGTAAGCTGCGATCGTCTCCCACACGTTGAATATCGCCATACTGCAACACCCGCAGCAGTTTGGCCTGGAGCGAAAGGGAGAGTTCGCCAATTTCATCGAGGAACAGCGTGCCGTTATCGGCCATTTCGAACTTGCCGCTGCGGTTGCTGATCGCCCCGGTAAAGGCCCCTTTGACGTGTCCGAACAGCTCGCTTTCCGCCACGCTTTCCGGCAGCGCCGCGCAGTTGAGATAGACCAGCGGATTCACCGCACGGGGCGAGGCTTCGTGGATCGCTTTCGCCACCAGCTCTTTACCGGTGCCGGTCTCTCCGAAGATCAGCACGTTCAAATCAGACGCGGCGACAATCTCAATCTCTTTTTTGAGCTGCGCCATGCCTGGCGAAAGGCCGATCATTTCGGTGTGTGCCACCTGCTCAAACGCCGTCAGGCTACCCGGAAGAATATTCTGGCTCTCCAGCTGCTCTATCAGCAGGGCGTTGTTCAGCGCCCCGGCCGCCAGCGCAGCAATCAGCCGTAGCTCTTCGTCGCTGAAGGTATCGAACTGATCCGGCGACATGCCGTCGAGGGTTAACGCACCAATCAGGTTCTGCCCGGCAAACAGCGGCAGGCCGATACAGGCGTGCACCTTCAGGCTCTCCTGCCCGGGGATCAGGCCGTCGTAAGGGTCGGGCAGATCGCTGTCCGCCGGGAAACGCACCACG
The DNA here is from genome assembly GCF_049238125.1 of Enterobacter cloacae complex sp. IR5402. NCBI lineage: Bacteria > Pseudomonadati > Pseudomonadota > Gammaproteobacteria > Enterobacterales > Enterobacteriaceae > Enterobacter > Enterobacter cloacae complex sp. IR5402. The sequence continues at coordinate 49,946 of NZ_JBMKHO010000007.1, forward strand.
TCACCCGCACGGGCGATGGTTTCCAGACGCGGGTGGCCCTCCAGGGTAAAGCGCCGCCCGAGTACGTCCTTCGCCAGACCGTCGATAGCCAGCGGAATAAACTGCCGCCCTTCGTAACGCAGCAGCGCCGAGGCATCGCAATCCAGCACGTGACGCAACGTGGAGATCAGCCGCTGAAAGCGGTCCTGATGACCAATACCGGTTTGCAGTTCTATAGCGATCTTCGCCAGCACATCTACGGAAAAGCTCATCTCTGCCTCACTGTCATTTTGACAATACATAGTGTCATATTGACAATTTTTAAGATAGTCAAAATGACTACCTATTTGGGAGCATCAAAATATAAATCCGTTATTTTCAATAAGTTAAAAAGTTGGCACGCAACTTGATATATGACAGTCATCTTATTTGAAAACGCCGTATTAAGTTGAGGTTGCTATGTCTATTCTGGTTAAAAATAACATTCATTGGGTGGGTCAACGTGACTGGGAAGTACGTGATTTTCACGGGACGGAATACAAAACGCTGCGCGGTAGCAGCTACAACAGCTATCTCATTCGTGAAGGTAAAAACGTCCTGATCGATACCGTCGATCACAAATTCAGCCGCGAGTTCGTGCAGAACCTGCGCAGCGAAATCGATCTGAATGAGATCGACTACATTATCATCAACCACGCGGAAGAGGATCATGCCGGGGCGCTGACCGAGCTGATGTCCCACATTCCGGATACCCCGATCTACTGCACCACTAACGCCATTGACTCCATCAACGGCCACCACCACCATCCGGAGTGGAACTTCCACACTGTGAAAACCGGCGACACGCTGGATATCGGCAACGGCAAACAGCTGATCTTCGTGGAAACCCCAATGCTGCACTGGCCGGACAGCATGATGACCTACATGACCGGTGACGCGGTGCTGTTCAGTAACGACGCCTTCGGCCAGCACTACTGCGACGAACGTCTGTTCAACGACGAAGTGGATCAGACCGAGCTGTTCGAACAGTGCCAACGCTACTACGCCAACATCCTGACCCCGTTCAGCCGTCTGGTCACGCCAAAAATCACCGAGATCCTCGGCTTCAACCTGCCGGTGGATATGATTGCCACCTCCCACGGCGTGGTATGGCGTGAAAATCCAACCCAGATTGTCGAACTGTACCTGAAGTGGGCGGCGGACTATCAGGAAGACCGCATTACGATCTTCTACGACACCATGTCCAACAACACCCGCATGATGGCGGACGCCATTGCCCAGGGCATCAACGAAGTTGACCCGAACGTGGCGGTGAAAATCTTCAACGTGGCGCGCAGCGATAAGAATGAGGTATTGACCAACGTATTCCGCTCCAAAGGCGTGCTGGTGGGTACCTCCACCATGAATAACGTGATGATGCCGAAAATTGCCGGACTGGTGGAAGAGATGACCGGCCTGCGCTTCCGTAACAAACGCGCCAGCGCCTTTGGTTCACACGGCTGGAGCGGCGGCGCGGTAGACCGTCTCTCCACCCGTTTACAGGATGCCGGTTTTGAGATGTCCCTGAGCCTGAAGGCGAAATGGCGTCCGGATCTCGACGCGCTGGAAATCTGTCGCCAGCACGGTCGCGACATTGCCCGCCAGTGGGCGCTTGCGCCACTGCCGGAAACCGCACCCGCCGCGGCTGTTGCGCCGGAAGCCGTAGCAGAAGCCGCTCCTGCCGCTGCCGACCTCGGCCCTTGCATGCAGTGCAGCGTCTGCCAGTGGATTTACGATCCTGAGCTGGGCGAGCCGTTGCAGGATGTCGCGCCGGGTACGCCATGGAGCGAGGTGCCGGACAACTTCCTCTGCCCGGAATGTTCCCTCGGGAAAGACGTCTTTGATGAACTGGCAACGGAGGCAAAATGAGCCACGGCATCGTCATTATCGGCTCGGGCTTTGCCGCCCGCCAGCTGGTGAAAAATATCCGCAAACAGGATGCTAACGTGCCGTTGACGGTAATCGCCGCCGACAGCATGGATGAGTACAACAAGCCTGATTTAAGCCACGTCATTAGCCAGAATCAGCGCGCCGACGATCTCACCCGCCAGACGGCGGGGGAGTTTGCAGAACAGTTTAACCTGCGTCTGTTTCCGTACACCTGGGTGACCGATATCGACGCCGACGCCCACGTGGTGAACGCGAAAGATAAAACCTGGCACTACGACAAGCTGGTGCTGGCGACGGGGGCATCGGCGTTTGTGCCGCCGGTTGAGGGCCGCGAACTAATGGTCACGCTCAACAGCCAGCAGGAGTATCAGGCCAGCGAGACCCTGTTACGCGACGCCACGCGGGTGATGATTGTCGGCGGCGGGCTGATTGGCACCGAGCTGGCGATGGACTTCTGCCGGGCGGGAAAATCCGTCACCCTGGTTGACCACGCGGCCAGCATTCTGTCAGCACTGATGCCAGCAGAAGTAAGCAGTCGCTTACAGCATCGTCTGACCGACATGGGCGTGCATCTGCTGCTGAAATCGCAGTTGCAGAGCCTGAGCAAAACCGAAACCGGCATTTGTGCGACGCTCGACCGCAACCGCAGCGTGGAAGTGGATGTGGTAATTGCGGCGACGGGGTTGCGCCCGGAAACCGCGCTGGCGCACCGCGCGGGCGCAGAGATCAATCGCGGCGTGAAGGTGGACAGCTACCTGCAAACCACCCAGCCGGATATTTATGCCCTGGGCGACTGCGCGGAAATTAACGGCCAGGTGCTGCCGTTCCTGCAACCGATTCAGTTAAGCGCCATGTTCCTGGCGAAAAACCTGCTCGGCGGCAACGCCCCGGTGAAATTACCCGCCATGCTGGTGAAGGTAAAAACGCCGGAACTACCGCTGCATCTCGCAGGTGAAACGCAGCGTCAGGATCTGGACTGGCAGATTGCCCTTTCGCCTCAGGGCATGGTGGCGCGCGGCACCGATACTGCCGGTCAGATGCGCGCCTTTGTGGTCAGCGAAGACAGAATGAAGGAGGCCTTCGCGCTGCTGAAATCGTTACCTGCTTAACCCTCGTCATGCCGGGCGGCGCTCCGCTTACCCGGCCTACAGTACTGCCACGCTTACTTAACCTTTGGATTTTATTGTCCACCGCCCCGATGTCCCGGGGCTTTTTTTATGGCTACCCTTTCAGCGTCAGGAGCGCACCACCAGCGCGTCATAACCGCGCCAGCGGTAGTTCGCCATCGAGATCAGCCAGCAGGCGACAAACAGCCCGACCACCACAAATCCGGCATCGCCCAGGTTATCGTTCACCGCGCCAATTAGATCCCACACGTCGCCGCTGAGGGAGAACTTGTCCATCAGCAGACCCAGCGCTTCCAGGCCGCCGATAAACAGCGCCACTACCACCGAAGTGCCGGTGATGGTCATGTTGTAGTACAGCTTGCGCTGCGGCTTGTTAAACGCCCAGCCGTAGGCACCCACCATCAGCAGGTTATCGAGCGTATCCACCAGCGCCATGCCGCTGGCGAAGAGCGCCGGGAAGATCATGATCGACCACACCGACATCCCGCTGGAGGCGCTGGCGGCGGAGATCCCCAGCACGCCGATTTCGGTGGCCGTGTCAAAGCCGAGGCCAAACAGGAAACCGACCAGGTACATCTGCCAGCTTTTATTGACGAGGCGGAAGGTTTTGCCGAACAGCCAGTTCATGACGCCACCCTGTGCAGGCAGCGTGATGTCGCCCTGCGCCGGCCTGCCGTGTTTCAGTGCCTGAAAACTGCGCCAGACGCCGCGCAGGATCACCATATTCACCAGCGCCATCGCCAGCAGGAAGGTGGCGGAGACGGCGGTGCCAATCAGGCTGCCGGTTTCGTGGAACCATGCCATGTTTTTCTGAAACGCCGTGGCGGTAGCGGCGATAGCAATGGAGGCCAGCACCACGATGGTGGAGTGTCCGAGGGAAAACCATGCGCCCACGCCGGACGGGCGCTTGCCCTGCTGCATCATCTTACGCGTCACGGTATCAATCGCGGCGATATGGTCGGCATCCACCGCATGACGCAGTCCGTAACACCAGGCCAGCAGGCTGGCCGCCATCAGCGCCGTACTGTCGCTAAAGGTGTGCCACGCCAGCCCCCAGGCCAGCAGGTTAGCCATCCCGAGAGCCAGCAGCAGGCACGCTGCACGAGGTTCATTGCGTAACAGTCGTAACATTTTAAGTCCTTTGTAAACATGATCGGGCGGCAGCAACCACCGCCTGCCCGAAGGAGATCGCTCCGTCACCTGCGGGCAGGCGCGAAGGAAAAAGAAGCGTGAAATCAGAAAGGTAATGACGAAGGCGCGCGCGCAGCAGGCGGTTGTGAAGGACGCCGCCGCTGAAGCACACCGTAGAGAGCGACCGTCGGCGGGCATGCGTTGCCGCCAGTTCGCTCAGCCCTTTTGCCAGCGCATCGTGAAAGGCCCAGGCGCGCTCGCCGGGCTCCGCCCGCCAGGCCAGCCACTGCTGCCAGAACAGCGCAAGGTTATCCGTCTGGAGCGTCACCGGATGATCAACCCCTGCACAGCGTTCGGCCAGCGCCTCCAGCCGGCACGCGGCTTCGCCCTCATAGCGTTGCGTTTCAATGCCCAGCGCACAGGCCACGGCGTCGAACAGACGACCACAGGAGGAGGCCCGCGGCGCATTGATACCGCGCGACACCGCCGTTGCCAGCAGCGGCCAGTTTTGACGCTGTACCACCTCAGTTTCCGGGTACTGCTGCCAGTCAGGTACGAACGCCAGACAGTGGGCGAGCAAATTGCGCCACGGCTGTTTTGCCGCCAGATCGCCCCCCGGCAGCGCAACGGCTGGCAGACCGCCCAGCCGTTCGCAGTCGCGATAGTTCACCCGCAGGCACTCGGCGCCCCACAGCGCGCCGTTCTCGCCCATGCCGATCCCGTCCAGCGTCAGGGCAATAACATCCCCGCCGTCGAGCGGCCAGCCGTTCTCCGCCAGACACGCTGCCGCATGCGCATGATGATGCAGCACGGTCTCAACGGGCAGCGCCTGCGTCCGGGCCCACTGTCGGGCGTGATATCCCGGATGGGCATCGCACACCACACGCTCTGGCTGGAAAGCGTAGATCTCCTGCATCGTCGAGAGCGCACTGCGCCACTGCGCCTCTACGCCCTCGTCGCTCAGATCGCCAAAATGCTGGCTCAGCACCGCCTGGTTGCCACGTACCAGGCAGAAGGTATTTTTCATCTCCGCGCCGGTGCATAACATGGGCGGGATGTCGCGGAATCCGGCGGGCAATGTGATGGCATCCGGCACAAAACCGCGTGCGCGACGCAACATCGTGCCCTCCTGGTCCATCACTGAATCATCCATCCGTTGCAGGATGTCGCGGTTGTGCAGCAGGAAGCCGTCAGCGATGTCACTGAGTTCTTCCAGCGCCTGCTGGTTGTTTATGACGGGTGGATGGCCACTTAGGTTGCCGGAGGTCATCACCAGCGGACGCTGACAGTCCAACATCAGCAAATGCTGGAGCGGGTTCGCAGGCAACATCACGCCGACCGTATTCAGCCCCGGCGCAATCTCCTCAGGAAACGCTGGAAGGCAGGCTTTTGGCGTCAGCATAATCGGCGCAGCGGGTGAACGTAACAGCGTCTGGATGGCCTTCGGCAGATCGTTCGCATGCGGGATCATCACCGCCAGCGGCCTGGTCGGGCGCTGCTTGCGTGCCCGTAATTTCCGAACCGCCTGCGGGTTAAGCGCGTCGCAGACCAGGTGAAAACCGCCCAGCCCTTTGACCGCCACAATCCCGCCGCCTTCCAGCATCGCCACCGCCGCGCTTAACGCCGATTTGCGGGCAGCAGCAGCCTCCCCGGCTCGCCACTCCAGCTGCGGCCCGCAGTCCGGGCAGGCAACCGGCTGGGCGTGAAAACGCCGATCAGCCGGGTTGCGGTACTCCGTTTCACAGGGCACACAGAGCGGGAATGGCGCCATTGACGTGGCCGGGCGATCATAGGGCATGGCGCGGATAATGGTAAACCGCGGCCCGCAGTGGGTGCAGTTGATAAACGGGTAGCGGTAGCGACGTTCGCGGGGATCGCGCATCTCCGCCAGGCAAGCGGGACAGGTGGCGGCATCCGGGACGATTTGCGTGTCCATCGCCCCACTCTCGCTGTGGCGGATGACAAACTCGTCCGGCAGCGTATTCCAGCTGTACGGCTGCGTTTCAACGCGATCGATGCGCGCCAGCGGTGGGCAGTCCTGGCGCAGTCTCGCGGTAAAGTCACCCCCACTACCCGCGAGACGCACCAGGACACCCTCTCCGTCGTTGCAGACATCGCCCACAAGCTTCAGCCGGTGCGCCAGCTGCCAGACGAAGGGCCGAAACCCCACGCCCTGCACCTTGCCGCGCACCCGCAGCTGAACGCCGTTGCTGCTCATACGGTTCAGAACAGCAGTGATGACGAGGTGTCGAACGCCGCGCGGCGACGTTTTTCGGCACTCATCTGTTCGAGCTTGTCTCGATCGACGCAGACCAGCGCGTGCGTCGGACAGGCTTCCATACACGCCGGACCGGCGTCGCGGTGGTAGCAGAGGTCACATTTATTGGCTTCGGCTTTCTCCGCGCGCACGCTCAGCCCGATACCGCTGTTGCGAACCACCGGGCGAACCACCACCTCCATCGCGCCATACGGACACGCCACCACACAGGTTTTGCACCCGATGCAGCGCTCCTGCATCACATGCACGAAGCCTTTCTCGCGCTTAATCGCCCCGTTCGGACAGACGTTGGCGCACGGCGCGTCTTCACACTGGCGACAGATAGCGGCGGTAGAAATATTCACGCCTTTAATGACGTGGATGCGCGGCAGAAAGGTATCAGGGGTGAGAGAGGCGCAATCCTGCTCTGCCTGATGGGACACCACGCACGCCACTTCACAGGTACGGCAACCAATGCATTTGCTGGCATCGGCCATAATAAAACGGTTCATCTGCTTCTCCGGCATAACTGTTATGCGCGAAGCTATTCATAAACCGTGCCAATATTTAATGCGTTGATTTTAAAGCGAAATAAAAAGAAGTAGTTCTGTCATCGTCATTAGTGACGATGACAGATGTCGACGTCAGCGATGCGGGCCGTCAATAACGGAGTCGCGCAGGATAAGCTCGCCGGAGAAGGTTTGCTGAAGCTTAAACTCACCGCCGTCGAGCATGAAAATCAGGCGGCTGATGGTCTCCTGGATCATCTCCGTTACCGGAATACGCACGCTGGAGAGGGACGGCACGATATAGGGCGCGATTGCCACGTCGTCAAAGCCGATGACGGACACCGCGCCCGGTGTGGCGACGCCGCTCTCATGCAGCTGCCTGATGGCGCCAATCGCCATATCGTCGTTACTCGCCACCAGCGCGGTAAACGCTTCGCCGCGGGTGAGCAGCTGAGAGACCGCCGCCGCGCCGCTGGCCGGGCTCCACTTCCCTTCGGCGATCAGCGCGTCGCGAACTGCAATCCCGTGCTGCGCCAGCGCGTCCCTGTAACCGGAAAGACGCTCCACCCCGGTGGGTGAATCCAGCGAACCGGTGATAAACGCAATCTCCCGGTGGCCTTTCGCGATCAGCTGCGATACCGCGTCCTGACACGACGCTTTATGATCGGACCAGACGCTGTGGCTGCTGTTTTTCCGCAAACGGCGGTTGAGCACCATGATCGGCTGCTCGCATTTCTCAATGATCTCGTCCAGCGCTTCCACGCTCAGAAAACGCGGGTAGATGATCACCGCGTCGCAGCGCATGTCGAGCAGATACTGGATCGCCTCGCGCTCCTCTTCGGCGCTGTGCTTGCCGTCCGCCAGGATCAGCTGGCGCCCCTTCTCTTCCGTCATCCGCGCGGCGTTAAACAGCAGCTCGCTAAAGTAGACCCCATGGTACAGGGTGTTCGTCACCACCAGCCCCAGGGTCTGGGTGCGTTTGGTCGCCAGGTTTCGCGCCAGCAGATTGGGGCGATACCCGCTTTCTTCGATGGCCTGAAACACGCGGTCTTTCGTCTCCTGGCTGACGTAACCGTTCCCCGACAGCACCCGGGAGACCGTCGCTTTCGACACGCCTGCCCGCTTCGCCACTTCCAGCATGGTGGTCATAGTGTTATTCCATTCAAAACCGATGAGCCGCAGTGTACTTCACCGCAGAAAAATTGTCGCAGCGACGTTATCACGCTTTTTACGGCCACGAGTGATCGTTATCACGAAACGAAAAAATGCATAAAAAGCGATCTTGTTTCATTAAAAGGAACTCATGATGATTATGTGAAACCGGTTTCCTACACTTCTCACAACGATAACAGGATCACATCCGATGGCAAAAAATTACGCTGCGCTGGCAAACGACGTTGTTAGCGCGCTGGGCGGTAAAGAGAACATCGTCGCCGTCACCCACTGCATGACGCGCCTGCGCTTCGTTCTGAAAGACGAAAGCCTTACCGACACCGCGCGCCTGAAAAGCATCAGCGGCGTGCTCGGCGTGGTGCGCAACGACAACCAGTGCCAGGTGATCATCGGCAACACCGTGTCCCAGGCATACCGTGAAGTGGTGAGCCTGCTGCCCGCTAACCTGCAACCTGCCGTAGCGGAAGGTCCACAGAAGCTCACGCTGCGCCGGATTGGCGCCGGGATCCTCGACGCGCTGATCGGCACTATGTCTCCGCTGATCCCGGCGATCATCGGCGGGTCGATGGTCAAGCTGCTGGCGATGATCCTTGAGATGACCGGCGTGCTGGGCAAAGGTGACCCGACGCTGACGATCCTGACCGTTATCGGCGACGGCGCGTTCTTCTTCCTGCCGCTGATGGTGGCGGCTTCCGCAGCGGTGAAGTTCAAAACCAACATGTCCCTGGCAATCGCCATCGCGGGCGTGCTGGTTCACCCGAGCTTTATCGAGCTGATGGCCAAGGCCGCGCAGGGCGAGCACGTTGAGTTCGCGTTCATTCCGGTGACGGCGGTGAAATACACCTATACCGTTATCCCGGCGCTGGTGATGACCTGGTGCCTGTCGTACATCGAACGCTGGGTGGATCGCATTACCCCGGCGGTGACGAAAAACTTCCTCAAGCCGATGCTGATCGTGCTGATTGCCGCCCCGCTCGCCATCGTGCTGATTGGCCCGCTGGGGATCTGGATCGGCAGCGCCATCTCCGCGCTGGTCTACACCATTCACGGCTATCTGGGCTGGCTCTCCGTTGCCATTATGGGCGCGCTGTGGCCGCTGCTGGTGATGACCGGGATGCACCGCGTGTTTACGCCGACCATCATCCAGACCATTGCCGAAACGGGCAAAGAAGGGATGGTGATGCCGTCGGAAATCGGCGCCAACCTGTCGCTCGGCGGTTCATCGCTGGCGGTAGCGTGGAAAACCAAAAACCCGGAGCTGCGCCAGACGGCGCTGGCCGCGGCGGCCTCCGCCATCATGGCGGGGATCTCTGAACCGGCCCTGTACGGCGTGGCGGTACGCCTGAAGCGTCCGCTGATTGCGAGTCTGATCAGCGGCTTTATCTGCGGCGCGGTGGCAGGAATGGCCGGTCTTGCCAGCCATTCGATGGCGGCGCCGGGGCTGTTTACCAGCGTGCAGTTCTTCGACCCGGCCAACCCGATGACCATCGTCTGGGTGTTTGGCGTGATGGGTCTGGCAGTGGTGCTGTCGTTTGTGCTGACCCTGCTGTTAGGGTTTGAGGATATCCCGGTAGAAGACGAAGCCGAAAAAGCACGCGCCCTGCAAACCGCACCGGTACAGAACAAAGCAGCAGAAGCATAAACTGAAAGCGAGGTAAGAATGTCTGTTTTTCCACAAGGATTTTTATGGGGCGGCGCGCTTGCCGCCAACCAGAGTGAAGGGGCTTACCGTGAAGGCGGCAAAGGACTGACGACGGTCGATATGATCCCCCACGGCGCAAACCGCCTGGCGGTAAAAGTCGGCAAGGAAAAACGGTTTTCGTTGCGGGACGACGAATTCTACCCGAGCCACGAGGCGATTGATTTTTACCATCGCTACAAAGAAGACATCGCCCTGATGGCGGAGATGGGCTTTAAGGTGTTCCGCACCTCGATTGCCTGGAGCCGCCTCTACCCGAACGGCGACGAACCGCTGCCGAATCAGGAAGGCATTGCCTTCTACCGCGCGGTGTTCGAGGAGTGCAAAAAGTACAACATCGAGCCGCTGGTGACCCTCTGCCACTTCGACGTGCCGATGCACCTGGTGACGGAGTACGGCTCATGGCGCAACCGTAAGATGGTCGATTTCTTCGCCCGCTACGCCCGCACCTGCTTCGAGGCGTTTAACGGGCTGGTGAAATACTGGCTGACCTTCAACGAAATCAACATCATGCTGCACAGCCCGTTTTCCGGCGCGGGACTGGTGTTTGAGGAAGGCGAAAACGAAGACCAGGTGAAATACCAGGCCGCGCACCACGAGCTGGTGGCGAGCGCGCTGGCGACCAAAATTGCCCACGAGGTAAACCCGGAAAACCAGGTCGGCTGCATGCTGGCGGGCGGTAACTTCTACCCCTACTCCTGCAAGCCGGAAGACGTGTGGATGGCGCTGGAGAAAGACCGCGAGAACCTGTTTTTTATCGACGTGCAGGCGCGCGGCAGCTATCCGGCCTACTCTGCCCGCGTGTTCCGCGAAAAAGGCGTCGTGATTGTGAAAGACCCGGGCGATGACGAACTGCTGAAAAATACCGTCGACTTTGTCTCGTTCAGCTACTACGCCTCGCGCTGCGCGTCGGCGGACATGAACGCGGGCAACACCAGCGCGGCGAACATCGTGAAGTCCCTGCGCAACCCGCACATTCAGGTGAGCGAGTGGGGCTGGGGTATCGACCCGCTCGGCCTGCGCATCACTATGAACATGATGTACGACCGCTACCAGAAGCCGCTGTTCCTGGTGGAAAACGGCCTGGGAGCGAAAGATGTCATTGATGAAAACGGCGAGATCAACGACGACTACCGCATCAGCTACCTGCGCGAGCACATCCGCGCGATGGGCGACGCGATTGAGGACGGCGTTCCGCTGCTGGGCTACACCACCTGGGGCTGCATCGACCTGGTCTCGGCCTCAACCGGGGAGATGAGCAAGCGCTATGGATTTGTCTACGTCGACCGCGACGACGCCGGGAACGGCACGCTGGAACGGAAACGCAAGAAATCGTTCGGATGGTATAAGAAGGTGATTGCGAGTAACGGGGGGGATCTCGAGTAGCCTGTTGCCCTCACTCCAGCCCTCTCCCACAGGGAGAGGGAGATGGGTTTGGTAGGCCGGGTAAGGCGAAGCCGCCACCCGGCACTGCTCAGAGCGGAGAAAAACCTCCATCTCCAACCCACCCGGCAAGCCGTGAATACACCCCCTCCACCGCCTCTTTCACCGGCGGCGTCATCGGGTAATAAAACCCGACAATATCCGGCTGAATGCCCAAAAACAGCACCTCGCCCACGTCGTCTTTGATCTGATCCACCAGGTAGTTCAGCGGCATATTGTGGGTGGTCATCATAAACATCTCGGCGATGTCGTCCGGGTCAATCAGGCGGATCTCGCCGGGGTTAAGCCCCATATCGGTGGCATCGACGATTAACAGCCTTTCCGGATGCAGTTCACGGATGGCGACCACGTCGTTTTCCGGCGCGCTGCCGCCGTCAATCACCACCCAGTTGCCCGGCGGGTTTGCGGCGCACAATTCCGCCAGCAGCGGACCCGCGCCGTCGTCGCCCATCATGCTGTTGCCGACACACAGTAAAACGTCAGTCACGTAATCTCCTCACCATCAGGTAGATGGCGCTCTCCTGATGAATATCGTGCAGCATGCCGAGCAGCGTTTTGCTCCACGCCTGCTGCGCCGGGGTTTGTACGCTCAGCGCCGCGTCAAAGGCGTTAGCGAGCATCGCAATGTGGTTGGCGTCGATGACGATCTCGCCATACTTCGGCACGCCCTCCATCTTGCGCCGCGCCGTACTGCCCTCCTCCAGCGTGGCGATCCACGCCAGGTATTCCGGCCACGGGCAGGTTAACGCCGCCTCCAGGCAGTCGATCACCCCGAGGTGGTGCCCAATCGCCAGGCTGTAATAGACCACCTGCTGCGCCGCATCCGGCGTGGCATCGTTCTCATCAATAAACTTACGGCTCAGCTGGCTGAACACAACCGTTTCACTCATCGGATACGCGCCTCATCCACAATGTTGTTCAGGTTCGCCACGATCTCATTGAGACGCGGATCGTTCTCGGCCTCCAGCCAGCGCGCTACCTGATGGTCGCCCTGGCTGAGCAGACGCAGATAATCGTCGGCAATCTGGCGTCCGTAGCGGTAGCCCGCCAGCCTGCGTGCCGTGCGGTCGATCTTCACCCGCAGCGGTTGCACCATATCCGGGTGCAGGATAGTGGCTGGCTGGTTGTCCAGCTCGCCTGGCTCGCGGGCGTGGATCTTCTGCTCCAGCAGGCCGAGCGCCATGGCAAAACCGTACAGCGTGGCGGCGGGCGTCGGCGGGCAGCCCGGAATGTAGACGTCCACCGGCACGATTTTGTCGGTGCCGCCCCATACGCAGTAAAGATCGTGGAAGATGCCGCCGCTGTTGCCGCAGGCGCCGTAGGAGATGCAGATTTTCGGATCCGGCGCAGACTGCCAGGCGCGCAGCGCAGGCGAGCGCATCGCGCGGGTGACCGCGCCGGTGAACAGCAGGATATCCGCGTGGCGCGGGGACGGCACCACCTTGATGCCGAAGCGCTCGGCGTCAAACAGCGGCGACAGCGTAGCGAAGATCTCAATCTCGCAGCCGTTGCAGCCACCGCAGTCCACGCGATAGACGTAGGCCGAGCGTTTGATTTTTTTCAGCAGCGACGCCTTCATGCTGGCGATGGACTCCTCCACCGTCAGCGGCACCGGAATGCCGTTAGCGTCGCGCGGGCCGAGTAAGTTTTCCATCAGCTGGCCTCTCTCATATGGCGGGTTAAATCGATGCGGCCAGACGGCAGCAGGCATTTCTGACGCTTGCACTCCGGGCAGGTTTCGAAGCTTTCACGGTGATGCTCCGCGCGGACGTCGCCGTTGTGCTTCAGCAGCGCGATGGCGTAGTCGATCTCTTTTTGCACGGCGAACGGACGCTTGCAGACGCGGCAGTTGCACAGCGCAAAGCGCGATTGCTGGAGGAAGTCCTCTTTTTTCCACACCGCCAGCTCGTACTCCTGAGACAGGCGAATGGCGACCGTCGGGCAGACCTCCTCGCAGCGGCCGCAGAAGATGCAGCGCCCGAGGTTAAACTGCCAGGCCAGCTCGCCGGTTTTCAGGTCCGTTTCCACCGTTAAGGCATTCGACGGGCAGGCGTTGACGCAGGCCGCGCAGCCGATGCACTGCTGCGGGTTGTGCTCCGGCTTGCCGCGAAAGTTTTTATCAACCGGGATCGGCTCCAGCGGATAACTGCTGGTCTGCGCGCCGGTTTTGATCACTTTTTTGATAAAGGTAAACATGGCGAATCCTTATTTCAGCGGCGAGTTCTTACGCTCGATGCTGTAGCGCTCAAGCTCTTTGTACGGCACCACCTGGCTTTTCTTCTTGCGCACGTCCACGACGGTCATGCGGTCGGTGCAGGAGTAACACGGGTCGAGGCTGCCGATGATCAGCGGCGCGTCGGAGACCGTGTTGCCGCGAAGCATGTAGCGCAGGGTTGGCCAGTTGGCGTAGGTCGCCGCACGGCAGCGCCAGCGGTAGAGCTTCTGGTTGTCGCCGGTCATGCTCCAGTGGATGTCGTCCCCGCGCGGCGCTTCGGCAAAGCCGAGGGCAAAGCGGTTTGGAATGTAGGTGAAGCCTTCCACCATCAGCGGGCCGCCCGGCAGGTTATCGAGGCCGTAGTCGATCATGTTCAGCGCGGTGAACACCTCGTTGATGCGCACCTTCAGACGGGAGATGACGTCGCAGCCCTGCTCGCTGTGCACGGTCATCGGCAGCAGGCCGTAGCCGACGAACGGGTGATCGGCGCGGGTGTCGCGGGCGTGGCCGCTGGCGCGCACCATCGGACCAACGTTACTGAAGTCGCGGGCGATTTCCGGGTCAAGACGACCAATCCCGACGGTGCGCTGCTCAATGTTGGGCGTGCTGAGCAGCATATCCACCAGCTCCTGCACGTCCCGGCGCATCTGCTGCGCCAGCTGGCGGGTCTGGATCATGTCGTCTTTCAGCAGGTCGCGGCGGATCCCGCCGATCAGGTTCAGGCCGTAGGTTTTACGCGCCCCGGTAAGGATCTCCGCCATCTTCATCGACGCCTCGCGCACGCGGAAGAACTGCATAAACCCGGAGTCAAATCCGACGAAATGGCAGGCCAGGCCGAGGTTCAGCAGGTGCGAGTGCAGGCGCTCCACCTCCAGCAGAATGGCGCGGATCATCTGCGCGCGTTCCGGCACCACGATCCCCATGCCGTTTTCCACCGAGGTGGTGTAGGCGGTGCTGTGGGCAAAGCCGCAGATGCCGCACACGCGGTCAGAAAGAAACGTGACTTCGTTGTAGCCCATGCGGGTCTCCGCCAGCTTCTCCATGCCGCGGTGGACGTAGAACAGGCGGTAGTCGGCGTCGATAATGTTCTCGCCGTCGACGAACAGGCGGAAGTGGCCCGGTTCGTCAGAGGTAACGTGCAGCGGGCCAATCGGCACCACGTTATTCTTCTTGCTGCCCAGCTCGTTGATGAACTCGTAGGTTTCGCTGTCGGTGGTTGGGGCTGGGCGCTGGCGGTAGTCCATGCTGTCCTTGCGCAGCGGATAGAGTTCATCCGGCCAGTCGTCCGGCAGCACCAGGCGACGCTCGTCAGGCAGGCCAACCGGCACCAGGCCGTACATGTCGCGCACTTCGCGCTCGCCCCAGACGGCGGCGGGCACGCGCGGCGTGACGGACGGGTATTCCGGTTTATTCGGGTCGACCTCGACGCGCACGGTGATCCAGCACTTCTCGCCCTGCTCCATCGACATCACGTAGTACACCGCGTAACTGCCGCACAGCTGGCGCTCGTCGTTACCGAACAACACCGACAGCCAGCCGCCCTGCTGGTAGTAGAGAAACTCCACCACTTCCGGCAGATAGTTCACCTTAATGGTGACGGTGATCTGGTCTTTGGTTTGCCAGGACTCCTCCAGCACCACGCCCGGGAAAGCCTGATGCAACGCGGCGAGATACTGCTGACCTTTCTTTTCTTCAGACATAAACACTCTCTTTAATCACGCCACCAGCAAGGAGACGAACGCTAAAAATGCAAAACCAAAACCAGCCCAGGTAATGCGTGACGTTTCGACAAAACGCAGGCGCGCCATGCTGTTTTCAAACAGGGCAATGACCAGCACGCCGATAAGCAGCTTGAGCACAGCCACCACCACGGCCAGCAGCAGGCCGCCCGCAGAGAAGTTCGTCATCTGCCCCCACGGGAAGAAAACGCCGACGAACATCTGCAACACCACCAGCTGCTTGAGACTGATGCCCCACTTCAGCACCGCAAAGCCGTAGCCGCTGTACTCGGTGAGCGGCCCCTCCTGTAATTCCTGCTCCGCTTCCGCGAGATCGAACGGCAGCTTGCCCATCTCGATAAACGTGGCGAACGCGCAGGCGCAGAGCGCCAGCACCAGCGGGAGCGAACGTGAAACCGGCCAGTGGTAAACGGTGTCGGTGATGAAACTGATGTGGGTCGAGCCTGCAACCTGCGCGGCGACCCACAGCCCCAGCAGCAGAATTGGCTCAACCAGCACGCCGAGCATCGCCTCGCGGCTGGCACCGATACCCGTAAACGGGCTGCCGGTGTCCAGGCCCGCAATCGCAAAGAAGAAACGCGCGATGGCGAAGAGGTAGATCAGCGTAATCAGATCGCCCAGCACCGGCAGCGGCGACGCCACCGTCACCACCGGCAGCGCGGTGGCGATGGTCAGCATCACGCCCACCATCACAAACGGCGTCAGGCGGAACA
Organism: Enterobacter cloacae complex sp. IR5402; assembly: GCF_049238125.1. Lineage (NCBI taxonomy): Bacteria > Pseudomonadati > Pseudomonadota > Gammaproteobacteria > Enterobacterales > Enterobacteriaceae > Enterobacter > Enterobacter cloacae complex sp. IR5402. Next base: position 65,860 of record NZ_JBMKHO010000007.1, read on the forward strand.
CCCAGCCCGCGGCATCCGGCGCGACGCTCTGACGGGAGAGCAGTTTGAAGAGATCGCGGTACTCCTGGAGCACGCCAGGTCCGCGACGGTTGTGCAGCCGGGCGCGCGCCACGCGCGTGATGCCCGACAGCAGCGGCGCGGCGGCGAACAGCACCAGCGCCTGAAGAATTGCCAGTAACAGACTCATGTCAGGCTCCTCGTGAAATGACAATCACCACCAGCACCGCCAGCTCGATCAGCGCCAGGCGGCGGAACAGTACGGGCACGGCGGCCCCCTGCCAGCCCGGCACCCAGCCCACCGGGTTCAGCCAGTGGCGCAGCTTCAGCACGGCGGCAAAGTTCTCTTTCACCGGCATGGCGAAACCGTGGGCGGTGATGACCATCGACTGCTCGTGTTCGTAGCCGCAGGCCCACGCCGCGCCGCGCGAGCGGGAGGCGAGACGGTCGCGTCTGAAGAACAGCATCAGCACGAACGGCAGGAGCGGCGCGGCAATCAGCAGCAGCGCCATCATCGGCTGGGAAACGACGGTATGCGCCGTGACCAGCGGCAGCGGAATAGCCTGGCCCAGCTGCGGCAGCAGCCACGGCGCGGCAACCCCGCCCGCGATGCAGCACAGCGCCAGCGCGACCACGCTGGTGGTCATCAGTACCGGGGCGCAGCAGGCGTTTTCCGCTTCTCGGGTGCGCGGCGCGCCCAGGAAGGTGACACCGTAAACTTTAGCCATACACATCACCGCCAGCGCGCCGGTGATCGCCAGGCCCACCGCCAGCAGCGGGCCGAGTAAACGCCCGATAAACGCCTCGCTCTGGCCGAGGGCGAAGAAGGATTGATAAATCACCCACTCGCCGGCAAAGCCGTTCAGCGGCGGCAGCGCAGCCATCGCCATCAGCCCGACCAGCATCGCCAGCGAAATGACGGGCATTTTTTTGCCAATCCCGCCGAGCTTCTCAATATCGCGGTGCCCGGTGCGGAACCAGACGCTGCCCGCGCCGAGGAACAGGGTGCTTTTAAACAGGCTGTGGTTGATAAGGTGATACAGACCGCCAATAAACCCGGCGGCAATCAGCGCCGGCTGGTTGAGCGCCAGCCCGGTGACGCCTGCGCCCATGCCGAGCAGGATAATCCCGATGTTCTCCAGGGTGTGGTACGCCAGCAGACGCTGGATGTTGTGCTCCATCAGCGCGTAGAGGCCACCGACGAACGCGGTGATCATCCCCGCAATCAGCAACGCCACGCCCCACCACAGCGGCGGCCGATCGCCCGTCAGGGTTATCGTCAGGATGCCGAACAGACCGACCTTCATCACCACGGTGGAGAACAGCGCAGCGGCCGGGGCTGAGGCATTGGCATGCGCCTGCGGCACCCAGCCGTGCAGCGGGATTATCCCGGCCAGCAGGCCAAAACCGACTACGCTCAACAGCCAGACGTCGTTGCCCAGCGGCTGGCCGTTAAGCGCGGCGAAATCCAGCGTGCCGAAACGCTGCCACACCAGCCAGCAGGCCAGCGCCAGCAGCAGCGTGCCGAGACGTCCGAGCGCAAACCACAGCTTGCCGGAGGCGCTGCATCCGGTCAGGAACACGCCGCACAGGGCCATGATTTCAGCCATCACCACCAGCGCGCCGAGGTTGCTGGCGACAACGGTACAGACCGCGGCGGCCATCAACAGGTTAACCAGCAGGCCGTTGGCTTTGGTGTGCTGATGGCGGTGCCAGTCGATATTAAACAGGCTGATAAACAGCCCGCACAGGCCAAAGGTTATCAGCCAGATGGCGTTCAGCGGCGTAAGCTCAACGGCGTGGTGAATCAGCGGGATGAGGGTGTCGACGGATTGCCCGTCGATCAGGACAACCCCGCCCGCCGCCAGCGTCATCAGGCTGCCGACCGCCCCGCCGATACCGGCGATCACGCCGCTCAGCGTTTTATGGAAGGCGAGGAGCAGCGCCAGGACAGCGGCGGCGGCAAACCAGGCCACGCCGCTGGTCATCATAACTATCGCGTTCATTTCGCCCCCTCGTTAAGCGCCCGCAGCAGCGAAAGATCGCCGACGTCGGTATTGATGGTCAGCTCACGCTTGCGTTTGCTGGTGCGAGCGATGTCGCGGATGTTGACCAGGACCAGCGCCCGGGTCGGGCAGGTCCGCACGCAGGCCGGACCCTGCTCATCGAAGCTGCACAGGTCGCACTTCACCGCAACGGCGCGAATGCCCGGCACCCAGTCCAGCAGCGTGCTCACACGTGCCGGAGCCGGTGGCGCAGGCGGCGCTTTCGGGGTATTGGCATTCGCCGGAATATGCAGCGGACGGCTGCCGGAAAACTCAATGGCGCCGAACGGACAGGCGATGCCGCACAGCTTGCAGCTCACGCACAGGCTTTCGTTCAGCTGTACCGCGCCGTCAACGCGGGTGATGGCATTGACAGGACAAACGCCCGCGCACGGGGCGTCTTCACAGTGGTGACAGAGCTGCGGGGCAGACTCTTTCTCATTACGCATGACGCGCAGGCGCGGCATGGACTGTAGCCCGTGCAGGCGGTGCGTTTCCGAGCACGCCGCCTCACAGGTTCGACAGCCAATACAGACCGTCGAGTCAGCAATTACAAAACGGTTCACCGGGTCATCCTCTGGTGATGGTCATTTTTGACGAAAAAAACTGTCTTATCGACACTTCTCGACACTCGCTTTTCAGGCCACGTTCGCGGAGGATTTTCCGTCGATCAGCTGTTTCAGGTTGATCGGCTGATCGTGCTCAACGGCGGCGTAGAGGCCGTTATAAACCGGCGCTATTTTCTCCAGATAGTGCTCCAGCACCTGCTGGCGATCGCGGTTGCTGACGTGACCGTCCACCATGCCGTCGGCCATCAGTTGAGCTTTCGCAATACACTGTTTTTCACCCTCTTTTGTCTCAACGTAATACTCAATGGTGTGGCTGTTGAAGCTCTCCGCCAGGGTGACAAAAATCGTGAAGTGACCAAACAACACAAAGCGCATGTCCCCCTGCGCCGTGCAGCTCATGGCATGGTGCAGACGGGCTTTTGACAGGGTGATCCCCTGAATCAGAGAGTTGCAGTAGAGGTGCCACTGATCCTGAAGCTGCTGATGACGTTGCGCGATGTAATCCGCTTTTTCGCTAATTTCCCAAATAGTCATAAAAGGTATCCGGTTAATGGAGTTAGCGGCTGTTAAGCAGTTTTCGTGCCAGTTTTTAATATGTTGATTTAAATATCTTTTAACAAGATACGTACTGTCACCGCCGCGGTGTCGACGTGTCATTTCGACAGCGTTGACATCGTCACGCCGTAACGCAAATCAAGCTGGCACTGTTATTGCATTGAAGGGGCAATTCATTAAGGAGGCGTCATGCACGAAATCACCCTCTGCCAGCGGGCACTGGAACTTATCGAACAGCAGGCTGTGCAGAACCATGCGAAGCGCGTGACCGGCGTCTGGCTGAAGGTCGGGGCGTTTTCCTGCGTCGAGACCAGCGCCCTCACCTTCTGTTTTGAGCTGGTGTGCCGCGGCACGCTGGCGGAAGGTTGCGCACTGCATATCGAGGAGCAGCAGGCGGAGTGCTGGTGCGAACAGTGTCAGGAGTACGTCACGCTGCTGTCATCGAAGGTACAGCGCTGTCCACAGTGCCAGAGCAGCGGGCTGCGCATCGTGGCGGATGACGGTATGCAGATCCAACGCCTCGAAATCGAGAAGGAGTAAAGTATGTGTAGTACCTGCGGTTGCGCTGAAGGCAACCTGTATATCGAAGGGGATGAACACCGCCCCCACTCCGCGTTTCGCTCCGCGCCCTTTTCCCCTGCCCCGCGTCCCGCGGCGGCACTGACCGGCATCACCTTCGCGCCGCAGCGTTCCGACGCGGGTGACCTGCATTACGGACGCGGCGAAGCGGGCACCCACGCGCCGGGCATCAGCCAGCGCCAGATGCTGGAGGTGGAGATTAACGTGCTGGATAAAAACAACCAGCTCGCCGTCCGCAATCGCGCCCGCTTTGCCGCGCGCGAACAGCTGGTGCTGAACCTGGTCTCCAGCCCCGGCTCCGGTAAAACCACGCTGCTGACCGAAACCCTCAAACGGCTGAATAAACGTGTCTCCTGCGCCGTTATCGAAGGTGACCAGCAAACGGTAAACGACGCCGCGCGCATCCGCGAAACCGGTACGCCTGCGATTCAGGTCAACACCGGGAAAGGGTGCCATCTGGACGCGCAGATGATTGCCGACGCCGCCCCGCGCCTGCCGCTGGCGAACAACGGCATCCTGTTCATTGAAAACGTCGGCAACCTGGTCTGCCCGGCAAGCTTCGACCTCGGCGAGCGGCATAAAGTGGCGGTACTCTCCGTGACCGAAGGGGAAGACAAGCCGCTGAAGTATCCGCATATGTTTGCCGCCGCCTCCCTCATGCTGCTGAACAAAGTCGACCTGCTGCCGTACCTGAATTTCGACGTGGATAAGTGCCTGGCTTACGCCCGCGAAGTGAACCCGGACATTGAGATCCTGCTGGTTTCCGCCACGCGCGGCGACGGGATGGACGCCTGGCTGAACTGGCTGGAGAACGAACGATGTGCATAGGCGTCCCCGGAAAAATTCATTCCATCGACGGCAATCAGGCTAAAGTGGAGGTATGCGGCATCCTGCGCGATGTCGACCTGACGCTGGTAGGCAGCCACGATGAGACCGGCGCATCGCGTCTCGGCCAGTGGGTGCTGGTCCACGTAGGTTTTGCCATGAGCGTGATTAATGAGGAAGAAGCCCGCGACACGCTGGACGCGCTACAGAATATGTTTGACGTCGAGCCGGACGTGGGCGCCCTGCTGTATGGGGAGGAACGATAACACATGCGTTACGTTGATGAATATCGCGCGCCTGAGCAGGTGTTGCAGCTTATCGATCGCCTGAAGTCCCGCGCGTCGCTGCTGGACTACACGAAAGAAAAACCGCTGCGGATCATGGAGGTGTGCGGCGGACACACCCACGCCATCTTTAAATTTGGCCTCGACCAGCTGCTGCCGGAGAACATCGAATTTATCCACGGCCCCGGCTGCCCGGTGTGCGTGCTGCCGATGGGGCGCATCGACAGCTGTCTCGACATCGCCAGCCGCCCCGGTGTGATTTTTTGCACCTTTGGCGATGCCATGCGTGTACCGGGAAAAAATGGCTCGCTGCTCCAGGCGAAGGCGCGCGGCGCGGACGTGCGGATCGTCTACTCACCGATGGATGCCCTGACGCTGGCGATGGCTAATCCTGAGCGTAAGGTCGTCTTTTTCGGGCTGGGTTTTGAAACCACCATGCCCGCCACCGCCATTACCCTCCAGCAGGCGAAAGCCCGCAACGTCACAAACTTTTACTTTTTCTGCCAGCACATCACGCTTATTCCCACGCTGCGCAGCCTGCTGGAAGCGCCAGATAACGGTATCGACGCGTTTCTGGCACCGGGCCACGTCAGCATGGTGATCGGCACAGAAGCCTACGGTTTTATCGCTGAACAGTACAATCGTCCGTTAGTGGTGGCTGGTTTCGAGCCACTTGATCTACTGCAAGGCGTGACCATGCTGGTTGAGCAGAAAATAGCGGCCCTGAGTGCGGTGGAAAATCAGTATCGCCGCGTGGTGCCCGATGCAGGTAACAGACGGGCACAGCAGGCAATAGCCGACGTGTTTAGCGTCGAAGGCGACAGCGAGTGGCGCGGACTGGGGCTGATTGCCGAATCCGGCGTACACCTGACGCCCGCGTATCGCGCCTTCGACGCCGAAGCGCATTTCCGACCGCAGCCGCAGCAGGTGTGCGACGATCCCCGCGCCCGCTGTGGCGACGTACTCACCGGAAAATGCAAACCTTATCACTGCCCGTTATTTGGCAACGCCTGTAACCCGCAAACCGCGTTTGGCGCGCTGATGGTCTCTTCAGAAGGGGCATGCGCCGCGTGGTATCACTATCGCAACCAGGAGTGTGAAGCATGAACACGGTGGAAATGGCGCACGGAAGCGGTGGACAGGCGATGCAGCAGCTGATTAACCGGCTGTTTATGGACGCCTTTAACAATCCCTGGCTCGCCGAGCAGGAAGATCAGGCGCGCATTGCGCTCTCAACCCTCACCGCACACGGTGACAGGCTGGCGTTCTCTACCGACAGCTACGTGATTGACCCGCTGTTCTTCCCGGGCGGCGATATCGGCAAGCTCGCCGTCTGCGGCACGGCAAACGACGTCGCCGTCAGCGGCGCGATCCCCCGCTACCTCTCCTGCGGGTTTATCCTCGAAGAAGGGTTACCGATGGAAACGCTCACGGCGGTGGTCAACAGCATGGCGCACACCGCCCGCGAGGCGGGGATCGCCATCGTCACCGGGGATACCAAGGTGGTGCAGCGCGGCGCGGCGGATAAGCTTTTTATCAACACCGCCGGGATGGGGGCGATCCCCGCCGATATTCACTGGGGCGCTCAACAGCTTTGCGCAGGCGACGTGCTGATTGTCAGCGGCACGCTGGGCTGCCACGGGGCAACCATCCTGAACCTGCGCGAAGGCCTGGGGCTGGACGGGGAACTGCGCAGTGACTGCGCGGTACTCACGCCGCTGATCCAGACGCTGCGCGACATGCCGGGCGTAAAAGCCCTGCGCGACGCCACGCGAGGCGGCGTGAATGCCGTGGTGCACGAATTTGCCGCAAGCAGCGGCTGCGGAATTGAGCTGACCGAGCGCGGCCTGCCTGTCAAAGGCGCCGTGCGCGGGCTATGCGAGCTATTAGGGCTAGACCCGCTTAACTTTGCCAACGAAGGCAAGCTGGTGATCGGCGTGGAACGCACGGCGGCGGAAGCCGTACTTGCACAGCTGCGCGCGCATCCATTAGGGAAAGACGCGGCCATCATCGGCGACGTGGTTGAGCGCAAAGGGGTGCGCCTGACCGGGCTTTACGGCGTGAAGCGCACGCTGGATCTGCCGCACGCTGAACCGTTACCCCGTATTTGCTAGACCGCATCAATAGCGGTCAGCGCCGAACGTCTCTTTTTGCCAGTTTCTATTGGAAAGCAACAATGCCGTATACACCGATGAGCGATCTTGGACAGCAGGGCCTGTTTGACATCACGCGCACACTTTTACAACAGCCCGACCTCGGCGCACTGAGCGATGCCCTGACGCGGCTGGTCAGGCAATCTGCGCTGGCGGACAGCGCCGCCATTGTGCTCTGGCATAGCGCAACCCACCGCGCGAGCTATTTCTCAACGCGTGATAACGGCAAAATCTTCGAATATGAAGATGAAACGTTTCTTGCCCACGGCCCGGTGCGGCGTATTCTCTCCCGCCCGGAAGCGCTGCACTGCAATTTTGACCAGTTTCGCCAGGCCTGGCCGAAGCTGGCAGAGAGCAACCTTTACCACCCTTTCGGCCACTACAGCATGCTGCCGCTGGCGGTGGAAGGGCAAATTTTTGGCGGCTGCGAGTTTATCCGCGATACCGACCAGCCCTGGAGCGAGGCGGAGTACGAACGCCTGCACACCTTTACCCAGATTGTGGCCGTTGTCGCGGAGCAGATCCAAAGCCGCGTCACCAATAACGTGGACTACGACCTGCTGAGCCGCGAGCGCGATAACTTCCGCATTCTGGTTGCCATCACCAACGCCGTGCTCTCCCGCCTGGACATGGATGAGCTGGTCAGCGAAGTATCAAAAGAGATCCATCACTATTTTAAAATCGATGCCATCAGCATTGCGCTACGCGGCAACCGGAAAGGCAAGCTGAACATCTACTCCACCCACTACCTTGATGAAGCTAACCCGGCGCACGAGCAGAGCGAAGTGGACGAAGCGGGAACGCTGTCCGAGCGGGTATTTAAAAGCAAAGAGATCCTGCTGCTCAATCTCAATGAACAGGATCCGGTAGCCCCCTACGAGCGGATGCTCTTCAACACCTGGGGCAACAAGATCCAGACCCTGTGCCTGCTGCCGCTGATGTCCGGCAACACCATGCTCGGCGTGCTCAAACTGGCGCAGTGCGATGAAGCCGTATTTACCACCGCCAACCTGAAGCTGCTGCGCCAGATCGCCGAGCGCATCTCCATCGCGCTGGATAACGCCCTCGCCTATCAGGAGATCCACCGCCTGAAGGAGCGGCTGGTGGACGAAAACCTGGCGCTGACCGAGCAGCTCAACAACGTGGACAGCGAGTTTGGCGAAATCATCGGGCGCAGCGATGCCATGTACAGCGTGCTCAAGCAGGTGGAGATGGTGGCGCAAAGCGACAGCACGGTGCTGATCCTCGGTGAAACCGGTACCGGGAAAGAGCTGATTGCCCGGGCGATCCACAACCTGAGCAACCGCAACAGCCGCCGGATGGTGAAGATGAACTGCGCGGCGATGCCTGCTGGCTTACTGGAAAGCGACCTGTTCGGCCACGAGCGCGGTGCCTTTACCGGCGCCAGCAGCCAGCGGCTGGGCCGTTTTGAGCTGGCGGATAAAAGCTCTTTGTTCCTCGACGAAGTGGGCGATATGCCGCTGGAGCTCCAGCCCAAGCTGCTGCGCGTGCTGCAGGAGCAGGAGTTTGAGCGCCTCGGCAGCAACAAGCTGATCCAGACCGACGTGCGTCTGATTGCCGCCACCAACCGCGATCTGAAAAAAATGGTCGCAGACCGTGAGTTCAGAAGCGATCTCTACTATCGCCTGAACGTGTTCCCGATCTGCCTGCCGCCGCTGCGCGAGCGCCCGGAAGATATTCCGCTGCTGGTGAAAGCCTTTACCGCGAAGATTGCCCGCCGGATGGGGCGAAATATCGACAGTATTCCTGCCGAAACGCTACGCACACTCTCGGCGATGGAGTGGCCGGGGAACGTGCGCGAGCTGGAAAACGTCATCGAGCGCGCGGTGCTGCTGACGCGCGGGAACGTGCTTCAGCTGTCCCTGCCGGAGGTTTCTCTTGCGGAAACGACCGTGGCCGCAACCGAGGTTGCGAAGGATGGAGAGGATGAATATCAGCTCATTTTGCGCGTGCTCAGGGAGACCAACGGCGTGGTGGCCGGGCCGAAAGGCGCGGCGCAACGGCTGGGGCTGAAGCGTACCACCCTGCTCTCGCGCATGAAGCGTCTGGGAATCGATAAAGAGAGCCTGAATTAACCCGTCATTCCGGCGCCGTATATGGCGCCGCCTTTCATCACTCTGCGTAATTGTCCCACATTGACACAATATATTTTCCTCTGTATAAAATTCCGCCTTAATAATGCGTTTCATTTGCATCAAAATAATTTTAATGAAGGTAGCGTTTAATGAAGAAGGTTCTCTGCGCGTTAGGCCTGGCGGTTGCATCAATGAGTACAGCTCTGGCTACCACGTACCCGCTCACGATAGAAAACTGCGGGTATAAAGAAACCTTCACCAAAGCGCCGGAACGCGTTGTGGCCCTGGGGCAGAATACCGTCGAGATCCTGCTTCTGCTGGGTCTGGAAGATAAGGTGAAAGCCAGCGCGTTCTGGCCGACCAAAGTATTGCCGCAGCTGGCTGAGCAGAATGCAAAAATCAAAACCCTGACCGTCGAAATTCCGACGCTTGAATCCATTCTTGCGCAAAACCCTGATTTTGTTCCTGCACAGCTGCCGCTGCTGCTCGGGCCTGAAAGTAAGGTCGCAAAGCGTGAAGATCTGGCAACCGTTGGGGTAAACAGCTACTTGTCCCCGGGCATGTGCGCCACTAAAAAAGCCGCAGGCGACATGTACGGCAGCCGCCAGAAGCTGTGGGACATGACCTACCTTTATAAAGAGATTGAAGATTTCGCTAAGATTTTCAACGTGGAAGCGCGCGGCCAGGCCGTTATCGCCGACTTTAAAAAGCGTGAGGCGGACCTGCGCCAGGAGTTTGGCAAAAACAACAAAGACCTCTCCTTTGTTTTCTGGTTCTCAAGCTCCTCACCTTCGGCTGATGCCTATGTCGGCGGCAAAAACAGCGCCTCTGGCTTTATTGCTAACGTGCTGGGCGGCCATAACGCCATTACCTCTGAGACCGAATGGCCGACCGTGGGCTGGGAAAGTATTATTGCCGCTAATCCGGACGTGATTGTGGTCTCCAGCCTGGATCGTAACCGCTGGGCGCTGGACAACGCCGAAGAAAAAATCAAATTCCTGAAAAGCGATCCAGCCGTCAGCCAGATGGAGGCGGTGAAGAAGGGTCATATTGTGGTGATGGACGGCCAGGCCATGAACCCGACGATTCGCACGCTTTACGGTGCTGAGCAGGTCGGCGAACAGCTCAGAAAACTGGGACTGAACTGATGACCACCGCCGTACTTCAGATGCGGCAGGGGGTGCTCCTGACCACGTCATGCCTGCTCGCCTTCGTGCTGTTGTTTCTGGTGATCGCCCTTGGCGTCAGCATCGGTGAGTTGTCTATCCCGCTCAATAACGTGTTCTACGCCATCAGCAATAAGCTGGGGCTGACTGACGTTCCGCTCAACCGCATCTACGAGAGCGTCATCTGGGACTTTCGCCTCAGCCGCGCGCTGGTGGCGGCCTGCTGCGGAGCCGGGTTGGCCATCTGCGGGGCCGTATTGCAGAGCCTTTTGAAGAATGCGCTGGCGGAACCTTACGTGCTCGGCGTGTCGGCGGGAGCGTCAACCGGGGCGGTGTCAGTCGTCGTATTGGGTCTCGGCACCGGCGCAGTGTCGCTTTCTGCGGGCGCGTTTGCCGGAGCCTTCGCCGCCTTTGCCTTCGTCGCCTTCCTGACCAACGGCGCGCGCGGCGGCAATGAACGCACGATCCTGGCGGGCGTAGCGGCCTCTCAGCTGTTTAACGCCATTACCGCCTATACCATCAGCACCTCTGCCAGCGCGCAACAGGCGCGCGACGTGATGTTCTGGCTGCTGGGCAGCTTTAGCGGCGTACGCTGGCCGGAATTCCAGCTGGCGCTGGTAGTGGTACTGGCGGGGCTGGCCGTCTGTCTTTATTATTCCCGTGCGCTGGACGCCTTTACGTTCGGTGATGATGCCGCCGCCTCGTTGGGCATTGCCGTGCCCTGGGTGCGCCTGGCCTTGTTTACCACCACCGCCCTGATCACCGCGACCATCGTCAGCATGGCGGGCTCTATTGGTTTTGTCGGGCTGGTCGTGCCGCACGTTATGCGTTTCCTGTTCGGGCCGCTGCACCGCACGCTGCTGATAGCCAGCGCGCTGGCGGGGGCGATCCTGATGGTGCTGGCCGACATCGCCTCGCGGATGCTGATTGCTCCGCAAAGCCTGCCGGTTGGCGTCGTTACCGCGCTGGTTGGCGTACCGTTCTTCGCCGTTATTATCTACCGCTCAAGGAATAAGTAATGAGCATCTGCGCCGAGAAAATCACCTGGAAGGTAGGTAAAAAGATCATTGTGAATAATGTTTCGCTGAAGGTTTCCCGGGGCGAAACGGTGGGCCTGCTTGGCCCTAACGGCTGCGGTAAATCCTCGCTGTTGCGCATACTGGCAGGTCTGCGCCGCCCGGATGCCGGGTGCGTGACGCTGGACGGACAGGACATTGCCCGCATTGCCAAAAAGCAGCTGGCGCGGCGCGTGGCGTTTGTTGAACAGCACGGAATGACCGACGCCAATATGCGCGTGCGTGACGTCGTCAAACTGGGGCGAATTCCGCACCATTCTCCCTTCTCAAACTGGAGCGCGCAGGATGGCGAAACCGTCACCGCCGCCCTGCAACGCGTGGATATGCTGGATCGCAGCGAACAGGGCTGGCTGAGCTTATCCGGCGGCGAGCGTCAGCGGGTACATATCGCCCGCGCGCTGGCGCAAACGCCCACCGAGATCCTGCTGGATGAACCGACCAACCATCTGGACATTCATCATCAGATGCAGCTCATGCAGCTTATCAGTGAGCTGCCGGTAACCAGCATCGTCGCCATTCACGATCTTAACCACGCATCCATGTTCTGCGATTCGCTGATTGTGATGCAGCAAGGGCAGATTGTGGCGACCGGAACGCCGCAGGAAATCTTATCCGAGGAACTACTCTGGGACGTCTTCAGGGTGAAAACCAGAATCGAGATCTCACCGTACCACGGCAAAAAACACATCCATTTTATCGTGTAGGGGTGAGTTAAAACGATGCCTCTTCGCACTGCCAACACCCTCTGGCCGCCCGTTCTGCTGGGCAGCCAGTTTGTGTTTAATATCGGCTTTTACGCGGTCGTCCCCTTCCTGGCGATCTTCTTACGTGACGATATGCTGCTCTCCGGCGGGCTGATTGGGCTGGTGCTGGGGCTGCGCACCTTCTCCCAGCAGGGGATGTTTATTGTCGGCGGCGCGCTTTCAGATCGGTTTGGCGCGAAGAGCGTGATCCTCAGCGGCTGCATTGTTCGTGTGGCGGGTTATTTGCTGCTGGCCTTTGGGCAATCCCTGTGGCCCGTCATTCTGGGGGCCTGTCTGACGGGCGTTGGCGGCGCGCTGTTCTCACCGTCGATAGAGGCCCTGCTGGCAAAAGCGGGAACGCAAAGTGAGGCAAAGGGTAAACGCAGCCGCGCGGAGTGGTTTGCGCTGTTTGCGGTGTGCGGTGAACTTGGCGCCGTTCTTGGCCCGGTGATGGGTGCGCTGCTGACGGGGCTGGGTTTCCGCCAGGTTGCGCTCGCGGGGGCGGGAATATTTATCGTTGCGCTCGTGGTGCTCTTTTTCTGCCTGCCCGCGGCGCACCGCAGCACGAAGCCGCTGAAAATTCTGCCCTGGTGGACGACGTTCCGCCAGCCGCGTTTCGTCGCCTTTATCATCGCCTACAGTTCGTGGCTGTTAAGCTATAACCAGCTCTATCTGGCGCTGCCGGTGGAGATCCAACGCGCCGGCGGGAACGAAAAAGATCTGGGGCCGCTGTTTATGCTGGCCTCGGTGCTGATTATTGTTCTGCAGCTGCCCCTTGCCCGTTTCGCCCGAAACGTCGGCGCGGTCCGGATCTTACCGGTGGGCTTTTTGCTGCTTTCCGCCTCGTTTGCAAGCGTGGCGCTCTTTGCCGCGACGGAGCCGCCGGAGGGCTGGCTGCGCCTGCTGCCCTCTGCAAGCCTTGTCACGCTGCTGACGCTCGGACAAATGCTGCTGGTGCCGTCGGCTAAAGATTTGATCCCGCGCTTTGCCGAGGAGTCAACGCTTGGAGCGCACTATGGCGCACTCTCAACCGCCGGCGGCATCGCGGTGCTGGTGGGGAATTTAGGTTTAGGCAGCCTGCTGGACAAGGCGCTGGTGCCCTCGACGGAGGCCATTTACCCGTGGCTGCTGCTGGCGGTGTTTCCACTGTGCAGCGCGGTCGCGCTGAGCGTGATTTGCCGCCCGCTGCGGCGCTGAAGCGCCTATTTTTTAGGTCGATACTTTTCAGGCAGTTCCGGAACCGGACGGCGATCGTCAATAAGGTGGCGAAGAGTCAGAATCGGATGACGCCATAGCATTCGTGGCCCCGCCCAGCGCATCACCTGCTTCATCTCCTCACGTCTGGCGGGCTGATAGCAGTGCACCGGGCACTGTTTGCAGGCGGGTTTTTCCTCACCAAAGATGCATTTATCCAGGCGCTTATCCGCGTAGGCATTCAGCGCCTGATAATGGCCCTCATCCTTTACCGCCTGCGGACAGTTTTTTTCATACAGGGCGATCATTTTCGCGATCGTCTCTTTTTCGCGCGCAATGCGTTTCCCCGCCATTTTCATCCCCCCTCAATAACACGCATTCAGAATACCATTTTAAAAAAGGGATTTCAGTCGTTGCATTCTGTTTTCTGAAGGCGCCTTCCAGTCTTCGCTCTTTCCTGACGCGTTTTTACTGTTATTTTATACAGGCAGTCTGAACACACGTTGCCAACAGTTACCGGAGGATCTATGCAAGGAATGGCTATCACCAAACCGTATCGTCACTTAAAAGTGGGTTATTTCAGAAAGCGTCATGAAGATCGTAAAACCAAGATCCCAACGCGTTACAGCGTACACGCAGCCCTGAATCTGAAAGGGGACTGGCTCGAAAAAGCAGGCTTTTTAACCCATTCGCAGGTTCGGGTGGAGGTCGGGCCGGGTAAAATAATTATCGAACTCATTAAAGAGCCGGATGATGGACATCCCGGCCATGTCGTTCAGCGAGAGCAGTAAAAAATAGGGCGTTTTCCGACAGAAAACATAAACCCACGGGGCCCCTGCTGCGTAATGGAATAATTCAGGTTTTTCTTCGGATACAGAAAGAAGTCAGGGAGAATTTCATTCATAATCTCATTTGGTGCGGTTTGCTGACCATTAATGTCATGTATATTTACCGATGTAAAATGGAATGAGTCTTTATTTTCTGTCCATACATAGGAGACATCTCTGCGGATAACGCCAGCAAGTTTATCATTTTTATAATAGGCTCCGCTTAGCGCAATGACGCCAGTCTGCTTCTTCATCGTGTACATGAAGTCCATCGTCAGGTTAGCGCGAATATCCTCATGATAGACGACGATTGACGCTGAACAGGCCTCCGTATTTTCACTGTTTTGCTGGTGTAGACGGTATAGCCATGCGGCCAGTGCGCCAGCGAGGAAGAATACCAGAAACAACAGAACGGTTGCCTTTTTGGTCATCAGAGATGTCCTCTAAAATAGAGCGAAATACATCCGGCATTTGCTTTTATTTCAAAGGGTTCTCTGCAAGCAAGAACGGAAAGCGCCGGAGCATGGCTGGATGAGGAAAAATAGACCCACGGATATTTTTTACAATCAAGCCCCGTGTCTAAAATGATTTTTATAAATCGCCTGAAGTTGCCGACGCCACGAATATCATCGTTTTGCGAGGAAAAATGACAGCCGTTCTGTGTAAGAGTAATTGGATAATCCCTGAAAAAATCTTTTTCCGGGTTATCATGTAAAAGGTATTGAAACGCAAAGAAACCGGCACAAAACGCGATTATCATTAAAGCTGTCGGGAAAATATACTGGCGTAATTGACGCTGTTTTTTCCTCCCACCCGGCATTACGGGAATATTTTCGACAGGTTTATCCTTTGTTTCAACCGGAGAGGTTTCCACTCCCGTCGCTGTCGCTTTTTTTCCGTCATCAACACAGTCCGTGTCAACGCGGGTTACCCTGACATTTTTCTCTATCTGGAATCCTTTTCTCGGCACCGTCGCCACCAGCGTATCGTCCGTCTCTCCTGTGGTCCGGAGCCCGCGTCGAATTATAGAGATATTCTGATAAAGCGTATTTGCCGGAACCAGCATGCCGTCCTCGCCCCAGACTTTATCAAAGAAGTATTTCTGCGTAACGACTTCTGGAAATGATTCTAAAAGAAGGTTCAGACAACGGCTGGCAGGGGTTGTCAGAATTACATTTAAGTCAGGACGGGTCAACGAAATCAGCAAATTCCTCTCTGGACAAAATTTAATTTTATCGTTAATTATCCAGAACATATGCCGCTCGCTTACGATAAACAGAATAGTTAACTGCCGGGGTGAAGTGTAATTATACTCTGCGGTCAACCCTTGTCAAAGCAGGCGGTTATCACTTTTTCCTTCCGCATTTACCTGTTCCGACAGAACATTAATGCCGCGGATAAGGACCAGATTTACAGTCAATCGCAATATTTAATAGTCGGGCCTCTTTTTAAAGTATATTCACCCGCGGGATGAACGTAATAACGAGTAACGGACGCTAAATGCGATGTATGCGTGGATTAACGCTGTACAGCGCGACAGCACCTTGAGTGCCGGATTAGCTACAAGGATGGAATGAGGTACGCATTTTACAGAAAGAGCCCTTTCCTGCTGTTTTCCTGCCATACAGACTTCGTTATCATGGTCGCCATACATCGATGAATGAAACGCAGGATTCATGAGTTCCAATGAGCGGATATGTAACCAGACAACAAAAAAATACAACTCATTGAAATTTAAGAACATGGACACCAGGATTTTATGAGCACACTTGAGAATTTTGACGCCCACACGCCAATGATGCAGCAGTACCTGAAGCTGAAAGCGCAGCATCCGGAAATCCTGCTCTTTTACCGTATGGGCGATTTTTATGAGCTTTTTTATGATGATGCGAAACGTGCGTCTCAGCTGCTCGACATTTCCCTGACGAAACGTGGCGCGTCGGCAGGCGAGCCCATCCCGATGGCGGGTATCCCGCATCACGCGGTTGAAAACTATCTGGCGAAGCTGGTGAACCAGGGCGAGTCTGTCGCAATCTGCGAACAAATTGGTGACCCGGCCACATCGAAAGGCCCTGTTGAGCGCAAGGTCGTACGCATCGTCACGCCGGGAACCATCAGCGATGAGGCCCTGCTTCAGGAGCGCCAGGATAACCTGCTGGCGGCGATCTGGCAGGATGGTAAAGGGTTTGGCTACGCCACGCTGGATATCAGCTCCGGTCGTTTTCGCCTGAGTGAACCGGCTGACCGTGAAACCATGGCGGCTGAACTACAGCGCACTAATCCGGCAGAACTGCTTTATGCAGAGGATTTCGCCGAGATGGCGCTGATTGAAGGTCGCCGCGGCCTGCGTCGTCGTCCACTGTGGGAGTTCGAAATTGATACCGCGCGCCAGCAGTTGAACCTGCAATTTGGCACGCGCGATTTGATTGGCTTTGGCGTGGAAAACGCCCCGCGCGGGCTGTGTGCCGCAGGCTGCCTGTTGCAGTACGTTAAGGATACGCAACGTACCGCCCTGCCCCATATTCGTTCCATCACCATGGAGCGTCAGCAGGACAGCATCATCATGGATGCCGCCACGCGCCGCAACCTGGAGATCACGCAGAACCTCGCTGGCGGCATGGAAAATACGCTGGCGTCGGTTCTTGACAGCACGGTTACCCCCATGGGCAGCCGTATGCTCAAACGCTGGCTGCATATGCCGATCCGCAATACCGAAACGCTGACTGGCCGCCAGCAAACCATTGCCGCATTGCAGGATCGTTACACCGAATTGCAGCCGGTGCTGCGTCAGGTGGGTGATCTTGAGCGTATCCTGGCGCGCCTGGCCTTGCGCACCGCGCGTCCACGCGATCTCGCCCGTATGCGGCACGCGTTCCAGCAGTTGCCGGAACTGCGCGCTCAGCTGGGAGAGATCGACAGCGCGCCAGTGCAAAAGCTGCGCGAAACCATGGGCGAATTTACCGAGCTTCGCGAACTGCTGGAACGCGCCATCATTGATGCGCCGCCTGTTCTGGTGCGGGATGGCGGGGTTATTGCTCCGGGTTACAACGAAGAGCTGGACGAATGGCGTGCGCTGGCCGATGGCGCGACGGATTATCTGGATAAGCTGGAAATCCGCGAGCGTGAACGTCTGGGGCTCGACACCCTGAAAGTCGGCTACAACGCGGTACACGGTTACTATATCCAGATCAGCCGTGGGCAGAGCCACCTGGCCCCGATTCACTACGTTCGCCGCCAGACGCTGAAAAATGCCGAGCGCTACATTATACCCGAGCTGAAAGAGTACGAAGACAAAGTGCTCACGTCGAAAGGTAAAGCGCTGGCGCTGGAGAAACAGCTGTATGACGAGCTGTTCGACATCCTGATGCCGCACCTGGCTGACCTGCAACTGAGCGCCGCTGCGCTGGCCGAGCTGGATGTCCTGGTAAACCTGGCTGAGCGAGCCGACACGCTGAATTACACCTGTCCGACCTTTACTGACAAACCCGGCATTCGCATTACCGAAGGCCGCCACCCGGTGGTTGAGCAGGTGCTGAACGAGCCGTTTATTGCCAACCCGTTGAACCTGTCACCGCAGCGAAGAATGCTGATCATTACCGGCCCCAACATGGGCGGTAAAAGCACCTATATGCGCCAGACAGCCCTTATCGCGCTGCTCGCCTACATCGGCAGCTACGTTCCGGCGCAGAAGGTTGAGATTGGCCCTATCGACCGTATCTTCACCCGTGTGGGTGCGGCGGACGATCTGGCGAGCGGTCGCTCTACCTTTATGGTCGAGATGACCGAAACCGCCAACATTCTGCATAACGCGACAGAGAACAGTCTGGTGTTGATGGACGAAGTAGGACGCGGTACCTCCACCTATGACGGCCTGTCTCTGGCCTGGGCGTGCGCGGAAAGTCTGGCAAATAAAATCAAAGCGCTGACGCTGTTCGCAACGCACTATTTCGAACTGACACAGCTGCCAGAGAAAATGGAAGGCGTGGCTAACGTCCACCTTGATGCGCTTGAGCACGGCGACACCATCGCCTTTATGCACACGGTGCAGGACGGCGCGGCAAGCAAGAGTTATGGCCTGGCCGTCGCGGCGCTGGCGGGCGTGCCAAAAGAGGTGATCAAGCGCGCGCGTCAGAAATTGCGTGAACTGGAAAGTTTGTCACCGAATGCGGCGGCGACGCAGATAGATGGTACGCAGATGTCACTGCTGGCGGTCCCGGAAGAGACCTCTCCGGCCGTGGAAGCGCTGGAAAATCTCGACCCGGATTCGCTGACGCCGCGTCAGGCGCTGGAGTGGATTTATCGGTTGAAGAGTCTGGTTTAGTTCTCTGCGGTCTTTTGCCCGGTGGCGGCTTCGCCTTACCCGGCCTACAAAACCCGTAGGCCCGGTATGCGTAGCGCCACCGGGCTTTTTTTTACAGCAGCGGCGGGATCGTCGGCACCTGCGGTGCTTCATCAATATCCTTCTGGGTCATGCGGAACGCTTCCGGGTAATGCTCGCGGCTGGTACGGCGCAGCGGTTCGGTATCGCGCCAGGTATACAGACAGTGCTGACACTGATATACCGTCCAGACACCTTTCACCGGTGATGTTGCCATCACTTCAATATGTTCATCGGCACAACGTGGACAAATCATTTTTTCCTCCTTATTGACGTGCCGCCAGCATCGCGGTCAGTTTTTCGGCCCAGGCTTTGGTTTCAGGGAGATCCTGTACCGGCTGGCTGTAGTGACCACGGTTGTCCGGGGCAACCGGGGTGGTGGCATCAATGATCAGCTTGTCAGTGATCCCCGCCGGGCTGGAGCCGGGGTCAAGCTCGAGCACAGACATATTCGGTAGCTGCACCAGATCGCCTGCCGGATTGACCTTTGATGACAGCGCCCACATCACCTGCGGCAGGTTAAACGGATCGACGTCTTCATCCACCATAATCACCATTTTCACGTAACCCAGACCGTGTGGCGTGGTCATGGCGCGGAGGCCGACCGCGCGGGCAAAACCGCCGTAACGCTTTTTAGTGGAGATAATCGCCAGCAGACCGTGGGTGTACATGGCGTTTACCGCCTGCACTTCCGGGAATTCCGACTTTAGCTGCTGATAGAGCGGTACGCAGGTGGCGGGCCCCATCAGATAATCAATCTCGGTCCACGGCATGCCGAGGTAAAGGGATTCGAAAATGGGTTTGGTGCGGTAAGAGACTTTATCAATGCGTACGACCGTCATGTTGCGCCCGCCGGAGTAGTGTCCGGTAAACTCACCGAATGGCCCTTCAATTTCACGTTTCCGGCCTTCAATCACCCCTTCGAGGATCACTTCCGACCCCCACGGCACATCGAAACCGGTCAGCGGAGCCGTCGCAATCGGATACGGGCTTTCGCGTAGCGCACCGGCCATCTCATACTCGGATTGATCGTATTTCAGCGGCGTGGCGCCCATCAGGGTGATGATCGGATCGTTACCCAGCGTAATGGCAATAGGCAGGTCTTCGCCGCGCTCTTCTGCCTTATGCAGATGCAGCGCGATATCATGCATCGGCACCGGTTGCAGGCCGAGCTTACGCTTGCCCTTCACTTCCATACGGTAGATCCCGACGTTCTGTTTGCCGAAGTGATCGGGGTCGAGCGGATCGCGGGAGACAACGCACGCTTTATCGAGATAAAAGCCTCCGTCACCGTCGTTCAGGCGGAACAGCGGCAGAATGTCGAACAGGTTGATGTCTTCCCCGTCCACCGTGTTCTGCGCCCAGGCCGGATTTGCACGACGCTCTGGCGAGACGGGGAATTTGTCCCAGCGACGAATAAACTCGTCGATCTGTTTTTTCACCGGGGTATTCGCTGGCAGCCCCATCGAAATAGCATGGTTTTGCCACGAGCCGATAGTGTTCATCACCACACGGGCATCGGTGAAGCCGCGAATATTATCGAACCACAGCGCAGGCGCACCGTCACCGATGCGTCCGGTCGCGTTGGCGGCCGCCGCCAGATCCGGCTCGGCGTTAACCTCTTCCTCAATTTTCAGCAGTTGCCCTTGCTCATCGAGCGCCTGCAAGAAGCTTCTCAAATCATCAAATGCCATCTTTATTCTCCTGTGAAAAATGTTTCGCTGCCTGCAAACCTTCCCAGCGTCGGGCTTTTTTATGCTCCAGACCAAACTGGTCGAGAACACGGGTCACGATATGCTGGGTAATGTCATCGGCGGTTTGCGGGTGGTTGTAGTACGCAGGCATAGGCGGCACCATCGCCACGCCCATACGGGAAAGAGCAAGCATGTTCTCGAGATGGATGGTGCTGAGCGGCGTCTCACGGGGAACCAGCACCAGCTTGCGCCCCTCTTTCAACACTACGTCTGCCGCACGCCCTACCAGCCCTTCGGCGTAGCCCGCGCGGATACCCGCCAGCGTTTTCATGCTGCACGGGATGACGATCATGCCGTCGGTGCGAAACGAGCCGGAGGAGATGGTGGCAGCCTGATCGGCCGGGCTATGGACGACATCCGCCAGTGCAGCAACGTCATGCGCAGTGAAGGGCGTTTCCAGCTCAATGGTGGTTTTTGCCCACTTCGACATCACCAGGTGCGTTTCCACCTCCGGCATTTCCCGCAGCGCCTGTAACAACGCCACGCCTAATGGCGCACCCGTCGCGCCCGTCATTCCCACAATCAATCTCATTCAGCACCTCAATTAATTTGTTCGTATACGAACATGTTAATTAAACTACGCCTTGATCCTGCTGCTGACAAGATCGTTCGCATACGATCACACTAATCGCTAAAAAACTCTCGCGTTAAAATTCAGCCCAAGAGCGGCTATCATAGAGGGAGTATTTTTCCGTCGGAGTGTCCATGGAGTTAAGACAAGAAGCTTTCCACCTGCTACGTCAGCTTTTTCAACAGCATACCGCCCAGTGGCAGCACGCATTGCCTGAACTGACCAAGCCACAATATGCGGTGATGCGGTCAATTGCTGAAAATCCTGGTATTGAGCAGGTTGCCCTGACTGAAGTCGCGGTGAGCACCAAAGCGACGCTGGCAGAAATGCTGAGCCGCATGGAAGCACGCGGCCTGGTCAGGCGCGAGCACGATCCGGCAGACAAACGCCGTCGGTTTGTCTTTCTGACTGCCGAAGGAGAGGCCCTGCTTGAGAGCAGTAAACCGATTGGAAATGAGGTGGATGAGGCATTTCTGGGGCGCCTTAACGGCGCGGAACGAGAGCAATTTTCAGCGCTCATTAAAAAAATGATGCAGGGTTAAGTCACCCTGACGCGCATAAAATCAATAAATGTTCGCACTTTCGCGGGCACATGCCGGGCATCGGGATAAACGGCATAGATGCCCTGCTGAGCAAACGTGTATGCCGGTAACAGCGAGACCAGTTCCCCCGCATCCAGTGCGTTACGCACCAGCCACTCCGGCAGCAGCGCCACTCCACATCCCGCGAGGGCAAAAGCCATCAGCGCCTGGGCGCTGTCTGCATACAGGCGCGGCGCTTTCTTGATCTCAAAGGAAACCGGATGTCCATCAACACCTCTCACCTGCCAGCGCAGCGGCGACGTTAAACGCTCGTGAATGATCCAGTCCGCTTCCGCCAGTTGTTCCAGCGAGTCAACCGGATGGTTTGCCAGCCAGCCTGGCGTTGCCACGGGCAGGATGGTGAAGGAGGTCATCAACGCGGCGTGGTAGCGCGAATCTGCAAGCGTGCCGAGCCGGATAGCGACATCGAAGCGCTCGGCGATAAGATCGGCATGCAAAGAGGACGAGACATGCCGCACGCGAAGGTCCGGGTGCAACTGGCTAAATTCAGCCAGCAAAGGCACCACCACCTGCGAGCCATATTCGGGCGTGGTGGTGATCCGCAGTTCTCCCGTCAGCCCGGCGTGGTTGGCGCGAACGTCATCCTGCAATCGCTCTGCATCCCGTAACAGCATCACGCTTCGTTGATGAAAGAGCTTCCCCGCCTCGGTCAGCGTCAGGCGTCGGGTGGTTCGCAGCAACAGGGTGACGCCCAGCTCCTCTTCAAGCTGACGAATATGAAAGCTGACCACCGCTTTTGTCAGCCCCATCGCCTCCGCCGCGGCGGTGAAACTGCCGGTGTCCGCTACGGCGATAAACATTGCCGTACGCTGTAAATTAAGCATCGCTTGCCTGGTTAACTGTCAAAATAATGTTGACAGTATATCGTGCTTTGTCGCGTTTATCCGTAACGTGCGGGCCGATACGATACGCCACCTCACCGGAGGAACTTCCATGACGTATCGCAGCAAAATCGCCGTCGTCTTTCTGCTCGGCTTTTTCCTTGATTTGATAAACATGTTTATTGCCAGCGTCGCCTTTCCGGCGATGGCTCGCGCTTTCAATACCACACCTTCCGCGCTTGCCTGGGTAAGTAACGGATACATTGCCGGGCTGACGCTAGTCATCCCTTTCAGCAGTATCCTGATGCGCCGCGTCGGGCCGAAGCGCGTTATCCTGCTCTCACTGCTTCTCTTTAGCGCGGCCTCCGTTGCGGCGGGTCTCTCATCTTCGCTGGAAAGTCTGATTGCCTGGCGAGTCGTGCAGGGCGCCGGAGGGGGGTTACTGATCCCGGTTGGTCAGGCGCTGACCTGGCAACAGTTTAAGCCTCATGAGCGGGCCAGACTCTCCTCGGCGGTGATGCTGGTCGCACTGCTTGCCCCCGCGTGCTCACCGGCTGTGGGCGGTATGCTGGTTCAGACATTCAGCTGGCGCTGGATATTTTTTGCCACCCTGCCCGTCGTCATTGTCACCTTTGCTTTGGCCTGCGCGTGGCTTAAAACAGAACCGTCGCCGATAACCCCCACCAGGACAGTAAACCTGTCTTTGCTGACGGATCCGCTGTTGCGCTTATCCATGCTTATCTATGTGTGCGTACCCGGCATTTTTATCGGCGTGAACGTAACGGGCATGTATTACCTCCAGAGCGAGGCCAATATGACACCCGCCGCAACGGGCATGCTTATGCTGCCGTGGTCTGTGGCTTCGTTTTTGGCTATCACCGCGACAGGACGCTATTTCAACCGTATCGGCCCCCGGCCGCTGGTGGTCATCGGTTGCCTTTTGCAGGCGACGGGCATTCTGCTTTTAGTTAACGTCGGCCCGGCAATGCTGCTACCTGCCGTTGCGTTTGCGCTGATGGGCGCGGGGGGAAGCCTTTGCAGCAGTACGGCTCAGAGCAGCGCGTTTATGACGATGCGACCGGAAAATATGCCTGATGCCAGCGCGCTATGGAATCTGAATCGTCAGTTGAGCTTTTTTGCGGGTGCCCTGCTGCTGGCGCAGGCGCTGAGCTTCATGCAGGCTTATCTCTCGCAGCTAGCAGCCTGGCACGGGATGTTTGTTTTTGCCGCAGTCATCACTCTACTGCCCGTACTGTACGTCTACCGTCTTAACAACACGCAGTTACTTGCGCAACTGCAACAGGAGCAATCATGACCCATTTCGAACAAGAGATCCTCGACATTCACGTCGCCCTTGAAAACTGGTTAGGTGCAGGCGAAGGCAATCGGGACGCCCTGCTCGCCCGTTTCCGTCCGGATTTTCTGATGGTTCCACCGAGTGGCAACCCGTTAGATCATCACGCGCTTGCCCAATTTTTATATGCGCAGCGGGGAACCCGACCCGGGCTCAGGATCGGTATTGACGCGTTAACAACGCTTCAGACATGGGACAACGGCGCGGTGCTCCATTACCGGGAGACGCAAACCCGGCCAGGCCAGCCCGTCAACGTGCGCTGGTCAACCGCGGTGCTTAATCAGGAAGGGGATAACATCACCTGGCGTTTGCTGCACGAAACGGCGCAGCCGTAAGGCATAAAAAAGGCCCGTCTCACGACGGGCCTTTTCTGACGAATGGTTGCTTACTCGCGGAACAGCGCTTCGATATTCAGACCTTGCCCTTGCAGGATTTCACGCAGGCGGCGTAGGCCTTCAACCTGAATCTGACGAACACGTTCACGGGTCAGGCCAATCTCACGGCCGACATCTTCCAGTGTCGCAGCTTCATACCCCAGTAAACCGAAACGACGTGCCAGCACCTCACGCTGTTTGGCGTTCAGTTCGAACAGCCATTTGACGATGCTCTGTTTCATGTCATCGTCCTGCGTGGTGTCTTCCGGGCCGTTGTCTTTTTCATCGGCCAGGATGTCCAGCAGCGCTTTTTCGGAGTCGCCACCCAGCGGGGTGTCAACCGAGGTAATGCGCTCGTTGAGACGCAGCATACGGCTTACGTCATCAACCGGTTTGTCGAGTTGCTCTGCGATCTCTTCCGCACTTGGCTCGTGGTCCAGTTTATGGGACAACTCGCGCGCGGTACGCAGATAAACATTCAACTCTTTGACGATGTGGATCGGCAGTCGAATCGTACGAGTCTGGTTCATAATAGCCCGTTCGATGGTCTGACGAATCCACCAGGTCGCGTAGGTTGAGAAACGGAACCCGCGTTCCGGGTCAAACTTCTCAACTGCGCGGATGAGACCTAAGTTGCCCTCTTCAATCAGATCCAGCAGAGCCAGACCACGATTGCCGTAACGGCGGGCAATTTTCACGACCAGTCGCAGGTTACTTTCGATCATGCGACGACGCGAGGCAACATCACCACGCAAAGCACGACGTGCGAAATAGACTTCTTCTTCGGCCGTTAGCAGTGGGGAGTAACCAATCTCCCCAAGGTAAAGCTGAGTCGCGTCCAGCACACGCTGTGTGGCACCCTGCGATAACAGCTCTTCTTCAGCCAAATCGTTATCACTGGGTTCCTCTTCTACTAAGGCTTTTTCGTCAAAAGCCTCTGCTCCGTTCTCATCAAATTCCGCGTCTTCATTTAAATCATGAACTTTCAGCGTATTCTGACTCATAAGGTGGCTCCTACCCGTGATCCCTGGACGAGACACCCTGGCTGGCATGCCCCGTCAATTTATCGCTGCGGTAAATATTGCAGCGGGTTTACGGATTTCCCCTTGTAACGAATTTCAAAATGCAAGCGTGTAGAACTGGTTCCGGTGCTACCCATGGTAGCGATTTTTTGCCCCGCCTTAACTTCTTGTTGTTCCCGGACCAGCATTGTGTCGTTATGGGCGTAGGCACTCAGGTAATCATCATTATGTTTGATGATAATAAGATTACCGTAACCGCGCAGTGCGTTACCGGCATAGACAACGCGTCCGTCTGCGGTCGCGATGATTGCCTGTCCTTTACTGCCTGCGATATCGATCCCTTTGTTGCCCCCCTCAGAGGTAGCGAAGTTCTCGATGATCTTGCCGTCAGTTGGCCAACGCCAGGTGGTAATTGACGAGCTGGCATTCTGACTGCTTGCAGTCGGTACAGTAGAGCTAACCACAGGTGCCGTAGTCGGTGCTGTGACAACAGTCGCAGTACCTTTATTATTCGGCAACATTTTGTTAGCACTCTGATCACCTGAATCCTCAGAATACGTAATTACAGGTTGTGAAGCAACCACCGTGGTGGTTTTTTGTGCAGGGGTGACGCTGTTATTTTGCGCAGTTATGTCGGCTGCTGAAACGGTGTTGCCTGGCGTAAGCGGTGTCCCCGTCGCGTTGCCAACCTGAAGCGTTTGCCCGACTTCCAGAGCATACGGGGCCTGGACGTTGTTTCGCTGTGCCAGATCGCGGAAATCGTTCCCGGTGATCCAGGCAATATAGAACAGCGTATCGCCGCGCTTCACGGTATAGGTGCTGCCGCCGGTATAGCTACCTTTCGGAATGTTCCCATACTTACGGTTATACACTATGCGGCCATTTTCAGTCTGAACAGGCTGTTCCACTGGCTGTATCTGCGTAGGCTGCGTAACTGGACGCTGAACCGGCTGGATCTGCGGCGTTTGCTGCGCCGTTGAGGTGCCCATTTTAGGCGGAGGGGTGATCAACATTCCGCTGGACGTGTTACCCGAGCCGCTGGTTCCATTAACGGAACTGACGGGCGCAGGCGCGTTATTTGAACTTGTACAGCCTGCCAGCCACAGCGAAACCAGTGATAATGCCGCAACACGGCTGATGGTGAATTTTGGGCTTCCCGCGCTCATTTATCCCCCAGGAATGTGTTAACTACCAGTGACTTAAAAATAACCGTGATGGCACGAACCTATCGCGCCACACCATACGCTGAATTTGCCTTAATAACCCTGGAAAAATCCGAGTCTCAGGCCAGCTCGCCCTTAACCAGGGGCACAAAGCGTACGGCTTCCACGGTATCGATAATAAACTCGCCGCCGCGTCGACGAACGCGCTTTAAAAGCTGCTGCTCATCGCCGACGGGCAAAACAAGAATGCCGCCCTCGTCCAGCTGCGAGAGAAGTGCAGCGGGGATTTCAGGTGGCGCTGCCGTGACAATGATGGCGTCAAACGGGGCGCGAGCCTGCCAACCCTGCCATCCATCGCCGTGGCGTGTCGATACATTATGTAAATCAAGCTGTTTCAGGCGACGGCGCGCCTGCCACTGCAACCCTTTAATCCGTTCCACGGAACAGACATGGTGCACAAGGTGGGCCAGGATCGCGGTCTGATACCCTGAACCGGTGCCAATTTCCAGCACCCGGGAGTCTGGCGTTAACTCCAGAAGCTCCGTCATACGCGCCACCATGTAGGGCTGCGAAATCGTCTGGCCTTGCCCGATGGGCAGCGCCACGTTTTCCCACGCTTTGTGTTCAAACGCCTCATCTACAAACTTCTCACGGGGAACCTGGGCAAGCGCATCCAGCACCTGCTCGTTGGCAATCCCCTGTGCGCGTAATTGTTCCAGAAGAGTTTGTACACGTTTACTTACCATTGCGCGTTCACTCCGACCCGATCTAACCAGTCCGACACCACATCATGCGCGCTATAAGCGGTTAAATCTACGTGCAACGGCGTTACGGAAACGTAACCCTCATCCACCGCAGCGAAGTCGGTGTCTGGCCCGGCATCGCATTTATCTCCCGGCGGGCCGATCCAGTACAGGGTATTGCCACGCGGATCCTGCTGGGGAATAACCTGATCGGCCGGGTGGCGACTGCCGCAGCGCGTCACGCGGATCCCTTTAATCTCGTCCAGTGGGAGATCCGGCACGTTAATATTAAGGATACGTCCGGTACGCAGTGGCTCGCGGCCAAGCGCACGGAGAATGGAGCAGGTCACCGCGGCGGCAGTGTCATAGTGGGTGTGGCCGTTTAACGAGACCGCCAGCGCCGGGAAACCCAGGTGACGCCCTTCCATCGCCGCGGCCACGGTGCCGGAGTAAATCACATCATCGCCAAGATTTGGTCCGGCATTGATGCCGGAGACCACAACATCCGGCCGAGGGCGCATCAGCGCATTTACGCCCAGAAACACGCAGTCGGTCGGCGTCCCCATCTGGACGGCAATATCGCCATTCTCAAAGGTAAAGGTGCGAAGTGAAGACTCCAGCGTCAATGAGTTAGACGCGCCACTGCGGTTACGATCGGGAGCCACGACCTGCACATCCGCAAATTCGCGGAGGTGTTTCGCCAGCGTCTGAATACCTGGCGCATGGATCCCGTCATCGTTACTCAGCAATATTCGCATAATCACCCGACGTGTTGATAAGTTCCCTGACAACACTGGTGGCAAAGCTACCTGCCGGCAGCCAGAAGCGTAACTCGACGGTTACGTCATCCCACCAGTTCCAGCTCAGCTGTTGCGGGTAGAGGAGCATCGCACGGCGCGCCGCCTCGACCTTTTCCCGCACCAGCAACGATTGTAATTCTGGCGCATCCGCCACCGCTGACTGCTCAGCGGCCAGCGCCTCGCCCTGGGTTCCCCAGTCGCCTGAACCCGGCAAGGCGGCGGTAATCATCAGCGTTTTAGCGTCCACGCGCGACTGGACATCGGCCATCTCATCGGCCGTTGCCACAAACCAGCTTCCGCGTCCCGCTAATTGTAGCGCATCGCCGACAACAACTTGATTCGCGTCCGGTTTTTTCAGCCGTTCGCTCACAATCTGATTAAACAACGCACTGCGGGCCGCCGACAACCAAAAACTGCGTTTATTACGATCGCGCACCGGTGCACCGCTTTGCGCCCAGCGCAGCGCACCCAGCAGGTTGCTGCCACCAATGCCAAAGCGCTGTGCGCCGAAATAGTTTGGCACGCCGCGTTCGTTAATGGCCTTCAGGCGTTTTTCAACGTCTTCGCGTTCGGTCACTTCGCGCAACACCAGAGTAAAGGCATTGCCTTTTAACGCTCCCAGACGCAATTTGCGTTTATGGCGGGCGTACTCCAGTACCTTACAGCCCTCAAGCTCAAATTTGCTTAAATCGGGCATGCCGTTGCCGGGCACGCGGGCGCAAAGCCACTGTTCGGTCACGGCATGTTTATCTTTTTGACCGGCAAAGCTCACTTCGCGGGCGTGAATATTGAGGAATTTTGCCAGCGCGTCCGCCACGAAGCGGGTGTTGCAGCCGTTTTTCAGAATGCGCACCAGGATGTGCTCGCCTTCGCCGTCCGGCTCAAAACCGAGATCTTCCACTACCACGAAATCTTCAGGGTTGGCTTTCAGCAGCCCCTTGCCCTGCGGTTCACCGTGCAGATACGTCAGGTTGTCGAAATCCGTCATTTGGCCGCCTTCACCAGCAGCGCCACGGCTTCACAGGCAATGCCTTCGCCACGACCGGTAAAGCCCAGCTTCTCCGTGGTGGTCGCTTTGACGTTGACGTCGTCCATATGGCAGCCCAGATCTTCAGCGATAAACACACGCATCTGAGGGATGTGCGGCAGCATCTTCGGTGCCTGAGCAATGATCGTCACATCAACGTTGCCAAGGGTGTAGCCTTTGGCCTGAATATGACGCCAGGCTTCGCGCAGCAGTTCACGGCTGTCTGCGCCTTTAAAAGCAGGATCGGTGTCCGGGAACAGTTTGCCAATGTCGCCCAGCGCGGCGGCACCCAGCAGCGCGTCGGTCAGCGCATGCAGCGCCACGTCGCCATCAGAATGCGCCAGCAGACCTTTTTCGTATGGAATGCGCACGCCGCCAATGATAATTGGGCCAACGCCGCCAAAGGCGTGTACATCAAAACCGTGTCCAATACGCATTATGCCTTCTCCTGAGGGGTCGTACGGGTAAGATAAAATTCCGCGAGCTGTAAGTCTTCCGGGCGCGTCACTTTTATATTATCAGCGCGCCCTTCAACAAGCGTGGGGTGGAAACCGCAATACTCCAGCGCCGAGGCTTCGTCCGTAATGGTCGCACCTTCTTTAAGCGCACGCGTTAAGCAGTCGTGGAGTAATTCGCGGGGAAAAAATTGTGGCGTCAGCGCGTGCCATAGATCGACGCGCTCGACGGTGTGGGCAATCGCCGGTTTACCCGGTTCGGCACGCTTCATGGTGTCACGCACCGGGGCGGCCAGAATGCCGCCCACGTTACTGGTTTCACTCAGAGCCAGCAGACGTGACAGATCGTCGTGATGCAGACAGGGACGCGCGGCATCGTGCACCAGCACCCACTGCGCGTTCCCGGCAGCCTGAATGCCCGCCAGAACGGAGTCAGCCCGCTCTGCGCCGCCGTCAACGACGGTAATCTGAGGGTGATTCGCCAGCGGGAGCTGAGCAAAACGTGCATCGCCGGGGCTGATGGCAATAACAACGCGTTTCACCCGAGAATGCGCCAGCAGCGCCGCCACGGCGTGCTCGAGGATCGTTTTATCGCCAATTGAGAGGTACTGCTTAGGACATTCTGTCTGCATGCGCCGGCCAAAACCTGCGGCCGGCACCACGGCACAGACGTCCGAAAAAGTTGCTGCCATGTCGTAATCCTGGGCCTGATTATCGATTGTTTTGTGCGGAGCCCTGATTGCGTTTAGACGCATCCGGAACCAGGCGATAAAACGTTTCGCCCGGCTTAGTCATACTGAGTTCATTGCGTGCGCGCTCCTCAATCGCCTCCTGGCCGCCATTGAGGTCATCAATTTCAGCAAAAAGTTGATCGTTACGCGCTTTAAGTTTGGCGTTTGTCGCCTGCTGTGCCGCGACGTCATCGCTCACCCGGCTGTAGTCGTGCAGTCCGTTTTTGCCGAACCACAGCGAATATTGCAGCCAGACCAGCAAAGCCAGCAACAGCAGCGTTAGTTTACCCATCCTGCCCCCTGAAAAAACGGCATCATCATCCCATAACTTTCCGCTGGACTCTACTGCGGGGTTCTAATTATGCCGTAAGTTAGCCCATCAGCCATAAAAACAGCAGGCCAAAGATGACCACAACGGTGGCGATAGTGATGAGCGTACTATACAGAAGCTTGCCGTTGAAAAGGGAGTGCAGCGCCACGCCCACAACCACCGCAACGGGCATCAGCGCTAAAAAGAAAGGCCAGGTATAGAGGAAGAAAAAGAGGGTGTTACCACCGTAGATCAAAAACGGGATACCCAGCGCCAGTAGCCACGATACGAAGCCGACTATCGCCCCAGGGAAGGACCAGGTCGTCTCGTCGTCGGTCGTTAACGGTTCCGACCCGGTGGTAATCATGTAGTTTTCACTGTTGCGCATAGCTAATCCTGTGACCGTGACTCATCGCTCGGGAAGACAGCTCCCGAACGATACCGTCTCAGGATCTGATAATATCGTCCCGTCTGAGCAGGTCTAATAATTGGCTTACTAAATTTGTTACCAATTGTTGACCTTCCAGATGAATCTCAGGGGATTCAGGCGCTTCGTAAACGGAGTCAATGCCGGTGAAGTTTCGCAGCTCTCCCGCGCGGGCTTTTTTGTACAGCCCTTTAGGATCGCGCGCTTCGCAGATTGCCAGCGGGGTATCCACAAACACTTCAATAAAGCGATTCTGCCCCACGCGCTCACGCACCATCTGACGTTCGGCGCGGTGCGGTGAGATAAACGCCGTCAGCACCACCAGCCCGGCATCCGCCATCAGGCTGGCGACTTCCCCCACCCGACGAATGTTCTCTTTACGATCTTCATCGCTGAACCCTAAATCGCTGCACAGGCCGTGACGCACGTTGTCGCCGTCCAGCAGGTAGGTGCTCACCCCCTGCTGATGCAGCGCCTCTTCCAGTGCGCCTGCCACCGTGGATTTACCGGAGCCAGACAGCCCGGTAAACCACAGCACAACCCCACGGTGACCATGGAGCTGTTCGCGCTGGGCGACGGTGACCGGATGAGGATGCCAGACGACGTTCTCATCATGGGCGGCCATCACTTGCCTCCCAGCAGATCGCGTGCGCCCCAGTGCGGGAAGTGCTTACGCACCAGCGCGTTAAGCTCCAGCTCAAACGCGCTGAACTCAGAGGCCACGGCAGCCTGCGCGTTTGGCTCACGCACCATCCCGGCACCGACAGTGACGTTCGTCAGGCGGTCGATAAAGATCAGCCCGCCCGTCACCGGGTTCTGCTGATACGGATCCAGCACCAGCGGCTCGTCGAAGGTCATATCCACAAGACCGATGCCGTTGAGCGGCAGCTCGCTCACGTCACGGTGGGTCAGGTTGTTGATGTCCACCTGGAACTGAATGCCGTCCACGCGGGCGCGGGTTTTCTTGCCGGCGATTTTAATGTCATAGCTCTGGCCTGCGGTCAGCGGCTGTTCCGCCATCCACACCACGTCTACGGATGCGCCCTGCACCGCCGCCAGCGTTTCCTGCGCGTCGACCAGAAGGTCGCCGCGGCTGATATCAATTTCGTCTTTCAGTACCAGGGTTACCGCTTCACCTGCTCCGGCTTCCTCCAGATCGCCATCAAAGGTGACGATTCGGGCAATGGCCGATTCCACACCGGACGGCAGCACCTTCACGCGCTGGCCCACCTTCACCGCGCCGGACGCAATGGTGCCCGAGAAGCCGCGGAAATCGAGGTTCGGACGGTTCACGTACTGCACCGGGAAGCGCATCGGCTGGGTATCAACCACGCGCTGAATTTCAACGGTTTCCAGCACTTCCAGCAGCGTCGGGCCGCTGTACCACGGCATGTTCCCGCTCTGAGAGGCGACGTTATCCCCTTCCAGCGCCGACAGCGGCACAAAGCGAATATCGAGGTTGCCCGGCAGCTGTTCAGCAAAGGTCAGGTAGCTCTGACGGATCTCGTCGAATCGCGCTTCGCTGTAGTCCACCAGATCCATTTTGTTCACCGCCACCACCAGGTGTTTGATCCCCAGCAGCGTAGAGATAAAGCTGTGACGACGAGTCTGATCCAGCACACCTTTACGGGCGTCAATCAGCAGGATCGCCAGATCACAGGTGGACGCGCCGGTCGCCATGTTACGGGTGTACTGCTCGTGCCCCGGGGTGTCGGCGATAATAAATTTGCGCTTTTCGGTAGAGAAGTAGCGATAGGCGACATCAATGGTAATGCCCTGCTCGCGCTCCGCCTGCAAGCCGTCTACCAGCAGCGCCAGGTCGAGTTTTTCGCCCTGGGTGCCGTGGCGTTTACTGTCATTGTGCAGGGAAGAGAGCTGATCTTCGTAGATCTGGCGCGTGTCGTGCAGCAGACGTCCTATCAGGGTACTTTTCCCGTCATCCACGCTGCCGCAGGTCAGGAAACGCAGCAGACTTTTGTACTGTTGGGCGTGCAGATAAGCTTCTACGCCGCCTTCATCGGCAATTTGTTGGGCAATAGTCGTATTCATGGCGGCTCCTTAGAAATAACCCTGACGTTTCTTCAGCTCCATGGAGCCTGCCTGGTCGCGGTCAATCACGCGCCCCTGTCGCTCACTGGTAGTCGACACCAGCATCTCCTCGATGATCTCCGGCAGCGTCTGCGCACTGGATTCCACCGCGCCGGTCAACGGCCAGCAGCCGAGAGTACGGAAACGGACCATCTGTTTTTTGATCACTTCGCCCGGCTGTAAATCAATGCGATCGTCGTCGATCATCATCAGCATGCCGTCGCGCTCCAGCACCGGGCGCTCGGCCGCCAGATACAGCGGAACGATCTCAATATTTTCCAGATAGATATACTGCCAGATATCCAGCTCGGTCCAGTTGGAGAGCGGGAAGACGCGAATGCTTTCGCCCTTGTTGATCTGGCCGTTGTAGTTGTGCCACAGCTCCGGACGCTGGTTTTTCGGGTCCCAGCGGTGGAAGCGGTCGCGGAAAGAGTAGATACGCTCTTTGGCGCGGGATTTCTCTTCGTCACGGCGCGCGCCGCCGAAGGCCGCATCAAAACCGTATTTATTCAGCGCCTGCTTCAGCCCTTCGGTTTTCATGATGTCGGTATGCTTGGCGCTGCCGTGCACGAACGGGTTGATACCCATCGCCACCCCTTCCGGGTTTTTGTGCACCAGCAGCTCGCAGCCGTAGGCTTTGGCGGTACGGTCACGAAACTCGTACATCTCGCGGAATTTCCAGCCGGTATCCACGTGCAGCAGCGGGAACGGCAGCGTACCCGGATAAAACGCTTTACGCGCCAGGTGCAGCATGACGCTGGAATCTTTACCGATGGAGTACATCATCACCGGGTTAGAAAACTCGGCGGCCACTTCGCGGATAATGTGGATACTTTCCGCTTCGAGCTGCCGCAGGTGAGTAAGTCGTTTTTGGTCCATAACCGTTCCTTAAGCCAAATTTATAACAGAAGCGCCAAAGCCTTCTGTGTCGGTTGTGTGTTGGAACCAGGCGAGCGTGCTGTGCAGCTGCACCACTTCTCCCACCACAATCAGGGCGGGCATTGGGGCGTCTTTCGCCAGGGTTGCAAGGTCTTGTAAAGTGCCGATGGCGACATGCTGATCGACGCGTGTCCCGCGGGAGATCACCGCTACCGGCGTCGCCGCATCGCGACCGTGCTGAATAAGCTGTTCGCTGATGTCTGCCGCTTTCATCGTGCCCATATAAATCGCCAGCGTTTGCCGGCTCTGGGCGAGATGCGACCAGTCAAACGGCGTACTGTCGGCTTTATAGTGCCCGGTCACAAAGGTCACGCTCTGGGCGTAATCGCGATGGGTCAGCGGAATACCGGCGTAGGCCGTGACGGCAGACGCCGCCGTAATGCCGGGAACCACCTGGAACGGGACGCCCGCTTCGGCTGCCGCCTGCAACTCCTCGCCACCACGACCGAAGATAAACGGATCGCCCCCTTTCAGGCGCACCACGGTTTTGCCCGCTTTCGCAGCGGCAATCAGCATTTGATTGGTGTCGTGCTGCGGCACGGAGTGCTCGCCGGCACGTTTGCCGACGCAGATTTGCTCCGCGTCACGGCGGATCAGCTCGCGAATACCGTCGGTGACCAGGTGGTCGTAGAACACGACATCCGCATCCTGAAGAACCTGGAGGCCACGCAGCGTGAGCAGCCCGGCATCGCCCGGCCCGGCGCCCACCAGAATGATCACCCCGCCCGTACTGCCGGGGTTATCCAGTTCGTCTTCGAGGATTTGTTGCGCCGCCGTCTCGTTACCGGCCTGCATCAGGCTGGCAAAGCGGCCGCGAAACACACGCTCCCAGAAGCGACGGCGTTCCGTCACGCTGGTCAGACGCGTTTTCAGATGGTTGCGCCAGTAGCTGGCCTTCTCCGCCATACGTCCGAGGCTGGTCGGCAGCAGCGCTTCGATTTTTTCTCTCAGCACGCGCGCCAGCACCGGGGCGGTGCCGCCGGAGGAGATCGCCACCAGCAGCGGCGAGCGGTCGACAATCGACGGGAAGATAAATGAACATAACGGCTGGTCGTCTACCACGTTCACCAGGCGGTGACGGGCCTGGGCTGCGGCGGAGATTCGGCTGTTGAGCGCCCGATCTTCGGTTGCCGCAATCACCAGTACCACGCTGTCGATCTGAGACTCTGCAAAATCCGCCTCTGCAACGATCTGCACCTGCGCCCCGGCGCGTTGCAGGAAGGCGATTTTGCGATCGGCAATTTCACCCGTCCCGACAACCAGTACCGGTCGGTCTTTTAAGGCAGCAAAAAGGGGGAGATAGTCCACAGGCAACAACTCACTAACAACCACGAATAAAGGGACTATAGGGGGCGGCTTAGATCGAATGAAATTACGAATTGGAATGAGTAGTTACTCAATGGAATAACGCCGTGGAAAAGCAAATATCAAAAAGTGCTTAACACGCGAAATTTCGGGCATTTAAGAGCAATTCAAATTGTGTCTACCCGATCACAGTTTCATACTATGCGGGTTAAAATTTTGCTCTGTTTTTAAGGACTCACTATGTTTTCCGCAATGCGCCACCGATTCGTTGCCCTGGCGCTCGGCGTTTGCTTTATCCTTCCGGCTCAGGCAAAAAATCCATCTTACGGTGAAATAGCCAGTATGCAGGCGCGGCATATTGCGACGGTCTTTCCGGGCCGTATGACCGGAACCCCAGCCGAGATGCTCTCGGCAGACTATATTCGTCAGCAGTTTGCGGATATGGGCTATGAAAGCGACATTCGCGCTTTCCACAGCCGCTACATCTATACCACTCGCAATAAAACGCAAAACTGGCATAACGTAACTGGCAGCACGGTTATTGCGGCGCACGAAGGAAAGGCGGCTGAGCAGATTATTATTATGGCGCACCTTGATACCTACACGCCGTTGAGCGATGCCGATGTCGATAATAATCTCGGCGGGCTGACGCTTCAGGGACTGGATGATAATGCGGCGGGTCTGGGCGTGATGCTTGAGCTGGCCGAACGCCTGAAGAATATTCCGACGAAATACAGCATTCGCTTTGTTGCGACCAGCGGCGAAGAAGAAGGAAAACTCGGCGCTGAGAATCTCCTTAAGCGCATGAGCGCTGAGGAGAAGAAAAATACGTTGCTGGTGATTAACCTCGATAATCTGATCGTGGGGGATAAGCTCTATTTTAATAGCGGACAGAGCACGCCGAGCAGCGTACGTAAACTCACCCGCGACCGCGCGCTGGCGCTTGCCCGCACGCATGGCGTCTATGCCGCGACAAATCCGGGCGGTAACCCGGAGTATCCTAAAGGCACAGGCTGCTGTAATGACGGTGAAGTGTTTGATAAGGCGGGCATTCCGGTGCTGTACGTCGAGGCGACGAACTGGGCGCTGGGCAAAAAAGATGGCTATCAGCAGCGCAGCAAATCGAAAGCCTTCCCGGACGGGACCAGCTGGCATGATGTGCGGCTGGATAATCAGCAGCACATTGATAAAGCGCTGCCGCAGCGGATTGAGCACCGCAGCCGGGATGTCGTGAAAGTGATGCTGCCGCTGGTGAAGGAGCTGGCGAAAGCGGGGAAAGCCTGAGGCCGTTAAGCATAGTGCGGCCTTATGCCCTCACCCCAACCCTCTCCCACGGGGCTGAGGGTTCCCCACAAAATAATGCCTGCACAGACGGCCCCCTCTCCCTTGAGGGAGAGGGCTGGGGTGAGGGGGAACATACGGCTCTGGTGGTCATTCCGTTCACGTTATGTTCCTTGCTACTCTGTCACAACATAACCGGTGAACGTGCCAGGGTGGCTCAGTCGCCACCACCCTGGCGACCCGGGCTTCCGGCGGAAAATCGCCGCTTCGCGGTGCCTCCGGCTTTTTCCTTCCGGCTTATCGGGGACGGGCGGAGGTAACATCCCTGTAAAGCCCGCCCTCTCGGCGCATCCCTGCGCCTCGCCCCGGCCTACAGGAAACGCCTCAGCGATTTACAGCCGGACCGAGGCATCGCTGAAAGCCCTCAGTTATTCTGAGGCAACGTTATCGCTTTTGCTTTCAAATTACTGGGGAACCACCCACGGGGAGAGGGAGAATTAAGCCGTTGTAGGCCCGGTAAGCGCAGCGTCACCGGGCGAAAAAACATTACCCTTCGTGCAGCCCGCACTCGCGCTTCAGCCCGAAGAATCGCGTCTCTTCTTCCGCCATTCCCGGTTCCCATTTACGCGTGGTGTGGGTGTCGCCTACCGACAGGTAGCCTTGATCCCACAGCGGATGGTACTTCAGCCCGTGCTTTTGCAGATACTGATACACCGTGCTGTTATCCCAGTCGATGATCGGCAGCACTTTGAACACGCCGCGCTGCACCGCCAGCACCGGCAGCGTGGCCCGGCTCCCGGACTGCTCGCGGCGCAGGCCCGCAAACCAGGTCTGAGCGTTCAGTTCTTTTAGCGCCCGGTTCATCGGCTCGACCTTGTTGATCTCATTGTATTTCTCAATGCCCTCAACGCCCTGCTCCCACAGCTTGCCGTAACGCGCCTCCTGCCAGGCCGCGCTTTCCGTCGCACGGTAGACTTTCAGGTTCAGCCTGAGCTTATCCGTCAGCTCGTCGATAAACTGATAGGTCTCCGGGAACAGATAGCCGGTATCGGTGAGGATCACCGGAATGTCCGGACGGATCTGATTCACCAGATGCAGACTGACCGCCGCCTGAATGCCAAAGCTCGACGAAAGCACATAGTCTCCCGGCAGGTTTTCCAGCGCCCACGCCACACGCCCTTCGGCGTCCAGCTTTTCCAGTTGGGCGTTAGTTTCTGCGAGTGCCAGAATGCGTTCGACTTTTGGCAATGCGTTAAGCGCGTTTAGATCGAGTACGGACATAATTACCTCTCGTGGTTACTCCCAGAAATCCCTTGCGGGATCGAGCACCGGGCGAATGATGCCCGCACGTACCGTAAAGTCGCCGAAGCCTTCACCCGCTTCGCGCTCTTTCGCCCAGCGTCCGATAAGCACGTCGAGGGAATCGAGAATTTCCGGCTCGGTGATGTTCTCGCGGAACATACGCGGAATACGCGTCCCGATACGGTTACCGCCCAGGTGCAGGTTATAGCGACCCGGCGCTTTCCCTACCAGACCGAGTTCGGCCAGCATCGCGCGACCGCAGCCGTTCGGGCAGCCCGTCACGCGCATAACAATATGCTCGTCCGGAATACCATGTTTTTCCAGAATCGCTTCCACTTTATCAGTGAAGGACGGCAGGAAACGCTCGGCTTCGGCCATCGCCAGCGGACAGGTCGGGAACGACACGCAGGCCATCGAGTTTTCACGCTGCGCGCTCACCGCATTCATCAACCCGTGCTCGCGGGCCAGCTCTTCAATTCTCGCCTTTTCGCTTTCCGGCACGCTGGCGACGATCAGGTTCTGGTTAGCGGTGATACGGAACTCGCCTTTGTGGATCTTCGCGATTTCCAGCAGGCCGGTTTTCAGCGGACGGCCCGGATAATCAAGAATACGGCCGTTTTCGATAAACAGCGTCAGGTGCCATTTATTATCGATACCTTTAACCCAGCCGATGCGATCGCCGCGACCGGTAAATTCGTAAGGGCGGATCGGCTCAAACTTGATGCCCGCGCGACGCTCCACTTCTTCTTTGAACGTCTCGACGCCTACGCGCTCCAGAGTGTATTTGGTTTTCGCGTTTTTACGATCGGTACGGTTACCCCAGTCGCGCTGGGTAGTAACCACCGCCTCAGCCACTGCCAGCGTGTGCTCCAGCGGCAGGAAGCCGAACTCGCTCGCGGTGCGGGCGTAGGTTTTCTTGTTCCCATGCTCAATGGACAAACCGCCGCCCACCAGCAGGTTAAAGCCGACCAGCTTGCCGTTTTCGGCAATCGCCACGAAGTTCATGTCGTTGGCGTGCAGGTCGATATCGTTCTGCGGCGGGATCACCACCGTGGTTTTGAACTTACGCGGCAGGTAGGTCTGACCGAGGATCGGCTCTTCATCGGTGGTGGCGACTTTCTCCTGATCGAGCCAGATCTCCGCATAGGCGCGGGTACGTGGCAGCAGATGTTCGGAGATTTTTTTCGCCCACTCGTACGCTTCGGCGTGCAGTTCGGACTCGTACGGATTCGAGGTGCAGAGCACGTTACGGTTCATGTCGTTGGCGGTCGCCAGCGCGTCCAGACCCACGGAGTGCAGCATCTGGTGAACCGGCTTGACGTTCTTCTTCAGAATGCCGTGGAACTGGAAGGTCTGACGGTTGGTCAGACGAATGCTGCCGTAAATCGTGTTGTCATGGGCAAACTTATCGATCGCCTGCCACTGTTTGGTGGTGATGATGCCACCCGGCAGACGACAGCGCAGCAGCATCGCGTGACGCGGCTCCAGCTTCTGCTCGGCACGTTCGGCGCGGATATCGCGGTCGTCCTGCTGGTACATACCGTGGAAACGGATCAGCAGGAAGTTGTCGCCTTTGAAACCGCCGGTCAGGCCGTCATTTAAATCTTCGGCAATGGTACCGCGCAGGTAGTTGCTCTCTACCTTCATGCGCTCGGCATCAGACAGTTTGCCTTCGACCACCAGTGGGCCAGGATGTTTTTCGCTCATTAGTAGACATCTCGCTGATAACGGCGCTCTACGCGCAGCTCACTTAAAAATTCATCCGCCGTTTCGGCATCCATACCGCCGAATTCGGCAATCACTTCCAGCAGTGCCTGCTCAACGTCTTTCGCCATGCGATTGGCGTCGCCGCAGACATAAATGTGGGCACCGTCATTGATCCAGCGCCACAGCTCTGCGCCCTGTTCGCGCAGTTTGTCTTGTACGTATACTTTTTCTTTCTGGTCACGAGACCAGGCCAGATCGATGCGGGTCAGCACACCCTCTTTGACGTAGCGCTGCCATTCAACCTGGTAGAGGAAATCCTCGGTAAAATGCGGGTTGCCGAAGAACAGCCAGTTTTTACCCGGTGCCTCGTCCGCTGCACGCTGCTGCATAAAGGCGCGGAACGGTGCGATGCCGGTGCCCGGGCCAATCATGATCACCGGCGTTTCCGGGTTCGCCGGCAGACGGAAGTTGTCGTTGTGCTCGATAAAGACGCGCACCTCGCCCTCTTCTTCCACGCGGTCGGCCAGGAAGCCCGAGGCCCCGCCCGCCCGCGCGCGGCCTTCGATGTCGTAACGCACCACGCCAACGGTGATGTGGACTTCGTTTTCCACTTCCGCCTGTGAGGAGGCGATGGAGTAAAGACGCGGCGTCAGTGGACGCAGCAGGCCGATCAGCGCGTCGGCATCCAGCTGTGCCGGTGAGAAACGCACCATATCGACAATCGGCGTTGTCGCCGCGTATTGCTGTAACTTCGCCTTATCCCCGACCAGCGGAAGGAGCGATTCGCTGCGGGTTAAGGTGGCGTAGTTTTCAACGATGTTGGCGGTGTTCACCGTCAGCTCGAAATGCCACTGAAGCGCCTCAGAGAGCGGTAAGGTTTTACCCTCCACCTGGACCGGCTCCGTGCCTTTCAGCCACAGCAGTTCGACCAGCTCTTTCACCAGCGCCGGATCGTTCTGATACCAGACGCCCAGCGCATCGCCAGGCTGATAACGCAGGCCGGAGTCACCGAGATCGATTTCGATATGGCGCACGTCTTTTTCCGAATCACGGCCCGTGATTTTCTGGTTTACCGACAGGGTCGCCGTCAGCGGCGCCTCTTTCGTGTAAGGGCTGGTGTGGATTTCGTTGACGGTGCCCGCTGCGGTAACGGCGGCCTGCGCTGGCGTCTCTTTCGGGACGCGGGCCTTCAGCACCTCAACGATGCGCGCCCGCCATTCGGCGGCGGCGGCCTGGTATTCGACATCAGCGTCTACGCGATCCAGCAGGCGCTCTGCACCCAGCTCCGCCAGCTTGCTGTCGAAATCTTTACCGGACTGGCAGAAAAATTCATAGGACGTGTCACCGAGGCCGAAGACGGCAAAGGCGGTGCCCTCGAGCTTTGGCGCTTTTTTCGAGAACAGGAACTTATGCAGCGCGACGGCTTCTTCCGCAGGCTCGCCTTCGCCCTGCGTTGACGCCACCACCACCAGCAGTTTTTCTGACGCGATCTGTTTGAATTTATAATCCCCGGCGTTGACCAGGTTAACG
The DNA here is from genome assembly GCF_049238125.1 of Enterobacter cloacae complex sp. IR5402. Lineage (NCBI taxonomy): Bacteria > Pseudomonadati > Pseudomonadota > Gammaproteobacteria > Enterobacterales > Enterobacteriaceae > Enterobacter > Enterobacter cloacae complex sp. IR5402. Next base: position 106,653 of record NZ_JBMKHO010000007.1, read on the forward strand.
TTCAGCTTCGCGGCGAGCAGGTCATCACGCAGCGCTTCGGCCACACGACGGGCATTACCCGTTTGCGAAGCGGAGATAAGCGTGATGGCAGGAATTTCAACGGCCGTTGGCGGGACGCCAGCCACAGCACCCGGCTGCTGGTTCAGCATTCCCCAGAAATAGCCGGAGACCCAGGCGAGCTGGGTGGGTGAAAAATCGGAAGTCGCGGCCTGGAGGCGCGCCAGTTGCTCCGGGTTAAGGGGAAGCAAATTTGAAGGTGGGGCCTGTGTTGTCATGCGTCGTTATGTTCCAGTAGCAAAGCGGACTTTAAGCGAATAAATCCAAACTGAAGATAAGGTTAACGGCGGGGATAATAACAATTAAAGAAGGGATGGAAATAATAAATAACCAAATGGACTAACCTGTTTTAGTTATCGTTCTTAACGATAAAAGCGATTAAACAACTATCTGAAATAAAACAACAAAAGTCGATAAACACCATGAATACGAGGCGTTGACCGTTCAGAGCCGTTTTAGTTAATGATAAAAATTGTGCTTTCCGGTACTATGCGGCGGTTTTTTCCGCATTCCTGAGAGCTATGATGTCCACCACACTGTTTAAAGATTTCACCTTCGAAGCCGCACACCACCTTCCACACGTTCCTGCCGGGCACAAATGTGGCCGCCTGCATGGACACTCGTTTATGGTGCGTCTTGAAATCACCGGTGAAGTCGATCCCCATACGGGCTGGATCATGGACTTTGCCGAACTGAAGGCCGCGTTTAAGCCGACCTACGATCGTCTCGATCACTACTATCTGAATGATATTCCGGGCCTTGAAAACCCGACCAGCGAGGTGCTGGCGAAATGGATTTGGGATCAGATGAAACCGCTGGTGCCGCTGCTGAGTGCGGTGATGATCAAAGAGACCTGCACGGCAGGCTGCGTCTACCGCGGGGAGTGAATCTCCTCCGTTTCGGCCTCACGAGGCACGAGCGGCGTAAACTCGTAGAGCACCAGCGCATTACTCTCCAGTGATTCACTCAGTTGCCAGCCGTCATAAAGGCGTTCATCGCGTACGGAAAGCGTTGGACGCGCTTTATGCGCTATCCAGCGCCACATCTCTTCATCAGGGCCGCTTTCGCTGCCAACCCCTTCAAGCAACGGATAGAGCGCGCCGTTGTGCTGATCAAACAGATGGCATTTAATTCGCCATTTACCGCGCATTCCCTTCAGGTGTAAATGATACTGCTGGCGAAAACGCTGGATGAAGGCTTCTTCACTGGATAGGAGCGGATTAAAAACCACCACATTACGCAGCAACAGCTGATAACCATTGCGATGGCGCGTAAGCAGGACACGCTTATCATTGACCAGCACCTCGCCCCGCAGACGTTGCCAGAGCCAGAGTACCCAATAAACCGGACGCGGCAGACCATGGTTATACTGTAGCGCAAGGCTTGAGGTATCGATGGTGTTGTTCGCACGGGCTTCTCCCTGAAGGCCCGAATTGAGCCAGAATCCCGCCAGCCAGACCTGCTCCGAAAGCCCGAGCAGGTTCTGCATCAGCAACGCCCCACGAAAAAACCAGCCGTTTGTCGCCCGCGTGTTGCCGGTGAGGGTATTCCAGGAGAGAAGCCAGACGGGAAGCGAACATTTTCGCAGGCGAAGGGCAGCGAGGATCTGCCGGACCTTCAGTATCGGATAATTTTCCGTTGAGGAGAGAGGGGTTACCTCCAGCTGCGCGGGATCGAGAAGTTCATTGGCATCGGCAGAGCAGGCAAGAAAATCGGCCTGCATCAGGATGTCGGAACTGAACAGGGTATCGTCGCTTACGCCCGCGCTGACGGGGGCAAATCGGTGCCATAAACCAAACTTTGCCTGCGGAAGATAAGTTCGTATTGCCTTTTGCTGGGCCAGCCAGACCTGCTCCCGGGTCTCCTCACTCGCCTGTGTTGACCAGTGCATGACGAAGTGCCAGCCCGCGGTGATTTCTGGCGAAAAATGATTAACCGACTGTTGTAAAAAGCGGGTGAGAAGATCGCGGCGGGTCGTTACGCCGGTGTGCAGTAGCACCGTCCACTGCTTTTTTGCCAGCCAGGTGAAGAGCTGATGCAGATTGTACCAGCAGGCGTAGCCTGCCATCTGGGGGTCATCCCACCCGGTAGCAAACAGTCGACTGCTGAGAAAAGGTTCGGCGATATCAATTCCCTCAATGGGAATGGCCTCATTTATCGCCTCCAGATTTTGTCGAACGTCCTCACGGAGCAAATCGTCGAGCTCACGCAGGGTAATGACCACCCGCATACGGCGCAGCGAGGCAGAAAGAGGATTGAGCTGCTCAAGATCCAGTCTCTGCTCCTGCTGCGGGTGAACGATGAGCGGCGAGGCTCCCCAACCGCGCGCCACCGGTTCATTGAGCAGGCTAAACAGCTTGTCCACGGCGACCGGATAGCGCTGCTCACGCCTGTCCGTCCGAATACGTGCCGCCTCCGGGTGCTGGCGTCGGGCCTTACGAAACTCACCCGGAGACATATTGTGAACACGCCTGAACCGATCGCTCATCATACGCGTGCTGGCGAAACCCTGCTCAAGCGCAATCTGGTGCAGCGGTCGGTTCGTCAGCCGGAGAGCGTCGGCCGCCTTTTCCAGCCGCAGGTGGGTGATGTACTGCATGAAACTGATCCCCACCTCCTTGCGAAAGAGACGAGAGAGCCAGGCTTCAGAAACATATTCACTCGCGGCGATTTCCGCAAGCGTAATACGGCGGGAATAACTGGCATTGATCCGCTCTATCACCCGAGCGATGCGTTTGCTGTGCGCTGAGGAAAGTTCCCGGGACAGCATACGGGCGGGCTGTTGAAAGCGGCTGGTCAGCAACAGCAAAATCTCGCTCAGCCAGCGGTACGCCTCCAGCCGGTAGCGGTGCGGGTCGTTGATGAGGGTGACCACAAGAAGCTGGCGCAGCAGATCGCGAAGCGCATCGCACTGGGGCCAGACGCCTCCGGCTTCTGCCGGTACAGCATAATCATGGGCAAAAAAATCATTGCAGAGCTGGACGACCCAGCGCCCGGAAAGGGTTACGCGCAGGGTGACATTTGCCGTTTCGCTCGTGAACTGCCAGCGCCGATGACGGTTTATGATGGCAAGGGTATTGGCCTCCAGGATGTCACGTCCCGCATCGGTGTTCAGCTCTGCCCGCCCTTCCAGCACCCAGAGCAACGTTAGCGTATCGCCTTCATCCTCCACGCAGTGGCGAATGTCCTGAATCTCTATCCAAAATTCATCTCCCCGTTGCGCCATCTTACCCCTCATCAAAGACAAATAATGACCTGCTCTTTTTTGTCATAACTGAATTGTATGAAAAACAATCAAAACAAAGCCGTCGCTTTACAACAAAAAATTGCATTTTCAGGCAGTACGATCGTCATAGACTCGAAATTATCATCGTTTGGCAGAAAAAGGATAACAAAAATGACACATCCAATTATCGAAGCTCTGCGTGGCAACGAAGCTCGGTTCACTGAATTACGGCGCTATTTTCATCAGCATCCTGAAATTGGTTTTGAGGAGCACAATACGAGCGATCGCGTTGCAGCGCTGCTTCAGGAATGGGGATATGAGGTTCATCGCGGGCTGGCGAAAACCGGTGTGGTCGGCACACTGAAGGTGGGTAACGGGCATAAACGCCTGGGCCTGCGCGCCGATATGGATGCGCTGCCAATGCAGGAAAACAACGGCAAGGCGTGGAGTAGTACCGTTGAGGGTAAATTTCACGGTTGCGGTCATGACGGCCACACCACAACGCTCCTGTATGCAGCGGAGTACCTGGCACGCACCCGCAATTTTAACGGCACGCTGCACCTTATTTTTCAGCCCGCGGAAGAACTTCTGTATGGCGGACGCGTTATGGTAGAGGACGGTTTGTTTGACCTGTTCCCCTGCGACCACATCTTTGGTCTGCACAATATGCCGTCACAGCCCCTCGGAAAAATTGGTCTGCGCGATGGCGCCATGATGGCCTCTTCCGACACTCTTCATATTGAGGTTAACGGCGTGGGGGGGCACGGTGCGGTGCCAGAACATACCGTTGACGCCACCCTGGTTGCCTGTCATATCACTATCGCGTTGCAGTCGATTGTTTCGCGCAACATTACCCCCTTCCAGCCAGCCGTCGTTACCGTAGGCAGCATTCAGGCCGGGCACGCCCCCAACATTATCAACGACAAAGTATTGATGAAACTTACCGTGCGCACGCTGGATGAACGCGTGCGGCAAACCGTGCTACAGCGTATCCATGATATCGCCGTTGCACAGGCGGAAAGTTTCAATGCGACGGCCACCATTCGACACATTAACGGCAGCCCGGTACTGAAAAACAATCCGCAAGCCAATGAGATGGTGCGCAACGTCGCCACCGATCTGTTCGGTCAGGATTCCGTCGCGGAGGTGAATGCGTTTATGGGCAGCGAAGACTTTGCTTTCATGCTCGAGAAAAATCCCAATGGATGCTATTTCACCCTTGGCGCCGGCGATGAGCCGGACCGCTGCATGGTACATAACCCGGGTTACGACTTTAACGACAACATTCTCCTCACCGGCGCGGCGCTGTGGGCCGCACTGACCGAACACTATCTGCGCTGATTCGCACCTTCCCGGGAGGGCTGCACTATGAGTACCGTTTCCCTGACAGGCGCATCCGCCTACGCCGGTAACGATCGGCTGCTGGCGGGTATCGTCATGAGCGTTCTGACATTCTGGCTGTTTGCCCAGTCGGTTATCAACGTGGTTCCGGCCATGCAGAATAGCCTCGATATTGCCCTCGAAACCCTTACGCTGGCCGTCAGCCTTAGCGCGTTGTTCAGCGGCTGTTTTGTCGTCGCCTGCGGTGGGTTTGCCGATAAGTTTGGGCGCATGCGACTGACCATGATTGGCCTGATCCTGAGCATGATCGGGAGTGGTCTGCTGTTCATTTCATGGGAGCCCGTCCTGTTTCTGTTGGGAAGAGCGATACAGGGGCTATCAGCGGCCTGCATCATGCCCGCCACGCTGGCGCTGATTAAGACCTGGTATGACGGTAAAGCACGCCAGCGCGCCATCAGCTTTTGGGTTATCGGCTCCTGGGGCGGCAGTGGCCTGAGCTCGTTTGTGGGAGGCGCCATCGCCACCACGCTGGGCTGGCGCTGGATATTTATTTTCTCCATGGTGGTGGCTCTGGCCGCGCTATTGCTTATCCGCGCCACCCCGGAAAGCCGCAGCCCTGATGCGTGTCGACACAAACTGGATATCAGCGGCCTGGTGAGTTTTGTCCTTATGCTGGTGCTGTTCAATCTGTTTATTAGCAAAGGACACAGCTGGGGCTGGAGCAGCAGTTTATCGCTTCTTGTACTGTGTGGAGCCGTGATTGCACTGATGTGCTTTGTCGTTACCGGGCGGCGAAAAGGCGATGCGGCGCTGATCGATTTCGCCCTGTTTAAAAACCGGGCCTATAGCGCCTCGGTATTCTCAAATTTCCTGCTCAACGGCTGCATTGGCACCATGATGATCGCCAGCATCTGGTTGCAGCAAGGCCATCATCTGTCACCACTACAGACAGGCATGATGACGCTGGGGTATCTGGTTACCGTACTGGCGATGATCCGGGTGGGTGAAAAACTGCTTCAGCGCTATGGCGCCAGGCTGCCGATGATGACCGGCCCGCTGCTGACCGCAACAGGTATTTCGCTGATTTCATGCACCTTCTTAAGCAAAGAGGTCTACATTGTTACCGTTTTTCTGAGCAATATTTTATTTGGGCTGGGGCTCGGATGTTACGCCACGCCCTCAACGGACACGGCGGTAATGAATGCCCCTGAAAACAAAGTGGGGGTGGCTTCAGGGATCTATAAGATGGGCAGTTCCCTGGGCGGCGCAATGGGTATCGCGGTCACCGCATCGCTGTACGCGCTATGGCTGCCGATGGGAACGGCCAGTGCCGCGCAGTATGCCTTGCTGTTCAACAGTGCGATTTGCCTTGGGTCGGCAGTCGTGACCTGGGCTTTACTGCCAACAACAAAAGCCCCGCGTTAAGCGGGGCCACAAAAGTATCAGGCAATGTTCAGATATTTGTGCGTCTGCATCGACAGCCGCCAGTTGCGGGCGATACAGGTTTCAATGCACAGACGGGTTGCATCGTCTTTCTGGCTGATAGGCTGTAGTGCGATCACGCGCTGCTTTTCGTCCGTCAGCGTCGCCAGCAGTTCGTCCAGCGCTTCGATGTCACGCACGCGCCCCACCGGATGTTTGATCTCATCAGCACGCTCAAGCGCCTGCGATAGTACGTCATACCCGCCGCGCATATTCACTTTCGGTGAAACCGTTACCCACGTTGAATGGGAGCAGCGCACTTCATGGGTACCGCTGGTTTCAATCTGACAGCTATAGCCGTTCTTTTCGAGCAGTTCGGTGAGCGGCATCAGATCATGAATGCAGGGTTCCCCGCCGGTGATCACCACGTGCCGCGCCGTCCAGCCCTGACGACCAATAATGGCAAGCAGATCTTCCGCGCTGCCCGCGCCCCATTTATCGCTCTCTTTGGTTTTCGCCAGAATGCTGAACAGCGACACTTCCCGATCTGCGAGCTTATCCCACGTATGTTTGGTATCACACCAGGCGCAGCCAACCGGGCATCCCTGTAAACGAATAAAGATAGCGGGAACGCCGGTAAAGTAACCCTCGCCTTGAAGGGTCTGGAACATCTCGTTAATCGGGTACTGCATAGTCAACTCTGTTAAGGGGATAAACGATAAGTATCGCAGATCCCCGTCAGATGATCATGCTCCATCGGTGCTTTGCGCGCCAATTGCCGCCATAAACCGTTCCGTAATTTGCTGCGGTCGGGTGATCGCCCCGCCGACGACAACCGTGTGCGCCCCCAGCGCCAGACACCTGGCCGCGCGATCGGGGGTATTCACGTTACCTTCGGCAATCACGGGGATCGTGACGGCAGACAGCACCTCTTTCAAAAACGCGCAGTCATTTTCCGGTAGCGAATGGCCCGCGGTCTCCGCCGTATAACCGTAAAGGGTGGTTCCGACACAATCAAACCCCAGCGCCTGCGCGGTCACGGCCTCCTGCACGGTGGCAATATCCGCCATCAGCAGCAGCGAAGGGTAACGGGTGCGGATCTGCGCGATCAGCATGTCCAGCGATACGCCACCGGGCCGTTTCCGGGCGGTCGTATCCAGCGCAACGATCTCCGGGGCGACCGCCATCAGCTCATCCACTTCTTTGAGCGTCGCGGTGATGAACACCTCGCTGTCCGGATAGTCTCGTTTGATGATGCCGATGACCGGCAGTGAGACCAGCCCTTTGATAGCCTCGATATCCACCACGCTATTGGCGCGGATCGCAGCGGCACCGCCCTGGGCCGCCGCCAGCGCCATTCGCGACATAATAAACGGGCTGTGCAGCGGTTCGTTTTCCAGCGCCTGGCAGGAGACGACCAGTTTTCCTTTCAGGTTATCCAGTACAGTTTTCATTACGATAAGATCTCTTCTACTTCGTTTTTGATAATGGTGACGTGCGGTCCATAGATGACCTGGACACCGTTGCCGCGGACGATTACGCCGCGGGCGCCGGTCGCTTTCAGTGCAGATTCATTGACTTTGCTACCGTCTTTCACCGTGACGCGAAGGCGCGTGGCGCAGCAGTCAACGTCATCCAGATTGTCTTTTCCTCCCAGCCCGGCGATCACCGCCGCGGCGCGCTCGCTTTGCGGCAGGGTAGCCTCGTCAGCCAACGCCTCCTTTTCACGGCCCGGCGTGGCAAAATCAAAACGTTTGATCAGATAGCGGAAGGTACAGTAGTAAAGGAAGAACCACGGTACGCCCACCAGCGGGACGAACATCCAGTTAGTTTTCGCTTCCCCCTGCAAAATGCCGAACAGCACGAAATCAATAAACCCGCCGGAGAATGTTTGTCCGATGGTGATGTGCAGCATGTGCGCGAGCATGAACGCCAGCCCGTCAAACAGCGCATGAATGACGTACAGCACCGGGGCAATAAACAGGAATGAGAACTCTATGGGCTCAGTAATTCCCGTCAGGAATGAGGTTAACGCCGCAGAGAGCAGCAGCCCGGCAACCCGCTTTTTGTTCTCCGGCCTGGCCGTGTGGTACATCGCAAGGCAGGCGCCGAGCAGACCAAACATCATGGTTATAAAGCGCCCGGACATGAAGCGCGACGTGCCCTCATAGAAATGCTGCGTGTTCGGGTCGGCGAGCTGGGCGAAGAAGATCCGCTGCGTGCCCTCAACCAGGTGACCGTTAACAATTTCACTGCCGCCAAGCGCGGTGGTCCAGAACGGAAGATAGAAGATGTGGTGCAAACCAAACGGGCCAAGCATGCGCAGGATGAAGCCATACAGCAAAGTCCCCAGATAGCCGGTGGCATCCACCAGCCCGCCGAGGCCAAAGATCAGCTTCTGAAAATGCGGCCAGACCACGGTCATCAGCGCGCCGACGAGTATCGCCGCCAGTGAGCTGATAATGGGAACGAAGCGTGAGCCGCCAAAAAAGCCCAGGAATTGCGGAAGCGCGATTTTATTAAATCGATGATGCAGTGCGCAGGTCACCAGCCCAATAACTACCCCACCAAACACGCCCGTTTCAAGCGTCTGAATACCCAGCGTCATGCCCTGCCCTGCGGCGCCCGGGTTCTCATGCGCCAGTTTTCCGGTCAGGATCAGCAGCGCATTGATAGTGGCATTCATCACCAGATAAGCGAGCAACGCCGCCAGCCCTGCCGTGCCTTTATCATTTTTCGCCAGCCCAACGGCGACCCCAACAGCAAACAGTACCGACAGGTTTGCAAACACAATCGAGCCTGCGCTGCTCATGATGGTAAAGATGGCCTGTAGCCAGCCAACGTCTAAAAATGGATACGCGGTAAGCGTATTCGGATTCGATAGCGCCCCGCCGATCCCCAGCAACAGACCTGCTGCGGGCAGTATGGCGATGGGTAACATAAAGGATTTGCCGAAGCGCTGCGCTTTTTCAAACCATCCGCCGGAAGACGCTCCGCTGAACATTTGCATCATTTTTTTATCCCCCTGGTTATTGATGAAAATTTTTACCACATATATTTTTAATTGTGAAAATCACCACCAAAAACCAGGACACCGATCATACTTTTTCGAAATGACTGGCATCTCTCCCCCGCTTTCCGCCACACTAGTTGGCAGAGAAACGCATTAAGGATCTAGCATGTCGGACCATGAAAACCTGCTGCTGAAGCTACGCCAGGAGGCTTCCGGGTACAGCCCAACGCAACAAAAACTGGGGGAGTTTGTCCTCAACGATCCTGCCAGGGTGCTCTACCTGACGATCACCGAGCTGGCGCGTGAAAGCGGCACCAGCGAGGCCAGCGTCACACGCCTTTGCCGCACGCTGGGCTGTAAGGGGTATAACGAATTTAAAATGGCGCTTGCGCTGGATATTCAGCAGGGTTTGCCTGAGCGTCAGGCAGGAGATGCAATAGATAACGTGGTGGATGAGTCTGTCCAGGCGCTGCAAGATACCGCAAAACTCCTCGACCGGGCCCAACTTGAACAGGCGACACTGGCCCTGCATCAGGCGCAGTCAGTGCAAATTTACGGGGTGGCCGCCAGCGCGATACTCGGGGAATATCTGCATTACAAGCTCCTGCGGCTGGGCAAACCCGCGCAGCTGTTTAGCGATATGCATCGCGCGGCCATGAATGCGGCAACGCTCTCGAAAGAGACGCTGGTGGTGGCCATCTCAAGTTCCGGCTCTACACGGGATCTGCTTCACGTGGTGAAACTCGCCCGCAAGAGGGGCGTTAAGGTACTGGCGCTCAGCAATACGCCCCGCAGCCCGCTGGCCTCCCTGAGCGATTTACAGCTGGTTGCAGCCAAACCCGAGGGACCGCTGAGCGCGGGTGCGCTCAATGCCAAGGTTGGCGTGATGCTGCTGGTTGAACTGTTAACCACTTCCCTTATTGCAGTAGACAGCCGTTACAGTGACGTCAGCCAGCAAACGGCAAGCGCCACGTTGCCGCTTCTGCTATAGAAAACAAAAAACCCGCCGAAGCGGGTTTTTTCATAAGAACGAAGGTTCAGGCTTATGCCTGGCCTTTGATCTCTTTACGACCGTTGTAAGGTGCTTTTTCGCCCAGCGCTTCTTCGATACGAATCAGCTGGTTGTATTTAGCAACACGGTCAGAACGGCTCATAGAACCGGTTTTGATCTGGCCAGCAGCGGTACCAACAGCCAGGTCAGCGATGGTAGCATCTTCAGTTTCGCCAGAACGGTGAGAGATAACCGCGGTGTAGCCAGCGTCTTTCGCCATTTTGATCGCAGCCAGCGTTTCGGTCAGAGAACCGATCTGGTTGAATTTGATCAGGATGGAGTTAACGATACCTTTCTCGATGCCTTCTTTCAGGATCTTGGTGTTGGTTACGAACAGATCGTCACCAACCAGCTGGATTTTGTCGCCCAGTACTTTGGTCTGGTATGCGAAACCATCCCAGTCAGACTCGTCCAGACCGTCTTCGATAGAAACGATTGGGTACTGTTTGGTCAGGTCTTCCAGGAAGTGGGTGAACTCTTCAGAGGTGAACGCTTTGTTGCCTTCGCCAGCCAGAACGTATTTACCGTCTTTGTAGAATTCAGATGCTGCGCAGTCCATCGCCAGGGTGATGTCTTTGCCCAGCTCGTAGCCTGCTGCTTTAACCGCTTCAGCGATAACAGCCAGTGCTTCTGCGTTAGAACCCAGGTTTGGCGCGTAGCCGCCTTCGTCACCAACAGCCGTGTTCATACCTTTAGCTTTCAGAACTTTAGCCAGGTTGTGGAACACTTCAGAACCCATACGTACCGCTTCTTTCAGGGTTTTCGCGCCAACTGGCTGAATCATGAATTCCTGAATATCAACGTTGTTGTCTGCGTGCTCACCACCGTTGATGATGTTCATCATTGGTACAGGCATAGAGTATTTGCCTGGGGTGCCGTTCAGTTCAGCGATGTGCTCGAACAGTGGCATGCCCTTAGCTGCTGCTGCCGCTTTGGCGTTCGCCAGGGAAACCGCCAGGATTGCGTTCGCACCGAAGTTAGATTTGTTTTCAGTACCGTCCAGATCGATCATGATCTTGTCGATGCCAGCCTGATCTTTAGCATCTTTGCCAACGATAGCCTGAGCAATAGGACCGTTAACAGCGCCAACCGCTTTCAGTACGCCTTTGCCCATGAAACGGGATTTGTCGCCATCACGCAGTTCCAGCGCTTCGCGGGAACCTGTAGAAGCACCTGATGGAGCCGCTGCCATACCGACGAAACCACCTTCCAGATGAACTTCAGCTTCAACGGTCGGGTTACCACGGGAGTCGATGATTTCACGACCGATGACTTTAACGATTTTGGACATTAGATTTTCCTCAGTACAAGTTAAACTAAAACTCCAGACAAACAACGCGTACCAAAGGTACGCGTTGCCGTTCTAACTTTTTTTACTTCGCCTGACGCTTCTGGTACTCGCTGGCGGCTTTCACGAAGCCTGCAAACAGCGGATGCCCGTCACGCGGCGTTGAAGTAAATTCCGGGTGGAATTGGCAGGCCACGAACCACGGATGGTTAGGCACTTCGATGATCTCGACTAACTGATCATCCCCGGAACGGCCCGCAACACGCAGACCCGCAGCTTCAATTTGTTTCAACAACATGTTGTTGACTTCATAGCGGTGACGATGGCGCTCGGTGATGACCGGCTCGCCGTACAGCTTGCGTACCACGCTATCGTCGGACAGCTGGCAGGCCTGTGCGCCAAGACGCATGGTGCCACCCAGATCGCTCTTCTCGGTACGGACTTCGACGTTACCGTCTTCGTCGCGCCATTCCGTAATCAGCGCCACAACAGGGTACTTACAGTCTGGCACAAATTCCGTAGAGTTCGCGTTTTCCATTCCCGCTACGTTGCGCGCAAATTCAATCAGCGCAACCTGCATACCCAGGCAGATACCGAGGTATGGAATATTGTTTTCACGCGCATAGCGTGCAGTGGCGATCTTGCCTTCAACACCACGGTAGCCGAAGCCGCCAGGGATGAGAATCGCATCCAGATCTTTGAGGATTTCGACGCCGCGCGTCTCCACATCCTGCGAATCAATCAGCTTGATGTTCACAGAGACGCGATTCTTCAGACCACCGTGTTTCAGCGCTTCGATAACTGACTTATAGGCATCTGGCAGTTCGATGTACTTGCCGACCATACCGATAGTCACTTCGCCGCCCGGATTAGCTTCTTCGTAAATCACCTGCTCCCATTCAGACAGGTTAGCTTCCGGACAGTTCAAGCTGAATCGTTTACAAATATAATCGTCCAGACCCTGTGATTTCAACAGGCCCGGAATTTTATAAATGGAATCGACATCTTTCATTGAAATAACGGCTTTTTCAGGCACGTTACAGAACAATGCAATTTTCGCACGTTCGTTCGCCGGAATCGCGCGATCGGAACGGCAAACCAGGATGTCAGGCTGAATACCGATGGAGAGCAGCTCTTTAACAGAGTGCTGAGTCGGTTTGGTTTTCACTTCACCTGCTGCCGCCATGTAAGGCACCAGCGTCAGGTGCATGAACAGCGCGTGCTCACGACCAATATCTACCGCCAGCTGACGAATCGCTTCGAGGAATGGCAGGGATTCGATATCCCCCACGGTACCGCCGATTTCAACCAGCACAACGTCATGCCCTTCGCCACCGGCAAGGACACGCTCTTTAATGGCGTTAGTGATGTGTGGGATGACCTGCACGGTCGCGCCCAGGTAGTCACCACGGCGCTCTTTACGCAGAACGTCAGAGTAGATACGACCAGTCGTAAAGTTGTTACGACGGGTCATTTTGGTACGGATGAAACGCTCGTAGTGGCCAAGATCCAGATCGGTTTCAGCGCCGTCTTCAGTAACGAACACTTCCCCGTGTTGGGTTGGGCTCATGGTGCCAGGATCGACGTTGATGTACGGATCCAGTTTCATCATGGTCACATTGAGGCCACGGGCTTCAAGAATGGCTGCGAGGGAGGCTGCGGCAATGCCTTTACCCAGAGAGGATACGACCCCGCCGGTCACAAAAATATAGTTCGTTGTCATGCTGAACCTGAGAAGTTAGGGTGAAACGATGGAATAACCAGGACGGGAAAGTAGTATACCCGAACACGACGAGCGCCACAAACTTTCATTCTCCGTCTCCATTCCAGGCCATGACAAACATAAGGAGTGAGAAAATAGCCCCTTTTGGGTAAATGTTTTTGACGCAAATCAAGCGCTTGTCATTTAAAAAATCACACAAATTGCGCTTGATCGCAAAATCTCGTTAGAGATCATGTTCCTGGCGTTTTACTTCCTGCCAGACTTCTTCCATCGCGTCGAGGTCAATCCCGCTCATTTCCAGGCCGCGCGAGGCCACAATCCGCTCAACTTCGCGAAAGCGTCGTTCGAATTTAATGTTCGCTTTTTGCAGGGCGGTTTCCGCTTTTACACCGAGGTGGCGTGAAAGGTTGACGGTTGCAAACAGCAGATCGCCCATCTCCTCTTCCAGCTTTGCTTCATCCACAACGGCCTGCTGCGCTTCATGCATCACTTCGTCGATCTCTTCGTGTACTTTTTCCAGCACCGGGCCGAGAGAGGTCCAGTCAAACCCTACCGCCGAGCAGCGCTTTTGAATTTTGTGCGCGCGCATCAGCGCGGGAAGGTTCAGGGGAATGTCGTCCAGCGCCGAGTGCTGGGATTTTTCAGCGCGTTCAGCGCTTTTTATCTGCTCCCAGCGCGCCAGCACTTCCACACTGTTACCTGCGGAGGCATCACCAAAGATATGCGGATGACGACGCTCCAGCTTGTCGCTGATAGCGGCGCAGATATCGTCAAAGTTAAAGCGCCCCTCTTCCTGCGCCATCTGCGCGTAGAACACCACCTGGAACAGCAGGTCGCCCAGCTCACCGCGCAGATCGTCGAAATCCTCTCGCGAAATGGCGTCCAGCACTTCGTAGGTCTCTTCCAGCGTGTAAGGCGCAATGGTGGCGAAAGTCTGCTCTTTATCCCACGGGCAGCCGTTTTCCGGGTCGCGCAGGCGTTTCATGATGCCGAGCAGGCGGTCGATTTGAGTCATAACAGATTCCATTAAATGCCTGAGCCGGGTGGCGGCGTTGCCTTACCCGGCCTACAGAAGAGGATGTTTAGCCGCCGTGCAGACGACGCGCGTCAATCACATCCGGCACCTGGTTCAGTTTGCCGAGTACGCGGCCCAGCACCTGAAGGTTATAGATTTCGATAGTCATATCGATGGTGGCAAGCTGCTCGCGGGTATCGCTGCGGCTGGCAACGCCCAGCACGTTGACCTTCTCGTTGGCGAGAATGGTGGTGATGTCGCGCAGCAGGCCGCTGCGGTCGTTGGCAGTGACGCGCACCACCAGCGAGTAACCCGCCGAGTAGCTCTCCCCCCAGACGGCTTCCACGATACGTTCCGGCGCATGCGATTGCAGCTCTGCAAGCTGGTCGCAGTCGGAGCGGTGAATCGAGATCCCGCGCCCCTGGGTGATAAAGCCGACAATATCATCTCCCGGGATCGGCTGGCAGCAGCGGGCAATGTGGTGCATCAGGTTACCCACCCCTTCAACCACCACGCGGCCATTGTCCTTGCTGCGCTGCTGCGGAGCATAGGTTTTCTGCTGGAGCTGTTTCAGGGCTGCCGCATCCTGCTCTGCCGCGCTTGGCTTGTTGAACTGCGCTTGCAGGAAGTTCACCATCTGGTTCAGGCGGATATCACCGCCGCCAATCGCCGCTAACAGTTCGTCGAGCTCGTTGAAGTTGTAGCGCGGCAGCAGGAACTTCTCCGCTTCTTTCAGGCTAATGCCAATATGTTCCAGCTCGTCGTCCAGGATCTGGCGACCGGCAAGGATGTTCTTGTCACGATCCTGCTTGCGGAACCATGCGTGAATTTTTGAGCGCCCACGGCTGGTGGTAACGTAACCGAGGTTTGGGTTCAGCCAGTCGCGGCTTGGGTTTGGCTGCTTCTGGGTGATGATTTCAATCTGATCGCCCATCTGTAGCTGGTAGGTAAACGGTACGATACGTCCGCCGATCTTCGCCCCGATGCAACGGTGCCCCACATCGCTGTGGATGTGGTAGGCGAAATCGAGCGGCGTGGAGCCTGCCGGCAAATCAACCACGTCCCCTTTCGGGGTAAAGACGTAGACGCGATCGTCGAAGACCTGACTGCGCACTTCGTCGAGCATTTCGCCGGAGTCGGCCATCTCTTCCTGCCACGCAATCAGCTTACGCAGCCAGGCGATACGGTCCTCGTGACCGGAGCGACCGCCACCGGAGGTACCCTCTTTGTATTTCCAGTGCGCCGCCACGCCCAGCTCGGCGTCTTCGTGCATCTGTTTGGTACGGATCTGAATTTCCACCGTTTTGCCGCCAGGGCCGAGCACCACGGTATGGATAGACTGATAGCCATTCGGTTTCGGGTTCGCGACGTAGTCATCGAACTCATCCGGCAGATGGCGGAAATGAGTATGCACTATCCCCAGCGCGGCATAGCAGTCCTGAAGACGCTCCGCCACGATACGCACCGCGCGCACGTCAAACAGCTCGTCAAAGGCGAGGTGTTTCTTCTGCATTTTGCGCCAGATGCTGTAGATGTGCTTTGGACGCCCGTAGACCTCGGCGCGCACATTCTCCTCTTTCATCGACTGGCGCAGCCCGCTGACAAATTCCTCGATATAGTGCTCGCGGTCAATGCGGCGTTCGTGCAGCAATTTTGCAATGCGTTTGTATTCCGCCGGATGCAGGTAGCGGAAGCAGTAATCTTCCAGCTCCCACTTCAGTTGCCCGATACCCAGACGGTTCGCCAGCGGCGCATAGATATTCGTACACTCTTTGGCGGCCAGGACGCGCTCGTCTTCCGGCGCATCCTTTACTTCACGCAGATGGGCAACCCGTTCGGCCAGCTTGATCACCACGCAGCGGAAATCATCTACCATCGCCAGCAGCATACGACGAACGTTATCCACCTGCTCGGAAGAGACAGAGTCAGTTTGCGCGGCTTTAAGCTGACGAATGGCTGCCATATCACGCACGCCGTGGATGAGCGCCACGACGGACTGGCCGACGCTTTCACGCAGGACGTCTTCCGTCACCACGTCGGCGTCCGCCAGGGGGAACAGCAGTGCGGCCTGTAGCGTTTCGATGTCCATGTTCAGCATGGAGAGAATTTCAACCATCTCCACGCCGCGCCACAACAGCAGTTCAGCGTCCGGATGCCCCTGCGTTGTGCGTAAACAATAGGCCCAGGTTTCGGTTAAGCGTTCACACGACTGCTGGCTGGAAATCCCCAGACTTGCGATCCATTTTTGAGGGTCAAACTCACCAGCTTTATTTAAATGTGCACTTCTTACCGCAACCATCGTCCTCTCCTTTAGGGACAAGGGCCTGTCGAAGTCGACAAGCCAAACTCATTAGATGTGCTCGAACAACACCATCGATTCCAGATGACCAGTGTGCGGGAACATGTCCAGCATTGCCAGACGCCGAATCTGGTAACCCCCGCTCAATAATGCTTCGCTGTCACGGGCAAGCGTCGCCGGGTTACAGGAAACATAGACCACGCGTTCAGGCGCGAGTTTAATTATATGCTGCATCACGCCTGGCGCACCTGCGCGCGCCGGATCGAGCAGGATCTTATCAAAGCCCTGCTTAGCCCACGGTTGCTGAGTGACATCATCCTCAAGATTTTGATGAAAGAATGTCACATTTTGCAAACCGTTCTGTTGGGCGTTCTCCTGGCCTTTCGCCACCAGCGCCTCAACGCCTTCCACTCCGACCACGCTTGCTGCTCTGCGGGCCAGCGGCAGGGTAAAGTTCCCCATGCCGCAGAACAGATCGAGCACCCGGTCAGTGGGCTGTACGTCGAGCCATTCCAGCGCATTCGCCACCATCTGTTGGTTCACGCCGTCGTTGACCTGGATAAAATCCCGCGGGCTGAACGTTAAGCGTAGCCCGTCTGACGCATACCAGGGCGCTTCTCCGCTGACCTGCTCAAGTATCTCGCTTTGCGGCGCGAGGAAAAGCGCAAGCTCATGAGAATGCGAAAAGCGTTCCAGTTTTTCGCGATCCGCCTTTGACAGCGGCGCGGTGTGGCGCAGCACCATCAGCGGGCCACTGTTGGCCAACACCAGTTCGACATGGCCGAGCGAACGCACGCCATCCAGCGATGCAAGACAGTGGTGCACGTCCGGGAGCAATGCCTCAAGATGGGGCACCAAAACAGGGCACTGCGTGACAGAGACGATATCGCTGGAGCTGGCTTTGCGAAACCCCATCTCCAGCCGCTCGGTTTTGGGCTGGTAGCTGAGGCTCAGGCGAGCGCGGCGACGGTAGCCCCAGGGCCGATCGGCAATGATGTCATTCACGTCGTGCCCGACCAGGCGGGCCAGCGCGCTGCTTTTACTTTTTTGCTGTAATTCAGTGCTGGCATGCTGTTGCTGGCAGCCACCGCAGACGCCAAAATGGGGGCAGCGAGGCGTCACGCGCTCCGGGCTATCATTAAGACGGCGCTTGACCTGACCGCGCGCATACTGACGTTTGTCTTCCGTCAGCGTAATATTTGCACGTTCTCCTGGCAGCAAACCTGTGATAAACAGTGTTTTACCCTTGTGACGCGCCACCCCCTGTCCAAAAGGATCGAGGTCAGAGGCTTCAACAGTTATGATCTGACGCGTCGTCACGCGTCGTTTTGCAGAGTAGAATTGCGCCATCGCCAAGATTGTTCTCAAATAAACATAATTAGCCTGATTGTCCCATAACGGAACTCCATGACCAACTACAGCCTGCGCGCGCGCATGATGATTTTGATCCTCGCTCCTACCGTTCTCATCGGTTTGCTGCTGAGCATTTTCTTTGTAGTGCATCGCTATAACGATTTGCAGAGACAGCTTGAAGATGCCGGGGCCAGTATTATCGAACCGCTGGCCGTCTCCAGCGAGTACGGCATGAACCTGCAAAACCGTGAATCCATTGGTCAGTTAATCAGCGTATTGCACCGCCGTCATTCAGAGATCGTACGCGCCATTTCCGTTTATGATGAGCATAACCGTCTGTTCGTCACCTCGAATTTCCATCTGGATCCCACGTCGCTGAAAATCCCGGATGGTACCCCCTTCCCGCGTCATCTTACGGTGTTGCGGCGAGGCGATATCATGATCCTGCGCACGCCGATTATCTCCGAAAGCTATTCACCCGACGAATCTGCCCAGTCCGATGCGAAGTCCAGCAATAATATGCTTGGATATGTGGCGCTGGAGCTGGATCTCAAGTCGGTGCGGCTCCAGCAGTACAAAGAAATTTTCATCTCCGGCGTGATGATGCTGTTCTGTATTGGCATCGCGCTGATCTTCGGCTGGCGACTGATGCGCGACGTCACGGGGCCTATCCGCAACATGGTGAATACCGTTGACCGGATCCGCCGGGGTCAGCTCGACAGCCGCGTGGAAGGCTTTATGCTCGGCGAGCTGGATATGCTGAAAAACGGCATCAACTCAATGGCGATGTCGCTGGCGGCTTATCACGAAGAGATGCAGCACAACGTTGACCAGGCCACCTCTGACCTGCGCGAAACGCTGGAGCAGATGGAGATCCAGAACGTGGAGCTGGATCTGGCGAAAAAACGTGCTCAGGAGGCGGCGCGTATTAAGTCTGAATTCCTGGCGAACATGTCGCACGAGCTGCGCACGCCGCTGAACGGGGTGATTGGCTTTACCCGTCTGACGCTCAAAAGCGAGCTGAACCCGACCCAGCGTGACCATCTGCATACCATTGAACGCTCAGCCAATAACCTGCTGACCATTATTAACGACGTACTGGACTTCTCGAAGCTGGAAGCGGGCAAGCTGATTCTGGAGAGTATTCCCTTCCCGCTGCGCAGCACGCTGGATGACGTGGTCACGCTTCTTGCCCACTCATCGCATGATAAGGGTCTGGAACTGACGCTCAATATTAAAAATGATGTGCCGGATAACGTCATTGGCGACCCGCTGCGCCTGCAACAGGTCATTACCAATCTGGTGGGCAACGCGATTAAGTTCACCGAGAGCGGCAACATCGACATTCTGGTCGAAAAAAGGGCGCTCAGTAATAACAAAGTCCAGATTGAAGTGCAGATCCGGGATACCGGCATCGGTATTCCGGAGCGCGATCAGACGCGTCTGTTCCAGGCTTTCCGCCAGGCCGATGCGAGCATTTCCCGTCGTCACGGCGGAACGGGCCTGGGGCTGGTGATCACCCAAAAGCTGGTGAAAGAGATGGGAGGCGATATCTCCTTCCACAGCCAGCCTAACCGGGGCTCAACCTTCTGGTTCCATATCAACCTTGATCTTAACCCGAACGTGCAGACCGACGGCCCGGTCACCGGGTGCCTGAAGGGGATGCGTCTGGCCTATGTGGAACCGAACGCCGCGGCAGCGCAGTGTACGCTTGATGTATTAAGCAGCACGCCGCTGGAGGTCATCTACAGCCCGACCTTCTCCGCGCTGGCGAACGATCATTACGATATCCTGTTGTTGGGGATTCCGGTGACGTTTACCGGAGAACTGACCATGCAGCAGGAACGCCTGGCGAAGGCGGCCTCAATGACGGACTACCTGCTGCTGGCGCTGCCGTGCCACGCCCAAATCAACGCCGAAGAGCTGAAAAACGACGGAGCGGCGGCGTGTCTGCTGAAACCCCTCACCGCCACACGGCTGTTACCTGCGTTGACCGAATATTGCCGTCTGACGCATCAGTCCCTGCCGCTGGAAAATGACGAACATAAGCTGCCGATGACGGTGATGGCCGTGGACGATAACCCGGCGAACCTGAAGCTGATTGGCGTGCTGCTTGAGGATCAGGTTCAGCATGTTGAGCTGTGTACCAGCGGCGCCGAAGCCGTGGAACAAGCCAAACAGATGCAGTTCGACCTGATCCTGATGGATATTCAGATGCCGGGCATGGATGGCATCCGCGCCTGCGAGTTGATTCGCCAGCTTCCGCACCAGCAGCAGACGCCGGTGATTGCCGTGACGGCGCACGCGATGGCGGGGCAAAAGGAGAAACTGCTGGGTGCGGGCATGAACGATTATCTGGCGAAACCGATCGACGAAGAGAAGCTGCACAGCCTGCTGCTGCGCTACAAGCCGGGGCACATTGGCGGGACATACACCATTACAGCTGAATCGCCGGAGATCAGCGTTAACCAGAATGCCACGTTTGACTGGCAACTGGCGCTGCGCCAGGCGGCAGGCAAACCCGATCTGGCCCGCGATATGCTGCAAATGCTGGTGGACTTCCTGCCTGAGATCCGTAACAAGGTTGAAGAACAGCTGGTGGGTGAAAACCCCGAAGGACTGCTGGAAGCCATTCATAAACTGCATGGCAGCTGCGGCTACAGCGGCGTACCGCGGTTGAAAAATCTCTGCCAGTTGCTTGAACAGCAGCTCCGCGCGGGTACGCCAGAATCCGATCTCGAACCGGAGTTCCTGGAGCTGCTGGACGAGATGGACAACGTGACGCGGGAAGCAATGAAGGTGTTGGGGAGCTAAGACCAAAGCCCGGTGGCGCTTCGCTTACCGGGCCTACAGGAGCACGAACGTTAACGCGACATCCCCTGCCCCATCTTTATCACCGCCGCAATATTCCTTGCGGCCATCTGTACATTCTGTTGCGCATTTTCCAGCGCATCCTCCAGCGAGCAGATGGTGTAAATCACGCTGAATACGGCATCCAGTCCGTGCTCATGCACCACGCCAACATCCGCCGTCAGGCTGCCGGCAATGCCAATAACCGGCTTGTTATAGCGTTTCGCGACTCTCGCCACGCCAACGGGCACTTTTCCGTGGATCGTCTGGCTGTCGATACGCCCTTCGCCCGTGATCACCAGATCGGCGTCCGCGACCTGTTCATCGAGATGCAGGGCATCGGTGACAATCTCAATCCCCTGACGGAGCTGTGCGCCGCAAAATGCATACAGCGCCGCCCCCATTCCGCCAGCCGCACCGCCGCCCGCCAGGTTTAAGACGTCAATATCCATATCCCGGGCGATAATTTTTGCGTAATGCGCAAGCGCGTTGTCCAGCGTCCTGACCATCTCCGGCGTCGCCCCTTTCTGCGGACCAAATACCGCAGAAGCGCCAGTCTCGCCGATCAGGGGGTTGGTTACATCGCAGGCCACTTCAATTCGACAGGCTGCCAGCCGCTTATCCAGCCCGCTAAGATCGATATGCGCAAGGCTTGCCAGTTCGCCGCCGCCCGGCCCAACGGGCTGCGCTTTCGCATCCAGCAGTTTTACGCCCAGCGCCTGCACCATGCCTGCGCCACCGTCATTGGTCGCGCTGCCTCCAATGCCAATAATGATATGCTTAACGCCCGCATCCAGCGCATGACGGATCAGTTCCCCGGTTCCCCAGGAGGTGGTGATTAACGGGTTACGCTTTGCAGGAGCAACAAGCTCCAGACCGCTCGCTGCCGCCATCTCGATAAAGGCGCTTTTCCCGTCTCCGGATAACCCGAAAAACCCTTCCACGCGTTCACCCAAAGGCCCGGTAACAGGAACATGGACAAGACGCCCATGCGTGGCTGCCACCATCGCTTCCACCGTCCCTTCACCACCATCGGCAACCGGTAATTTGACATAGTCCGCTGACGGGAAAATTTCGCGAAAACCGACCTCTATCGCTGTCGCCACCTCCAGCGCGCTCAAGCTTTCCTTATACGAGTCCGGAGCGATAACAATTTTCATAAGCCATCCTTACGCATGTTAGTTACGTTAAGCATACACCACGTAAGGGACCACTCATGGGAGCGGTCCCAATGAGCTTATCGTACCATGCACGGACGTTTATTGTCGAATCTCCACTCTGGGATCAGGTATTGCATCGCCAGCGCGTCATCACGCGCGCCCAGGCCGTGTTTCTGGTAAAGCTCATGCGCTTTCATGACCTGGTCCATATCCAGCTCAACGCCCAGCCCCGGCGTAGCAGGAACTTGCACCATGCCGCCTTTGATTTCAAACGGCTGTTTGGTCAGGCGCTGGTTGCCCTCCTGCCAGATCCAGTGGGTGTCGATGGCGGTAATGTTGCCCGGCGCAGCGGCCGCCACGTGGGTGAACATCGCCAGCGAGATGTCGAAGTGGTTGTTGGAGTGGGAGCCCCAGGTCAGGCCGAACTCATGGCACATCTGCGCCACGCGAACCGAGCCCTGCATCGTCCAGAAGTGCGGGTCTGCCAGCGGAATGTCCACCGATTGCAGCGAGAGCGTGTGCCCCATCTGACGCCAGTCGGTCGCGATCATGTTGGTGGCGGTTGGCAGCCCGGTGGCGCGACGGAACTCCGCCATTACTTCACGTCCGGAGAACCCCTGCTCGGCGCCGCACGGATCTTCCGCGTAGGCCAGCACGCCTTTAAGCTGCTTACCGATTTTGATCGCCTCATCAAGCGACCAGGCACCGTTCGGATCCAGCGTGACGCGCGCCTGCGGGAAGCGCTTCGCCAGCGCGGCGATCGCCTCAGCTTCTTCTTCACCCGCCAGTACGCCGCCTTTCAGCTTGAAGTCATTAAAGCCATATTTTTCATACGCGGCTTCCGCCAGGCGCACCACCGCGTCCGGGGTCATCGCTTCATCGTGACGCACACGATACCAGTCGCATTTTTCGTCCGGCTGGCTCTGGTACGGCAGCGGGGTGAGTTTGCGGTTGCCGATAAAGAACAGGTAGCCGAGCATTTCCACTTCGCTGCGCTGTTGGCCGTCGCCCAGCAGGGAGGCGACATTGACGCCCAGATGCTGGCCCAGCAGATCCAGCATTGCGGCTTCAATGCCCGTGACCACATGGATAGTGGTGCGCAGATCAAACGTTTGCAGACCACGGCCACCCGCATCACGATCGGCAAAGGTCGTGCGCACGCGAGTCAGCACATTTTTGTACTCGCCCAGCGTCTTACCCACCACCAGCGGAATGGCGTCCTCCAGCGTTTTACGGATCTTCTCCCCGCCCGGGATTTCACCGACACCGGTATGCCCTGAGTTGTCCTTGATCACCACAATATTACGGGTGAAGAACGGCGCATGGGCGCCGCTCAGGTTCATCAGCATGCTGTCATGTCCCGCGACAGGAATGATCTGCATGGAGGTAACTACAGGGGTAGAAAATGTGCTCATCGTTCGATCCTTTTATCAGTGACGTCCAAATACAGGGCGCTTACGGTCAAATGTCCAGCCGGGGATAAGGTACTGCATCGGGCCTGCGTCGTTGCGCGCGCCGCCCGGCAGTTTTTTATACGCTTCATGCGCCTTGTGGATCTGATCCCAGTCAAGCTCCACGCCCAGCCCCGGCGCATCCGGCACAGCAATTGTGCCGTTTTTGATTTCAAGTGGATTTTTGGTCAGGCGCGCTTCGCCTTCCTGCCAGATCCAGTGCGTATCGATGGCGGTCGGGTTGCCCGGCGCCGCCGCGCCAACGTGGGTAAACATCGCCAGCGAAATGTCGAAATGATTATTGGAGTGGCAGCCCCAGGTGAGGCCCCAGTCATCGCACAGCTGCGCCACGCGCACCGCGCCGGAAAGGGTCCAGAAGTGCGGGTCCGCAAGCGGTATGTCCACCGCATTCAGCATCACCGCATGGCCCATTTCGCGCCAGTTGGTGGCAATCATGTTGGTCGCAACCGGCACCCCGGTAGCGCGGCGGAATTCGGCCATCACCTCGCGGCCAGAAAAGCCCTGCTCGGCACCGCACGGATCTTCCGCGTAGGTCAGCACGTCGCCCAGCCCTTTGCACAGCGCGATAGCTTCATCCAGCAGCCAGGCGCCGTTCGGATCGACGGTGATGCGTGCCTCCGGGAAGCGTTTTTTCAACGCGCGCACGCTGTCAATCTCCTGCTCGCCCGGCAGAACGCCGCCTTTCAGCTTGAAGTCTTTAAAGCCGTAGCGATCCTGCGCCGCCTCTGCCAGGCGTACCACCGCCTCGCCAGAGAGCGCCTCCTGATGACGCAGGTGATACCACTCGTGGGTACCCGGCGAGCGTTCCAGATACGGCAGATCGGTTTTAGTCCGGTCGCCAACGTAGAACAGATAGCCCAGCACCGTTACCGCATCACGCTGTTTGCCTGGCCCCAGCAGTTCGCAGACCGGCACGTTCAGCGCCTTGCCCAGTAAATCGAGGAGAGCCGCCTCCAGCGCCGCCACCGCGTTAACGCGCAGTTCAAACGTCCAGGCACCTTTGCCGAAGGTATCAAAATCCGCCGACTGGTTGCCCTTATGAACCCGCTGAACCACCTTGTTGAGACGGGCGACCTCCTGCCCAACCACCTGCGGGATGGCGTCGACCAGCGTCTGGTAAATCACCTCTCCGCCAGGCGCTTCCCCGACGCCGGTGTTCCCTGCGCTGTCGGTCAGCACCACAATGTTGCGGGTGAACCAGGCGTTATGCGCGCCACCAATGTTGAGCAGCATGCTGTCCTGCCCCGCCACCGGGATGACCTTCATCTCCGTCACGATCGGGCTTGATTGCGTTGTCATCATCCGCGCTCCCCAACAGGTTTCAGTTCGATTCGTTTGATGTCACCCACCAGCACCAGGTAACTGAGTACCGCCACCAGCGCATGGACGCCTACATAAATCAGCGCACCATTGAAGGAGCCGGTGGTGCCGACGATGTAACCGATAGCGATTGGGGTGACAATGCCGGAAATGTTGCCAAACATGTTGAACAGACCGCCGCTCAGGCCGCTGATCTCTTTCGGCGCGGTATCTGCCATCACCGCCCAGCCCAGTGCGCCAATGCCTTTACCGAAGAAGGCCATCGCCATAAAGCCGATAATCATCCACTCCGCGCTGACGTAGTTACAGAACACCATGGTCATGGAGAGCAGCATGCCGAGCACGATTGGCGTTTTACGCGCAATATTCAGCGAACCGGTACGACGCATCAACCAGTCGGAGATGACCCCGCCAAGCACCCCACCCACGAAGCCGCAGATGGCCGGCACGGAGGCGACAAACCCCGCCTTCAGAATCGACATCCCACGCGCCTGCACCAGGTAAACCGGGAACCAGGTGATGAAGAAGTAGGTTAAGGCGTTAATGCAATACTGGCCGAGATAGATACCGATCATCATTCGTGAGCCGACGAGTTGTTTGATCTGCCCCCATTTCTGGCTGAACGGGACCTTAGCTTTCTGGGTTTTCTGATCCATGTTGATCAGCGCCCCGCCTTCAGCAATGTAGTCCAGCTCTTTCTTGTTCACGCCCGGATGCTGGTTTGGTTCGTGGATCACTTTCAGCCAGATGAAGCTGATGACGATCCCCAGCCCGCCCATGAAGAAGAAGACGTGTGACCAGCCCACCTCATGCGTCAGCCAGCCCATGATTGGCGCGAAAATAACCGTCGCAAAGTATTGCGCCGAGTTAAAGATCGCTACCGCCGTTCCCCTCTCCTGCGCCGGGAACCAGGCGGCCACAATACGGCTGTTGCCAGGGAACGATGGCGCTTCCGCTAAGCCCACCAGGAAGCGGAGGGTAAAGAGCGCAATGATAATGCCGAAGCCGCTAAAGATATCCACGAAGCCCTGTAACAGGGTAAACATCGACCAGATGAAAATGGACCAGAAATAGACCCGTTTTGAGCCAAAGCGGTCCAGCAGCCAGCCGCCAGGGATTTGGCCGATTACGTAGGCCCATGAAAATGCGGAGAAAACATACCCCATACCCACCGGATCAAGTCCGATGTCCTTTGCCATCTCAGAGCCGGCAATGGATAACGTGGCACGGTCGCCGTAGTTGAAAGAGGTGACGATAAACAGCATCACCACTATCCAGTAGCGGGCGTTGGTGCGCTTCTCAGCGCTGCTCGCCGCGTGGCTTAATGTACTCATTGTTGCACTCCTGAAACATAGCTTTCGCCTGGTTCATTCTGTACAGCACCTGTAGGGTAATCAGAATGAGAGATTTGTGTTTGGTTTTGGTACGGCCAGAAGCCGTTTTATAGTGACGGGAAAAGTATATGAAGGAGTGACCGGTTCTCTCACCGTGCAGGAACACAACATTGACGGGCGTGGGGAACGTGGTTTGGGGCATAAGCCCAAAGTGGTGGAAGATACTTCACGGAATTGAGGATAGGGTGCGGCTTCGTTGCCGGGTGGCGGCTTCGCCTTACCCGGCCTGGCGTTCGTTTAGTACAGGGTTAGTTCAGGAGCGTGGCCCAGTGTTCAACCCAGGGATTTGACTCGCTTTCTGGCTCAGGGTGTTCACCTGCATCAATCAGCAACATCTCTCCGACGCGCTGAGCGCTCTGTTCCTGCAACAGCGCGTCGAACTGCTTACCGCCGCCGCAGAAATTGGCGTAAGAGCTATCGCCGAGGGCAATGATGCCATAGTGAACATCTGGCTGATAGCCAAGCTGGTCTTTAATGCCCTGGAAAAGCGGGACGATGCTGTCCGGTAGATCGCCCTGCCCGGTGGTGGAGGTCACCACCAGGATGTATTTATCTTTATACTTTTCCCAGTCCGCCAGCTCCGGATCTTCATAAACCGTTGCTTTATGGCCCTGGTTTACGAGGATTGCTTCCGCTTCCTCCGCCACCAGCAGCGAGTTGCCGTACATTGTCCCGACAAAAATGCCTACTTCAGCCATGCTTTGCTCCCGTAATTATTGCGCTTGCTGTTCATCCTGAACGTTGCCTGCGGCAAACTCAACCCTTTCATTTTCGGGGAGTTGTCCCAGCCAGCC
Source organism: Enterobacter cloacae complex sp. IR5402 (assembly GCF_049238125.1). Lineage (NCBI taxonomy): Bacteria > Pseudomonadati > Pseudomonadota > Gammaproteobacteria > Enterobacterales > Enterobacteriaceae > Enterobacter > Enterobacter cloacae complex sp. IR5402. Next base: position 133,431 of record NZ_JBMKHO010000007.1, read on the forward strand.
AAACTGTGACAGCGCCTGCATCCAGACCTTGTCCAGCCCCGCGCGAATAGTCAGCGGTTCGCCGGTAAACGGGTGCGTCAGGCGTAGCTCGCTGGCGTGCAGCATCAGCCGGTTACAGCCAAAGTGCTCGGCCGCGCTGCGGTTCTGGCGCAGATCGCCGTGCTTGCTGTCGCCGATAATGGGGTGGCGCAGATGTGCAAGGTGACGGCGAAGCTGGTGCTTGCGCCCGGTTTTGGGCAAAAGCTCCACCAGACTGTATCGCGTGGTCGGAAATTTGCTGGTCGCCACCGGCAGTTCTGTGGTCGCCATACCACGATAGTCGGTCACCGCTGGCTGCGGGCCTTTATCTTCGCGGGCAAATTTATCGGCGATTTTATCCAGTTCCTCCACCAGGGGATAATCAAGCGTGGCGGAATCCATCAGCCAGCCACGCACGATGGCGTGGTAGCGTTTCTGGATCTGGTGCTGTTCAAACTGCTGCGCCAGCAGGCGCCCGGCCTCACTGGAAAGCCCCATCAGCAGAACACCAGAGGTTGGCCGATCGAGACGATGGGCAGTAAAAACGTGCTGACCGATTTGATCGCGCACGGTTTGCATGACCACCACTTTCTCATCGCGATCGAGCCAGCTACGGTGCACCAGCCAGCCGGACGGTTTATTCACCGCCACTAACCACTCATCCTGATAAAGGATCTCAAGCGTCATGCATCGTCACCGGCGAAAAGCGCATCCAGCTTCTCCAGCTCCACCAGCATCATGGCACGCGCCGGGTGGGTCGCTTCCAGCGCCATTTCGTAATAGGGAGAGACGGCAAAAGACGCGGGCAACGCGTGGCCACCTTCCAGCAGCGCGTGCATACGCGGAATTAAGACCCACTGGAGCCACTCGAACGGGTCCAGCGTATCCAGACAAAACGGTTGGGTGCTGGCGAACGCGTCTGGCTGCGGCGCGTTATCCTGCCACAGCTGATGCTGGCGCATAAGGGCTTCGATGGCGTGCAACTGCGCACGAACGCTGTCATGATGCGACATATATACCTCAACTGAAAAACGGAATGGCGCGAAGCATAGCATTGCGGAAGACAGAAATAAAAAAGGGAGCACTGTAAAAACAGTGCTCCCGGTTCGTTTCGCAGCATTCCAGCTACAATACGTGCTCCCTGCTCATCCGTGACAACTTTTCCTGATGCCCGAAGGCCTGGTCATCCCTTTACCTTTTGCTTCCTGCTCACATCGTCCTGATGTGTAGGTTTCATCCTGAAACGTCCTGGCCATCCTGACCCACCGACCATCCTGACCGGCTCTCGTTCTCCTTCCTGGAGGTGTCCCTTACGCATCCTGCGTGATCCACTTTGCTTCATCCTGAAGCCTTCCTGCGGCGTCATCCTGACGTGTCCCTGGTAAGAAACGCCATCATCCTGATGTTCGTTTCTCGTGTCGGCATCCTGTCGACACAGATAGAATCCGCTATTCTGCTTCGTCTTACAACCCACCTTGTGAGCAATGTAAGCCAGGCGAAACGGGGGATTTCCTTTCAGAAAACCACTAACTTATTGAAAGAGAAGTTAATATTAATCTGAAATTCCTAAGACAATGCTAATTGTTTCGGCGATGTCTCACAGCGCGTGTAAGAGATCTCTCACACGCCCACTAGCATCATGGATTACAGAAGCGGCTCAATTCGGGTAAGGAAATCCGCAAGTGAAGGCGCGAGAACGTCGCGATTGCGGGTGCCGAGCGTCTCTTTAATGACCTCGCCAGACAGGTTGCAGACAGAAATGACGTCCAGTTCACTGTCGAGCGTCGCAATAAAGAGAGTCGGAGAGAGCTTAAGCCGTTTTTGCGTGACCAGGTGACCAATGAGGTTTTCCTGAACGCGTTGCAGATCGTCTTCGCTCCAGGTTTGCAGCAGCGTCAGCGGCTGTCCTGCAAAACATGCAGTCATATCCCCGGCAAACTGCGTGGTATAAAATGCATGAAGCGCAGGTTGTATCACAAGGTCCATCGCGCGTTCAACAGCATTTACATTCTGCTCGCCCATGAACGGTTTCGGTTGCCAGATAACGTAATCATCCTGCGAAGCGATAATGCACGGTGACGGCACGCCATATAAGTCAGTACTTTGCGGCCACGTCCCCCGCTTTTCATGCCAGGCATCGCAATAGCGGGTCGTGAAGGACGTCAGGGCATTTGCAGTTTCGATATCCACCGATTTCTCTCTTCTTGTAAGACAGGATAAACTCAGCCCATAAGTGTACCTGTAAAGTGGCTATGAAACATGTCTTACGAAAATCATCAGGCGTTAACGGGCTTAACGCTGGGAAAATCGACCGATTACCGCGACACCTACGATGCAAGCCTGTTGCAGGGCGTGCCGCGCAGTCTGAACCGCGATCCGCTCGGGCCGCACGCTGACGCGCTGCCGTTTGTCGGCGGCGACATCTGGACGCTGTACGAACTCTCCTGGCTGAATGCGCGCGGTCTGCCGCAGGTGGCCGTGGGCCACGTCGAGCTGGATTACGCCAGCGTAAACCTGGTCGAATCCAAGAGCTTTAAGCTCTATCTCAACAGCTTTAACCAGACCAAATTTAACAGCTGGGACGAGGTGCAACAGACGCTTGAACGTGATTTAAGCGCGTGCGCGCAGGGGAACGTAACCGTCTCGTTATACCGTCTGCATGAGCTGGAAGGTCAGCCCATCGCCCATTTCCACGGCACCTGCATCGACGATCAGGACATTGAGGTGGAAAGCTATGAATTTAGCAGCGACTACCTGGAAAACGCGGCGGGCGGAAAAGTGGTCAACGAGACGCTGGTTAGCCATCTGCTGAAATCCAACTGCCTTATCACCCATCAGCCGGACTGGGGCTCGGTACAGATCCAGTACCGCGGCCCGCAGATTGACCGTGAAAAGCTGCTGCGTTACCTGGTGTCATTCCGTCATCACAACGAATTCCACGAGCAGTGCGTGGAGCGCATCTTCAACGACATCCAGCGTTTCTGCCAGCCCGAAAAGTTGAGCGTTTACGCCCGCTACACCCGTCGCGGCGGTCTGGATATCAACCCGTGGCGCACCAATACCGATTTTGTGCCTGCCACCGGACGACTTGTGCGCCAGTAAGATAAATATTTTCACAATATGCGGGCGGTATTCCGCCCGAAGTGTTGTGAAACGTCATAAGCCAGGGCTATTGTAATCAACAGGGAAAGACGATAATCGTCCCATAAGGAGCTCACTTGATTACACATATTAGCCCGCTTGGCTCTATGGATATGTTGTCGCAACTGGAAGTGGACATGCTTAAACGCACCGCCAGTAGCGACCTTTATCAACTGTTTCGTAACTGTTCACTTGCCGTACTGAACTCCGGAAGCCTGACCGACAACAGTAAAGAGCTGCTGTCCCGCTTCGAAAGTTTTGATATCAACGTGCTGCGCCGCGAGCGCGGGGTGAAGCTCGAAGTGATCAACCCGCCGGAAGACGCTTTTGTCGACGGGCGTATTATTCGCTCACTTCAGGCCAACCTGTTTGCCGTGCTGCGCGACATTCTGTTTGTTAACGGACAGATCAGCAATGCCGGACGTTTCCAGCATCTTGACCTGGAAAGTTCCGTTCATATCACCAACCTGGTCTTCTCCATTCTGCGTAACGCCCGTGCCCTGCACGTGGGCGAAGCGCCGAACATGGTCGTCTGCTGGGGCGGTCACTCCATTAACGAAACCGAATACCTGTATGCCCGCCGCGTAGGGACGCAGCTCGGCCTGCGCGAACTGAATATCTGTACCGGTTGCGGTCCTGGCGCGATGGAAGCGCCGATGAAAGGCGCGGCAGTAGGACACGCACAGCAACGCTATAAAGAAGGCCGTTTTATCGGCATGACCGAGCCATCGATCATCGCCGCTGAGCCGCCTAACCCGCTGGTTAACGAACTGATTATTATGCCGGATATCGAAAAACGTCTTGAGGCGTTTGTCCGTATCGCGCACGGCATCATCATCTTCCCGGGCGGCGTAGGCACGGCGGAAGAGCTGCTTTATCTGCTGGGGATCCTGATGAACCCGGCTAACAAAGATCAGGTTCTGCCGCTGATCCTGACCGGCCCGAAAGAGAGCGCCGACTACTTCCGCGTGCTGGACGAGTTTATCGTGCATACGTTGGGCGAAGATGCGCGCCGTCACTACCGCATTATTATTGACGATGCCGCAGAAGTGGCCCGTCAGATGAAAAAAGCGATGCCGCTGGTGAAAGAGAATCGTCGTGATACCGGGGATGCCTACAGTTTTAACTGGTCCATCCGTATCGCACCGGATCTTCAGATACCCTTCGAGCCGTCGCATGAGAACATGGCGAACCTCAAACTCTATCCGGATCAGCCGGTGGAAGTGCTGGCTGCCGACCTGCGTCGCGCCTTCTCTGGCATCGTGGCGGGGAACGTGAAAGAGGTAGGGATCCGCGCAATTGAAGAGTTCGGGCCGTATAAGATCCACGGTGACCCGGAGATGATGCGCCGCATGGATGACATGTTGCAGGGCTTTGTCGCTCAGCACCGCATGAAGCTTCCAGGCTCTGCCTATATTCCGTGTTACGAAATCATCAAGTAAAGCGACATTTCTCTCCTCTCAAGCCGGATCGTCATCCGGCTTTTTTATTAGTGATGCAATTCATAGCGATCTTCAATGTTATTAACAAATCTGACGTCTGCGCAAACGATTACCTCGATTTTGAAACCGTAAATAATCAGCCTTAATCGAAATTACCCGCCAGAAAATCCTAAAATCCCATTTCTTTACAGCGAAAGACACCTATCTCGCGGGTCGACCTTTTCGAAAACATGTCGTTAATGGTAGCCTTCGCGCCCGTAAATTCTCTTTGATGTTTTTTTAACAGATAAATGGTCTAAAGATACCCACATCACAAGTGGATTATTGCATTTGGGATCGCGATCACTGATAGATTCATAACTAGAATGTATCTTTCCGCCCGCCAATAGTTACGGGCAAAAATTATTAAAAAACCGTCACTGAACGAATTTCATATTACCGTCAGGCACTTTTTCATCGGATTTGACTAAAAACCTGACAATTTGCTTCCTCCAGGAGATACAGATGGAAACCACTCAAACCAGCACCGTTGCTTCGATTGAATCCCGAAGCGGTTGGCGCAAAACGGATACCATGTGGATGCTTGGCCTGTACGGCACAGCAATCGGCGCTGGTGTACTGTTCCTTCCTATCAACGCAGGTGTCGGCGGTATGATCCCGCTGATCATCATGGCCCTCATCGCTTTCCCGATGACCTTCTTTGCACACCGCGGCCTGACCCGCTTCGTGCTGTCCGGTAAAAATCCGGGCGAAGACATCACTGAAGTCGTTGAAGAACACTTCGGCGTCGGCGCAGGTAAGCTGATTACCCTGCTCTACTTCTTCGCGATTTACCCGATTCTGCTGGTGTACAGCGTTGCTATCACCAACACCGTTGAAAGCTTTATGATGCACCAGCTTCAGATGACCCCGCCGCCGCGTGCGATTCTGTCCCTGATCCTGATCGTCGGTATGATGACCATCGTGCGCTTCGGCGAGCAGATGATTGTGAAAGCGATGAGCGTGCTGGTGTTCCCGTTTGTTGCGGCTCTGATGGTGCTGGCTCTGTACCTGATCCCACAGTGGAACGGCGCTGCGCTGGAAACCCTGTCTCTGAGCAGCGCATCCACGACCGGCAACGGTCTGATGCTGACCCTGTGGCTGGCGATCCCGGTGATGGTATTCTCCTTCAACCACTCGCCAATCATCTCTTCCTTCGCAGTAGCGAAGCGTGAAGAGTACGGCAATGGCGCAGAGAAGAAGTGCTCCAGCATCCTGGCTCGCGCGCACATCATGATGGTACTGACCGTAATGTTCTTCGTGTTCAGCTGCGTGCTGAGCCTCTCCCCGGCGGATCTGGCGGCGGCGAAAGAGCAGAACATCTCTATTCTGTCTTACCTGGCAAACCACTTTAACGCACCGCTGATTGCGTGGATGGCGCCGATCATCGCGATTATCGCCATCACCAAATCCTTCCTGGGCCACTACCTGGGCGCACGTGAAGGCTTCAACGGCATGGTGATTAAATCTCTGCGTGGTAAAGGCAAGACCATTGAAATCAACCGTCTGAACAAAATCACTGCACTGTTCATGCTGGTGACCACCTGGGCGGTAGCCACCCTGAACCCAAGCATTCTGGGCATGATTGAAACCCTGGGCGGCCCGATTATCGCGATGATCCTGTTCCTGATGCCGATGTACGCGATTCAGAAAGTGCCTGCGATGCGCAAATACAGCGGCCATATCAGCAACGTGTTCGTTGTTGTGATGGGCCTGATTGCCATCTCCGCTATTTTCTACTCGCTGTTCAGCTAATACCTCCTGCGCCGTCTGCGGACGGCGCACTTCTCCCCTCTGACTGAAGCAATGGACGCATCATGATTAGCGTATTCGATATCTTCAAAATCGGTATTGGTCCTTCCAGCTCTCACACCGTCGGACCAATGAAAGCCGGTAAACAATTCACGGATGACTTGATTGCACGCGGCATTTTGCACGACATCACCCGCGTGGTTGTCGATGTATATGGTTCCCTTTCCCTGACCGGTAAAGGCCACCATACCGATATTGCCATTATCATGGGGCTGGCGGGTAATCTGCCGGATACCGTTGATATTGATGCAATACCTGGCTTTATCCAGGACGTGAACACCCACGGTCGTTTGCTGCTGGCGAACGGCGAGCATGAGGTTGAATTCCCGGTTGATCACTGCATGAATTTCCATGCGGATAACCTGTCGTTGCACGAGAATGGCATGCGCATTACCGCGCTGGCCGGCGACAAAGCGGTTTACAGCCAGACGTATTACTCCATCGGCGGCGGGTTTATCGTCGACGAGGACCATTTTGGTCAAAGCACCAATTCTGCTGTTGATGTGCCGTACCCTTACAAAAACGCGGCCGACTTACAGCGTCACTGCCAGGAGACAGGGCTTTCTCTCTCCGGCCTGATGATGAAAAACGAGCTGGCCCTGCACAGCAAAGAGGAACTGGAACAGCACTTCGCTAACGTCTGGGAAGTGATGCGCAGCGGCATTGAGCGCGGGATCACCACCGAAGGCGTGCTGCCGGGTAAACTGCGTGTTCCGCGTCGTGCGGCTGCGCTGCGCCGCATGCTGGTCAGCGCCGACAAAACCACCACCGATCCGATGGCCGTCGTCGACTGGATCAACATGTTCGCGCTGGCGGTGAACGAAGAGAACGCCGCGGGCGGCCGCGTCGTCACCGCACCAACCAACGGGGCGTGCGGCATTGTTCCGGCGGTCCTGGCGTATTACGACAAGTTTATCCGTGAAGTGAACGCAAACTCACTTGCACGCTACCTGCTGGTCGCCAGTGCGATTGGCTCACTGTACAAGATGAACGCCTCAATTTCTGGCGCGGAAGTAGGCTGTCAGGGTGAAGTGGGCGTAGCCTGCTCTATGGCGGCGGCGGGTCTGGCCGAATTGCTGGGCGCAAGCCCTGCGCAGGTTTGTATCGCGGCGGAAATCGGCATGGAACATAACCTGGGGCTGACCTGCGATCCGGTCGGCGGACAGGTCCAGGTGCCATGCATCGAACGTAACGCCATCGCCTCGGTGAAAGCAGTGAACGCGGCCCGTATGGCGCTGCGTCGTACCAGCGAACCGCGCGTCTGCCTCGACAAGGTTATCGAAACCATGTACGAAACCGGCAAAGATATGAACGCCAAATACCGCGAAACCTCCCGCGGTGGCCTGGCGATGAAGATCGTCACCTGCGATTAAGCCTCTCAGGAAGCCTCGTTTTGCGAGGCTTCTTCCTGTTTTCCCCACCATTCATAGTTTCATGCTGCGCTCAGTGTTACCCTTCACCCATTAGACAGAAGGGAGATTATCTGTGGCCGTTCATTTGCTTATCGTCGATGCTCTTAACCTGATTCGCCGTATTCATGCGGTACAGGGCACACCCTGCAAGGACACCTGTTTACACGCGCTGGAGCAGCTTATCCGCCACAGTGAACCCACCCATGCGGTCGCGGTTTTTGATGACGAAGCCCGCAACACGGGCTGGCGGCACCAGCGCCTGCCGGACTACAAAGCCGGGCGTGCGCCGATGCCGGACGATCTGCACGCAGAAATGCCCGCTATCCGCGCGGCCTTTGAGCAGCGCGGCGTTCCGTGCTGGGGCGCCCACGGTAATGAGGCTGACGATTTAGCCGCAACGCTGGCGGTTAAAGTCGCGAGCGCCGGACATCAGGCGACTATCGTTTCAACCGACAAAGGCTACTGCCAGCTGCTCTCCCCCACTATCCGTATTCGCGACTATTTTCAAAAACGCTGGCTGGACGCGCCGTTCATTGCCAGCGAGTTTGGCGTATCGCCTGAGCAACTGCCGGATTACTGGGGGCTGGCGGGGATCAGCAGCTCTAAAGTGCCGGGTGTCGCCGGTATTGGACCCAAAAGCGCCGCACAGCTGCTGACGGAGTTTCAGAGTCTGGAAGGGATGTACGCCCGGCTGAACGAGGTGCCGGATAAATGGCGTAAAAAGCTGGAGGCGCATAAAGAAATGGCGTTTATCTGCCGGGAGGTGGCGACGCTACAGACGGATTTACAACTGGACGGGAATTTACAGCAGTTAAGGTTAGAGCGTTAAAACAACTACACGATTTTGTAGGCCCGGTAAGCGCAGCGCCACCGGGCGTTACAAACGTTATCGCTCGTCGCGACGCCCCCCCACGGCCGCCCACCAGCGACGGATATGCACCGTCACTTCTTCGCGGTCGTGATAAAGCTGACGCGCCTGGATTTCCGCGTTAATCCCGTGTTCATCCAGCTGCTGCTGAATGTAGGCCAGGTTCTGCGACACCTCCTCATAGCGCTTTTTCATCGGCAGCTTGAGGTTGAAAATGGTCTCGCGACACCAGCCGTTCACCAGCCAGGAGGCCATCAGCGCGGCCACTTTCGCCGGTTTCTCAACCATGTCGCACACCATCCAGGAGATGTTGTTGCGGTTCGGGCGATAGCGGAAACCGTCTTCACGCAGCCAGGTGACCTGTCCGGTGTCCATCAGGCTTTGCGCCATTGGGCCGTTATCAACGGACGATACCCACATGTTGCGTTTCACCAGCTGATAGGTCCAGCCGCCCGGGCACGCGCCAAGGTCGACGGCATACATGCCGTTTGCCAGCCGTTCGTCCCACTCGTCCGCCGGGATAAAGACGTGAAACGCCTCCTCCAGCTTGAGGGTTGAACGGCTCGGCGCATCTGCCGGGAAGCGCAGACGCGGGATCCCCATAAAGAACGGCGAGTTATTGGTGGTATACGAGTAGCCTGCGTAACAACATCCTGGCGCAATAAAGAAGATATGCACGACTGGGCGCTTTGGCGTTTCGTAGTTTGTCAGCACACCCGCATCACGCAGCGCCGCGCGCAGCGGCACGGTGAACTTACGGCAGAACTTCATCAGCTCTTTGCTTTCGTTGGTGTCGGCCACTTCCACGCGCAAATCGCCGCCCTTCTCCACCACGCCCTGCAACAGGCCAACAATCGGCGTGATGCGATCTTCCGGCGGAAGATCTTTCAGCAGTTCACCCGCGACAAACATCTGACGGGCGAAAATCAATGAGCTGAACGGCAGTTCGCGCGCCAGCTTGTCGGCATCATCAGGCTGATAGCATTCAAATACCACATAGCCCGCGTTCTCTTTGACGCGAGCGAATCCAAAGACTTCACGCTTCGCCGCTTTATCGGTGATTTCCGCGGCGCACTCTTTCTCAAACCCCGGGCGACAATATAAAACAACCTTATTCATGAACAACGCCCTTGCGTTTCAGACGGATAGCTCCGATAAACATTAACACCCAACCCGCCAGGAAGCTGACGCCGCCGACAGGTGTAACAAACGCCCACAGGCGTAAATGCGACAGCGCCAGACAGTAAAGACTGCCGCTGAACAGTACGGTACCCAGCGCCAGAAAGACGCTGCTCCAGTAAAACCAGATGCTGATGCGGCGCTGCATCGCCACCGCCAGCCCAAAAATTGCCAGCGTGTGGAACGCCTGATATTCAAGGCCGGTCTGGATCCACCCCATCTCCACAACGCCCAGAGATTTGCTTAAGACATGCGCGCCAAACGCGCCCAGAGCTACAAAAATAAAGCCACTCACCGCGGCGAAAATCAGCATGAATCGGCTGGTCATGTTTAAGTCCTGAATTGATGCGTGCCCGGCACACAAACGTTATTGTTCATACCTGAAGCGGAATTTTTCTTGCTCGCTTGCCGCTTTCGCCAGTATCCACTGCCGGAAAGCGGCTATTTTACCCAGTTCTGCCTGACTGTCATGACAAACCAGATAAAATGCATTCTTGCTGACCAGTACATCGTTAAATGGGCAAACCAGACGGCCTGCCTCAATTTCGGACTGCGCCATAACGTTGTTTGCCAACGCCACGCCCTGCCCGTGAATGGCAGCCTGTAGCACCATCGCGCTGTGGCTAAAAATGGGCCCCTGCTGCACGTTTATATGATTAAGACCTAACTGGCGGGTATAAGTTTGCCAGTCGCGACGCGACGCATCGTGCAAAAGCGTATGTTGCGCCAGATCGGCGGGCGTTTTGAGCGCTTTATCCCCCGTCAGCAGCAGCGGTGAACAGACCGGCAACAGATATTCTGCGTATAATTTTTCCACACGCAAGCCCGGCCAGTTACCGCGACCGTAAAAAATCGCCACGTCCACATCATCTGCAAGCTTGTCTTCCTGACGGTCCACCGCCTGGATTCGGACATCGATTCCCGGATAAGTTGAGTTAAAGCTTGAGAGTCGCGGCACCAGCCACTGAATGGCAAAACTGGGCAATAAACTCACAGTCAGGGCGCCTTTTGCGCTCCGGGCCTGAAGCTTGCGAGTGGCTTCCGTCAGCTGGGAAAAAATCTCTTTAATATCCTGAAAATAGCTCTGCCCCTCTTCGGTCAACAGCAACGAACGGTTGCGTCGACGGAACAGCTTAAGCCCCAGAAAATCCTCCAGAGACTTGATTTGATGACTTACTGCGGCCTGTGTCACAAAAAGCTCATCGGCTGCGCGGGTGAAGCTGAGGTGGCGTGCTGCTGCATCAAAAACACGTAATGCATTAAGGGGTGGCAATCGCTTGGACATGGTTATCTGGCTTAGATGTTAACGAGATTTAACATATAGGAAACAACGTTTAACCTATTAGTTTTTTTTATCTGAGCCATTATAATTTGTCCGTTGAGGAACTACCAGCAAATACCTATAGTGGCGGCACTTCCTGAGCCGGAACGAAAAGCTTTTTTTGGAATGCGTGTTCTGAAGGGCTTTTGGCTTACGGTTGTGATGTTGTGTTGTTGTGTTTGCAATTGGTCTGCGATTCAGACCACGGTAGCAACGCTACCAATTTTTCACTTCCTGTACATTTACCCTGTCTGTCCATAGTGATTAATGTAGCACCGCCAACTTGCGGTGCTTTTTTTTCGCTTATCTAACTGTTAATGCTCGATTTCCTTCATCTCTTTCACGTCAGTGCGATTGATCTGCTGTTTGTTCCCGTTAGCATCTTTGTATGAAATCATCCCGGTATCATTATCGGTTGTCGGTTTCCCTTCAGAGACGATAGATCGACCATCGTTGGTATGCATTACGTAGTTATTTCCAGAACAGGCGCTCAGGGCAAAGGTCAACGCACAGGCAGAAATGATTGCAGCTGTCTTTTTCATGATTATCTCCTTTAGCAATTAATGCTATTCAAACCTCGATTTATAACAGGCTAAAACATCCGCCTAACACTATTTAGCATAACCTGCTTTTTCAGACTCGCCAGGATAAGCAGACAAATCTGATAGATATCAACTTCCTTGCCCTGCCGATGAATTTGCGCGACGATCGTAGAATCGATATGAGGAATTCCATGAACGCTTTCAGTCCTGCGCAGTTTCGCGCACAGTTTCCCGCGCTGGCCGATGCCGGCATTTATCTTGATAGCGCTGCCACGGCCCTTAAACCGCAGGCGGTGATTGAGGCAACCCGCCAGTTTTACAGCCTGAGCGCCGGGAACGTGCACCGCAGCCAGTATGCCGACGCGCAGCGCTTAACGGCGCAATACGAAGCCGCACGGGATCAGGTCGCGCGCCTGATCAATGCTGACAGCGGTAAGAACATCGTCTGGACGCGGGGCACCACCGAGGCCATTAACATGGTTGCGCAATGTTACGCGCGTCCGCTGTTGCAGCCCGGGGATGAGATCATCGTCAGCGAGGCGGAACACCACGCCAACCTGGTGCCCTGGCTGATGGTGGCCGAACAAACCGGGGCACAGGTTGTAAAGCTCCCGTTGGGTGCGGACTTCCTGCCTGACGTGGCGCGTCTGCCTGAGCTGATTACGCCGCGCAGCCGTATTCTGGCGCTGGGGCAGATGTCCAACGTCACCGGCGGCTGCCCGGATCTGGCGCGTGCCATTGAGATTGCCCATGCCAGCGGCGTGGTGGTGATGGTCGACGGTGCGCAGGGTGTGGTGCATTTTCCGGCTGACGTTCAGGCGCTGGATATCGACTTCTATGCCTTCTCAGGACACAAATTGTACGGGCCAACAGGTATCGGCGCGCTGTACGGCAAACCTGAACTGCTGGCCCGGATGACGCCGTGGCTCGGCGGCGGCAAGATGATTACCGAAGTCACCTTCGACGGTTTTAAAACGCAGGATGTGCCCTACCGCCTGGAAGCCGGTACCCCAAACGTGGCCGGGGTTATCGGTCTGAGCGCAGCGCTCGAATGGCTGGCAGAAACGGACGTGGTTCAGGCTGAAAGCTGGAGCCGGGGTCTGGCGACGCTGGCGGAAGAAGAACTGAAAAAACGTCCGGGTTTTCGCTCGTTCCGCGTCCAGGACTCCAGCCTGCTCGCCTTTGATTTCGCGGGCGTGCACCATAGCGACATGGTAACGCTACTTGCCGGATACGGCATTGCCCTGCGTGCCGGACAGCACTGCGCCCAGCCGCTGCTGGCGGCTATTGGCGTGAGCGGTACCCTGCGCGCCTCGTTTGCACCGTACAATACAAAAAGTGACGTCGATGCGCTGGTTTCCGCCGTCGACCGCGCCCTGGAATTACTGGTGGATTAATGACAAGTTCAGCTTTAGCCGGACACCCGTTCGGCACCGTTATTACTGAAGAGACGTTAAAACAGACCTTTGTCCCGCTCACGCAGTGGGAAGATAAATATCGTCAGCTGATCCTGCTGGGCAAACAGCTGCCCACCCTGTCAGACGATCTGAAGTCACAGGCGAAGGAGATCGCTGGCTGCGAGAACCGCGTCTGGCTTGGGTTTAGCGTATCCGGTGAGAAACTGCATTTCTTCGGCGACAGCGAGGGACGCATTGTTCGCGGTCTGCTGGCGGTGCTGTTGACCGCAATCGAAGGGAAAAGCGCCGCAGAGCTGCTGGCGCATTCTCCGCTGGCGCTGTTTGATGAGCTGGGACTTCGCGCGCAGCTTAGCGCCTCGCGCGGTCAGGGACTGATTGCGCTAAACGACGCGGTGCTGGATGCCGCCCGTCAGGCTCAGGCCTGACGTTCCGCCTTCGCCATCATCTTCTTCAGGGCGTGAGAGACCGCCACAAAGCCGAAGGAGGCGGTCACCATGGTGGCCGCTCCAAACCCAGAGGCACAATCCATCCGCTTTGGCCCTTCCGCCGTGCTTTTCATCGCACAAACTGAACCATCCGCCTGCGGGTAGACCAGCGCTTCGGTGGAGAACACGCAGTCGACGCCCAGCTTGCCCTTGCTGTTCTTCACCACATTGAAGTCGCTCTTCAGGCGTTCACGCAGCTTGGCAGCCAGCGGATCCTGAATGGTTTTCGCCAGATCCGCCACCTGGATCTGCGTCGGATCGATTTGCCCGCCCGCGCCGCCGGTCGTGACCAGCGGCACCTTGTAACGACGACAGTAAGCGATCAGCGCCGCTTTTGGCCGCACGCTGTCGATGGCGTCAATCACATAGCTGTAGCCTTTGCTCATGTACTCCGCGACGTTATCTGCCGTCACAAAGTCGTCGATCACCGTCACCCGGCACTCCGGGTTGATGAGACGAATACGCTCCGCCATCACCTCGGACTTCGCCAGACCGACGTTATCACGCAGGGCGTGGATCTGACGGTTAGTGTTAGTCACGCAGACATCATCCATATCAATCAACGTAATTGCGCCAATGCCGGTTCTCGCCAGCGCTTCTGCCGCCCACGAACCCACGCCACCAATGCCCACCACGCAGACATGCGCATCCGCGAACAGTTGCAGGGCTTTTTCACCATATAACCGTGCCGTGCCGCCGAAACGCTGGCGCCAGGCATCGCTGATTACCACAGACATAAAACCTCAGATGTAAAAAGGGTGAGGTATTCCTCACCCTGAACCGTAATCCGTCTTGCGCTCAGAATACCACAATCAGCCGCTGAATACGTTTCCGGTACCCGGCGCTGTCTTCAGCACCCACACGCGTCCGTAGTGGTTATACCAGCCTGCACGATGGCCGGCATCCGGGCCGATGCCCTGATAAATGTCGAAGTGCTGGCCTTTGATCGCCCCACCCACGTCCAGCGCCACCATCAGGCGTAATTCATATTTGCCGTTGAATTTGCCGTTGTTGTCGAGGAGTGGAACTTCCGCCAGCAGCGTGGTACCCGCCGGAATAATCGAACGATCCGATGCCACAGAAGCGCGGCCAATCAGCGGGACGGCGCTCGCCCCTTTCACCGGCGCAAAGTTCTGCGGTTTGAAGAAGACAAACGATGGGTTCTGCTCAAGCAGCTCACGCACTTCCGCTTCGCTGTGCTTTTCGCCCCATTCGCGGATAGCCTGCATCGACATATCTTCTCGTTTCACTTCGCCACGGTCGATCAGCACCTTACCGATGCTGCGATAGGCATGGCCATTTTTACCGGCATAGCTAAAGAAGTTCAGCGGCGAGCCGTCGCCAAAATCAATATAGCCACTGCCCTGCACGTCCATAATGAAGTTGTCCATCAGCGAGTTGCTGTAGGCCAGAACATAATTTTCGCTCAGCGCGCCGGCGTAGATCTCGGCGCGGGACGGCAGACGACCGCGTTTCGGCGGCATACGGTAAATGGGATACTGGAACTCGCCCTGGCGCGTGTGTCGCGCCTGGACAACCGGGGTGTAGTAACCGGTAAACTGGACGTTACCGTAGTTATCCGCCCCCTCCATCTGCCAGGCATCGATACCAAACTGGCGCATATTGCGGGTATCACCGCCTGCACGCAGCCAGTCCTGCACGGCACTATAAACGTTGTTCTGTGCGCCATACAGGCGCGGCGACGCTTTGCGGATCTGGTACACCTGCTCGGAGAAATCCCCGGCATTGATTGGAGCACCCACGGCATCGGGCTGGTTAACTAAAGAGAAAGGCTGGGATAACTTCCCGTCTTTATACTGTTGACCGCGATCGGTCGGTTTGGAAGAGCAGGCCGCAAGAATCGCCACCATTGCGCCTGTCATCAGATACTTCGCCCAACGTCCTTTCATTATATCTCGTCTTTTAGTTGCCCAATTCCGCGAGATGAAGATAACAAACCCACCGTGTTAATGAAATGCAATCGCCTTCCCTTTGGCAAATTCTGCACAAAAAATAGTCCAAAGTGGCTTTTGCCGTTCATTTTGCATACAAAATAATGAATTATGTGAAAAAGGGGTTGCATCACAAACCTATCCGAGTATAGTGCGCTTCCACGGACGCGGGGTGGAGCAGCCTGGTAGCTCGTCGGGCTCATAACCCGAAGGTCGTCGGTTCAAATCCGGCCCCCGCAACCAATTAAAATTTGATGAAGTATCTTCTACGACTGTAGAAGTTTTTGCGAAGTAGTTCGAATCACAGCAAGGCGACGACGCAGTGAATCCTTAGGAGCTTACTCCAGTAAGTGACTGAGGTGAACGAGGAAAGTCAACGCAGATGTGGTTTGAAATACGAAGCAAAAAGACGGACGCGGGGTGGAGCAGCCTGGTAGCTCGTCGGGCTCATAACCCGAAGGTCGTCGGTTCAAATCCGGCCCCCGCAACCAATCAAATTTGAAGAAGTAAGTTTCTACAAGTGTAGAAAGACGGACGCGGGGTGGAGCAGCCTGGTAGCTCGTCGGGCTCATAACCCGAAGGTCGTCGGTTCAAATCCGGCCCCCGCAACCAACACTTCTTAAAACAATAAACACCCTGAAGGGTGTTTTTTTGTATCTGGCGTTTGTGAAAATGCCGGGCATGATACCCGGCTTAATGCCCTACCCCCGCCGCGCCAGCGTTTCCCCGTCTGAGAAGTAGGCCCGGATCCCCGCCAGAATCGACTCCGCCACTTCCTGCTGGAATTTAGCCGTCTTGAGCTTACGTTCCTCTTCCACGTTACTGATAAACGCGGTTTCGACCAGAATGGAAGGAATATCCGGCGCTTTCAGTACCGCAAATCCGGCCTGCTCGACGCTGTTTTTGTGCAGCTTGTTGACCCGGCCCAGTTTGCCCAGCACCGCTTTACCAAACTTAAGGCTGTCGGTAATAGTCAGCGACTGCACCATATCAAACATCGTATGGTCGACGTAACGGTCGCCACTTTTGCTCACACCACCGATTAAATCCGAGGCGTTCTGCGTGTCCGCCAGGTATCTCGCCGCGGTGCTGGTCGCCCCTTTTGTTGACAGGGCAAACACTGAGGATCCGCTCGGCTGGCGGCTGGTGAAGGCATCCGCATGAATAGAGACAAACAGATCCGCGCGCTGCTTTTGCGCTTTTGCCACGCGGACCTTCAGCGGAATAAAGACATCTTCGTTGCGCGTCATATAGGCGCGCATATTGCCCTCTTTGTCGATCAACGCCTTCAGACGACGGGCAATTTGCAGCACCACATCTTTTTCGCGGGTGCGATATTTCCCGACGGCGCCGGAATCTTCTCCGCCGTGGCCAGGATCGAGCATGATCACAATCGGGCGATCGCGCCCCGCCTTGCCAGGCTTTGGACCACTTTGCGCTGGCGGAACCTGGCTGTCGAGATCGCCTTTGTTGTAATCCTCAAGTAATGCCAGGAGCGGATCCTGAATATCCGTCGCATTCGCCGGATAGAGATCCATCACCAGACGCTCCTTAAAGGCGGCAACAGGCGCAAGGGCAAAGAGCTGCGGTTTCACGTTCTGCTTCAGCTCAAACACCATGCGCACGGTTTGCGGATCGAACTGCCCGACGCGCGCCGATTTGATAAACGGATCGTCGCCACGGATTTGTGCTGCCATGCCTTTAAGCACGGAGTTGAGGTTCACACCTTCGAGATCAACCACCACACGTTCAGGATTGCTGAGGGCAAATTGCTTGTATTTCAGCACGCGATTGGACTCGACCGTCACGCGCGTATAGGTCGACGACGGCCAGACGCGCACCGCGACTACCTGGCTTGTGGCGGCAAGACCCACCTGGCTGACGCTAAGCAACCACATCGCCCCGGCCCCTTTTAACAGGCGGCGGCGGCTTATTGCTGAATTGGATCCCGACATGCTTCTCCCGAGCAAGAAATCTGATTGATGAACAAAACGCCCAAATTGAC
This sequence comes from Enterobacter cloacae complex sp. IR5402, assembly GCF_049238125.1. Taxonomy (NCBI): domain Bacteria; kingdom Pseudomonadati; phylum Pseudomonadota; class Gammaproteobacteria; order Enterobacterales; family Enterobacteriaceae; genus Enterobacter; species Enterobacter cloacae complex sp. IR5402. The sequence continues at coordinate 151,065 of NZ_JBMKHO010000007.1, forward strand.
CGAAAACTTTAACGAATGACGCATAAACTGTCATCTATAAAAGGGTAAACAATCATACGTTAACGCACGGATTACTTATTATTTTCTGTGGGTCGCAGAAAATTTAGGCTTGCACACGCGGCTGCGATCGAATAAAAATACATAAATTACGAATAAACATTCACTAAGGGTTGTGTCATGGTTAAGGAACGCAGAACCGAACTGGTCCAGGGATTCCGCCATTCTGTTCCCTATATCAACACCCATCGGGGAAAAACGTTTGTCATCATGCTTGGCGGCGAAGCCATTGAGCATGAAAACTTTTCCAGCATCGTCAATGATATCGGCCTGCTGCACAGCCTCGGCATCCGTCTGGTGGTGGTGTATGGCGCACGTCCGCAAATCGAAGCCAACCTGGCCGCCCATCACCATGAGCCGATCTACCACAAACACACGCGCGTGACGGACGCGAAAACCCTCGAGCTGGTCAAACAGGCGGCGGGTCTGTTGCAGCTCGATATCACCGCCCGCCTGTCGATGAGCCTGAATAATACGCCGTTGCAGGGCGCGCACATTAACGTGGTGAGCGGCAACTTTATCATCGCTCAGCCGCTCGGCGTGGACGATGGCGTGGATTACTGCCACAGCGGCCGCATCCGCCGTATTGATGAAGACGCCATTCACCGCCAGTTAGACAATGGCGCGATCGTCCTGATGGGGCCCGTTGCCGTCTCCGTAACGGGTGAAAGTTTTAATCTGACTTCAGAAGAGATTGCCACCCAGCTGGCCATCAAGCTGAAAGCGGAAAAAATGATCGGCTTTTGCTCCTCGCAGGGTGTCGTGAACGATGAGGGCGTGATTGTGCCAGAACTTTTTCCGAATGAAGCCCAGGCGCGCGTGGAAGCGCTGGAAGCAGAAGGCGATTACTATTCCGGTACCGTGCGTTTTCTGCGCGGCGCCGTTAAAGCGTGCCGCAGCGGGGTGCGCCGCAGCCACCTGATCAGCTATCAGGAAGACGGTGCGCTGTTGCAGGAACTGTTCTCCCGGGACGGGATCGGTACGCAGATCGTCATGGAGAGCGCCGAGCAGATCCGCCGTGCCACCATCAACGATATCGGCGGCATTCTGGAGCTGATCCGTCCGCTGGAACAACAGGGCATTCTGGTTCGCCGCTCCCGGGAGCAGCTGGAGATGGAGATCGACAAGTTCACCATCATTCAGCGCGATAACCTGACCATTGCCTGTGCGGCGCTTTATCCGTTCCCGGAAGAGCAGATTGGCGAAATGGCGTGCGTTGCCGTGCACCCGGATTACCGTAGCTCCTCGCGGGGGGAACTGCTGCTTGAACGCGTGGCGGCACAGGCGCGCCAGATGGGTCTGAGCAAGCTGTTCGTGCTCACCACGCGCAGCATTCACTGGTTCCAGGAGCGCGGCTTCACGCCGGTGGATATTGATTCCCTGCCGGAAAGTAAGAAAGAGATGTACAACTACCAGCGCCGCTCGAAGGTGTTAATGGCGGACCTGGGATAACAGTCACCCTCTCCTGTTGGAGAGGGCGTTCACTCAGACAGATTCAAATATCGCGCTTAATCCGCTTCTGCGCTCGGTACGGGTGGCAATAGCCTGGCTCAACACGCGCTCATCCGCATACAGCGACAGGCGCTGGCGCGCACGGGTAATGGCGGTGTAGACCAGTTCGCGGGTCACTACCGGCGACAGCTGTGTCGGCAGGATCAGCGCCGCATGGTTGAACTCGGAGCCCTGAGATTTATGTACCGTCATCGCCCATGCCGTTTCATGCTCTGGCAGGCGGCTGGGCTGGACGGACTTCACGCTACCGTCCGGTAGCTGGAACCAGACGCGCAGACCGTTACCGCGATCGAGCGCAATGCCGATATCCCCGTTGAACAGCCCCAGCGCACTGTCGTTGCGGGAGATCATCACTGGCCGGCCTTCATACCATCGCGAATGCAGCTGACGGTTAATTTTGCGTTTCTGCACCAGCAACTGCTCCAGCCTGTCGTTCAGGCCCGTGACGCCAAACGGCCCTTCCCGCAATGCGCACAGAAGCTGGTATTCGCCAAATGCGGCGATGACCTGTCCGGGCTGACTGCACTGCTGCACGCAGCTCAGAAAATGCTGGTATCCCTGGAGAGCCTCCTCAAGCATAGCCTGATACTCTTCCCCGCTTTGCAGCGATTTCTTTTCAATGTCAGTGAAGGTACCGTCAAACACCGTGCGCGTGGCGTGCCTGTCGCCACGGTTGACCGCCGCAGCCAGCTGGCCGATGCCGGAGTCGCTACCGAAACGGTAGCTTTTTTGCAGCAGGCACAGGCTGTCACGCAGTGCGCCCGCGATCGGCGTGTGATCGGGTTCAAGCGAGCAGCCGGTCAGACGGGCGAGCTCCTGCGCCCGCGCGGCGGTATAACCGTAACTGGCGTAGGTACAGATATCTCCCAGCACCGCCCCGGCTTCTACAGAGGCGAGCTGGTCGCGATCGCCCAGGAAAACCACCCGCGCATGGGGTGGCAGAGCATCAATCAGGCGCGACATCATGGTCAGGTCGATCATGGAGGCTTCATCCACCACCAGCACGTCCAGATGCAGCGGATTACCCGCATGGTAGCGCAGCCGCTGGCTACCCGGCTGCGCGCCGAGCAGACGGTGCAGAGTACTTGCTTCACCCGGGAAAAGCGCAAGCTGCTCCTGAGTGAGCGGCAGCTGTTGCATCGCGCCGCCCAGTGATTCGGTCAGACGCGCCGCAGCCTTCCCGGTGGGCGCCGCCAGACGAATACGGCATCGCTGCTCTCCTGAAAGCTGTATCAGGGCTGCCAGCAGCTTTGCGACGGTCGTTGTTTTCCCCGTTCCCGGGCCGCCGGATATCACCGAGATCCGCCGCGTCAGGGCGACGGCCGCCGCCACTTTCTGCCAGTCTGTGTCCTCACCGGAGTCAAACAGCCTGTCCAGCGTCTGGCGAAGCTGTGCTTCGTCGCAGGGAAGCGGCGCATTGGTCTCACTAAAGAAACGCGCTACCGTCAGTTCATTTCGCCACAGGCGGTTCAGGTATAAGCGCTCCCCCGTCAGGATCAGCGGTGCCTGGTTGTCTCCCGGCCCAACGGCTGACGATTCCCGCAAGATTTTCTGCCAGTCCACCTTATCTCCCAGCAGCGCAAAGCAGGACTGGAGGACAGGCGGCATTTTCTCGTCAACCACCAGACGCGAGAGCGGCAGACACACATGCCCCTCTCCGGCATCTTTACTCAACAGGGCAGCGGCAAGCATCACGGCGGGCTGGTCAGCGGCAATCATCATGGCAAACTGCACGTCCAGCTGACGCAGCACGCGTTGCTCTACCGCATCCAGCAATAAGTCCTGCATCGTCATGCCATCTCCTCCGTGTTTGCTGCAAACAGGTTATCCATTTTATTAATCAATTCCGCATCCGGACGAGTGCTGAAGATCCCGGAGCGCGGATCGGCAGCGTCAACCCCGCGCAGGAACAGGTAGATGACGCCGCCAAAATGATCGTCGTAGCGGTAATCCGCAATACGGTGGCGCAAATAGCGGTGCAGCGCCAGGGTATAGAGCTGATATTGCAGATCGTAGCGATGCATTTGCATGGCGGCCGCCATCGCCTGCTGGGTATAGGCTGCGCTGTTCTCGCCCAGCCAGTTTGATTTGTAATCCAGCAGGTAGTACCGTCCTTCGTGACGGAAGACCAGGTCGATAAACCCTTTCAGCATGCCCTGCACCTGACGGAAGTTCAGCGGCGGGCAACCGGCTGACAGCGGATCGTACTGACGGATAAGCGCATCGAGCGCGTCGGCCTTAAGCGGGCCTGCGACGGGCAGATAAAACTCCATCTCAACCTGCTTATTTTTGGCCGTTAACTGGCGAAGAGAGAAGCCCTGCGCCGTCAGCGGCGCTTGCAAAATGGCGTTGATCCAGTCAGTGAGAACGGGCTGCCAGTGCGCGTCATAGCCTCCGCTCTGCAACATCTTCAGCACCCACTCCTCACTGACAGGCTGGGTGAAATCAAGCTCTTCAAAAAGGCTGTGCAAAAAGGTGCCCGGCGACGCGCCGCGTGGGAACTGATGCGGAGTTAACGTCGGTTCAACCGGAACATCGCCTACCCCTGCGGCATCCACGTCCAGCTTCGGCATGAGATCCTGCGCAATACTTTGCCCGTGCTGTTGCAGGCCAGAGTAGCTGGTGACGCGCCAGTCGTCGGCAAGCACCCGTGTGATCTGGCGCGCGTTAAGATCGGTCACGGGCTCTTGCGCCATTTCCCAGCGGCTGTTGTCTGGCAGAGAAGGGATATGCAGGGCGATATCGTCTCCGCAAAGCGACTCGATACAGAGGCGCAACCCCGCCGCATCTTTCGGCTCACCACGCTGAATAAGCCGCCCTAAGGCGCTTAAATGGAAATCGCTCTCCCCTGTTTTCTCCCCGCGACGGCGGAAAACCGGCGCGACGCCCAGGCTGCAATGCCAGACAGAACGGGTCAGCGCCACGTAAAGCAGGCGCAAATCCTCCGCCAGACGCTCCGCTTCCGCCAGCTCAACGCTGGTTTCCGCCTTGCTGAGATCGAGCACCGCATCGAAAGTCTCGCGGTCATGATAATAGGCCTGATCCTGAACGCGGTAGTTGGCGATAAAGGGCAGCCAGACCAGCGGATACTCGAGACCTTTCGATTTGTGAATGGTGACGATTTGCACCAGATGCTTATCGCTCTCAAGACGCATCTGCTGGCTTGAGGCGTTACTGTTTGGATCCGCGATTTGCTGCGCCAGCCAGCGCACGAGGGCATGTTCACTTTCAAGCTGGGTGCCGGCTTCCTGCAACAGTTCGCTAATGTGTAAAATATCGGTAAGACGCCTTTCACCGCCGGATGACGCCAGCATATTTTCGGCAATCTGACGCCGCGTCATCAATTCGCGCAGCATCGCCATGACGCCGCGTTTTTGCCAGCGTTCACGGTAATGGACAAACTCTTCCACCACCGCATCCCATGCGTTTTCGTCATGGTTGAGCTCATCAATATCGCGCGCGTTCAAACCCAGCATAGAGCTGGCCAGCGCGCTTCGAAGCGTATTTTCGCGCTCCGGCGCCAGTACCGCCTGAAGCAGCCAGAGCATTTCCTGGGCTTCCAGCGTGTCGAACACGCTGTCACGGTTAGAGAGATACACTGACGGAATATCCAGCAATGTTAGCGCATCGCGGATTAACGCCGCTTCCTGACGACTGCGCACCAGCACGGTAATATCAGAGGCTTTAACAGGATTTGCCTGTTCCCCCTTCCACAGCAGCGCCTCGCCGCGGTTGCCTGCGCTCAGCCAGTCACGGATTTGCGCGGCGCAGTGCTGGGCCATCGCCGCCTGATAATCAGCAACGCCATAGCCTTCCTCTTCAAGCAGCCAGAAGGTCATGGCGGGCTGCTCCGCGCCACTGACTTCGAAGCGCAGGGATGCGTTTTTTGGGGCGGATTTCACCGGCAGAAAAGGGATTTCCTTGAACATGAACGCCGTCTCCATACGGCTGAACAGCGCATTGACGCTCTCAACCATCCCCGGAGCGGAACGCCAGTTGGTGTCTAACGTGTAATGCGCGACAACTTCACTACGGGCTTTCATATAGGTGAAGATATCTGCCCCACGGAAGGCGTAAATCGCCTGTTTAGGGTCGCCAATCAACAACAGGGCAGTGTCGGGCTGCTGTCGCCAGATGCGGCGAAAAATGCGGTACTGCTGGGGGTCGGTGTCCTGAAATTCGTCAATCATCGCCACCGGAAAACGGGTACGGATCGCGCTGGCGAGCGCTTCACCATTCTCGCTGGACAGGGCTTCGTCCAGGCGGCTCAGCATGTCATCAAACCCCAGCTCGCCCCGGCGACGTTTTTCGCGCGCGACGGCCTGGCGGATCTCCGTCATGGCGCGGGTGATCATCAGGTCATTGAGCGTTAATGGCTCCGCAAGCAGCGCTTCAATCGCCACAAACAGGGGATGCTCAGGCACAATACCGTCGGCTTTGGTTCGCTCGGTCAAAAAGCGTTGCGAAAATTTTTCCAGTGCGTCCGGAAGCTGGTAGCCCCGCGTCTCCTCCTGGGCCCAGGCGCTGATCTTTTCGATCCACTTCCCCTGGTTCCCACGGTTGAACTTGCGTCTGTCGATGCCTGAGTTTTCGATGATTGCATCAATTTCACCGACCGACTCATTCCACTTCTGCTTAAGCGCGGCAATTTTGGCGACGATCTTTTCATGGCGCGAGGCCAGCGTTTCATCGGCAGGCGGAGGAGATTTAATGACCGGCGCCTCGCCTTGCAGGTAACGGTCGATGGCGCGAAGAAGCTCTTCCGGACCTTTCCACAGGGCGTGAACCGCTTCGGCAATGTCGCGCTGCAACGGATAACAGTGTCGACGCCAGAAATCCGCACAGGCCTGATAGCGAAGCTCGGATTCATCTTCAATAAGCTGCTGCTCAAAGAGCATGCCGGATTCAAACGCATTCAGGCTCAGCATGCGCTGACAAAAACCGTGAATGGTGAAGACGGACGCTTCATCCATTTGCCGTTCGGCCAGCAGCAGCCATTGCGCAGCCTGTTGCTTATCCGCAATCTCGTCCAGCAGGCTCGCGTAGAGGGGGTTATCCGTCGTCTGACGCAGACAGGCAATGCGCAGCTCATGAATGTTGCTGCGAATACGGCCACGCAGCTCGGCAGTGGCCGCTTCGGTGAAGGTTACCACCAGCAGCTCTTCCACGCTTAACGGGCGCGAAAAAGCGGCGTTGCCGCCGAGCCCCAACAGCAGACGCAGATAGAGCGCGGCGATGGTATAGGTTTTTCCCGTTCCCGCTGAGGCTTCAATCAGTCGCTCACCCTGTAGAGGTAAACTTAGGGGATCAAGCGGCTCAGCGGTATGGGTCATTCTTTCTTACTCCAGGGCATTGTTTGTTGCAGCGCGCTGACGCTCTTCCAGACGGTCCACTCTTTTGATTTTACGTAGTCCGTTTTCCCGTTCTGGCTGCCAGAAACCTGAGACAGGATGGCCATACCCTGCGGTTTTACTACCGCCTGATGGAAGAAATCGGCAACCTTTTGTGGCGTCAGCTGTTTTATTTCGGCCACTATTTTATCACGCGAATCAAATTTCATATTACCGCGATCAAAATCTTTGCTCAGCTGCGAGGCCTCTTCACCCAGCGTCTGCGGCGGTTGCATCACCTGGGCGATAACCGCCTGCTGGATTTGGGCAAACTCTTCCGGCTTCATGGCGCGCAGTTTTGCTTCCGCCTGCGGGAAGAACGCCTGATAACGCTGCCACAGGTAAGCGGGTTGCTTGTCACTGCTTTGCAGAAGGAAGCCCAGCCCCCACTGACGGCCCACATTCATGGAGAAAGCGAACACCGCATAGCCCAGCTGCTCTTCGGTGCGCAGCTGGTTGTAAAACCACGGCTGAATAATTTGACCAAGCACAGCACTCTGGGCAGAGCTGGTAAATTCGTCATAACCGACAGGGACAAACACCGCGGCCAGCGCGGAATCCGTGCTGCTTCCCGCTTTTTCGAAGATCACGTTCTGCTTTTTCTCTACCAGCACATCCTGGTTACGGCACCACTCATCGCCTTTTGAACCCAGTTGCGCACGGACGTTTTGCGCCAGCGTTTTAGCCTGATCTTCGCTCATATTCCCTACAACCAGGAACTCCGGACGGGTATTGGTTTTCAGCGCATCACGGTAAGCCAGCACCTCTTTTAAGGTGACTGAGGGCAATATCGCGCGGCGATCTTCGCGCTGGAAGTACGGAATTTGCGACAGCATCTGTGCTGGCATAATCGCCTGATCGTAGGCTTTACCCTTCTCGGCAGAATCCATCATCTGGGCATACCAGGACTTAGCCTGCTCGAGCTGTTCTTCCGTAGGCGTATAGCTGAAATAACCGTCCAGCAGCGCCTGGAACAGCTGCGGCAAACGCTGGGTATAGCCGTTGGCATTCACCATCAGGCCGTTATTGGCGTTGGTGGAGAAACTGATACCACCAACGGCAGCCTGGTTGCTGAGCTGATCGAGGGCAATACCGGCCAGATAATCGTTAAGCGCAAACAGCACCTGGTTTCTGGCGCTGTCCATTGCTTTGGGGTTACGCAGCACCACGCTGACATCCGCTTTTGGCTCGTCGGCGAAATAGCGGCTTGGGGTGTAGACCACGCGCAGCGTCGGCTCATCAACAATCAGCTCCGGGTGCGGATACGCCTTTGCGGGTTTGATCAGCGAGAAATCGTCCGGGATGTAGGGGTTAAGCTCCGGTAACTTCAGCGCAATTTCCCCCGCCTTTTTCTGCCAGCCCGCGAAGGTCTGTTCGCTGATTTTTTCAACCTGATACGGGGCATCAACGAAGTAGGCCATTTTGTTATGCGGTTCGTTCGGGCTGATATACCAGACGCGGGCATTCTGCGGAGTCATCATCGCCAGACGCGCTTTGAGCGCTCCGGCGTCAAACTGGTCGGCAATATTTACCGCATCCAGCGTATGTTCCACCGGCACGCGGATCATGGTATCTGCCAGCCACTCAACGTAGTCCATATCACGCGTGATAGAGGGATAGCGGAAATCGAGATCCAGCACGTGCGCCAGCTCGTCAAAGTAGCGTTTATCGACGCCTTTGTCGCGCAGCAGAGAGAGATAACTGAAAATGGCCGCAACGACGTCGTTCCGGTGAGCCAGCCCTTTATCGGTCAGCGTCGCGGAGATGGCCAGCACGCCGCTATTCCCATTTACAACGGGATCGGAGTCAGCGCGAATACCTTCCACCAGCCCCTGCTTTTGCAGCCAGTCGGAGAGCGTACCCGGGCTGCGGTTGCCGATAAGATACGTCACCAGCTCGTCGGTTTTGCTGCGGAACTGCGCCGTGTTGTTATCAATACGGAATTCAACGCGTAACACCTTGCGCGGCAAGGCCGGCACATAGTGAATAACAATGCCTTTTTGCGCGTCCGTGACAACTGGCACGTTAATCTGCGGCAGATCGATATTTTTATTTGGCACCCTGCCGTAGGTCTGCGCGGCCATGTTTGCCAGCGTCGGCAACGGTTTATTGCTGTAGATAACCGCTTTCATCAGATTGGCGGAATAGTATTTTTCACGAAACGCATGCAGCGCATCGAGCACCGGGCTACCTGGCTTGTCGCTCAGCGTTTCAAGGTTGCCGCCTGAGAAGCGCGAACCCGGGTGCGCCGGATTGATGGTTTCAGCACTAACCTGCGCCATGCGCATACCGTCTCGCGTGCGCGCCATCGTCAGTTCGGCGTTCACGGCATTACGTTCACGGTCAGCGTATTTTTTATCCAGCAGCGGTGCGGCGATGGCATCCGCCAGACGGTCCACCGCCCCATCAAGCGCATCATTTTCCACTTCCAGGTAAAACGCGGTGCGATACGGCGCGGTACTGGCGTTGTGGCTGCCGCCATGCATTTTCAGAAATTCGGACAGGCTGTCAGGCTGTGGGTATTTTTTAGATCCCATCAGCGTCATGTGCTCAAGGTAGTGCGCCAGTCCCGGATGGGCGTCAGGATCTTCCAGCGAACCCACCGGCACAACCAGCGCGGAGAGCGATTTCACCGCCTGAGGATCGGAAACCAGCAGTACGGTCATCCCGTTATCAAGACGAATCGCCTGATACTGACGGGTGTCCTTATCGCTCTTACGGATTGTTTCCTTGACAGGTTGCCAACCGGAATCGGCCTGAGTGACGGGAGCCCAAAGGGCGATAAACAAAACAAACGCTTTGAACAAGGTGCTGCCTGGCATTACGACCTCTTTATCACGGCTACATCATTAACAACGTGCGTGCTGGACACGCCAGCATTTCTTTCTTTGGGTACATCAGTCCGTGATAAGAGGTGCATCATAAATGAACACCTCATACTGCGCAATTTTTATACAGCACTCAGGACTGATTAAATTTGTATAACGGTAACAGGTAGCGTTGCGCCTCCTGGGTGATAATGTCGAAATATTCTGGCTCCAGCGTTCGCCATAAACGTTGATACCAGACATCGTCACCTTCGCCACGTACCATCATGTTCCCTTCGTAGGCCTGCAAAAACTTGCTGCGCGCTTTCTGGAGCGAAGCCTCATCCGTTAACATGGCATCATTCTGCGCGTCATAACAGGCTTTTATCCATGCCCCCCCACTTTCAGGCAGCAAAAGCAGGGGTTTGTTCATGCCCTGACGGTAACCTTCAATATAAAGCGACAGGTACGTCAACGCCTGCTCAGGCTCCATCCGCGGGAAGCGCCATTCGCCGTCCTTACGTACAAACAACCGGCTTTCACCTTCGTGACCACTCGCACTGTAGACAAGATGTTCGAGCCAGAGTTGCAGGCCATGTGAAACGCTGAGCATGGATGGGCGCCAACGCAGCAGCCCGTCAGACTGCACGTGCGTGAGCCAGCCGCTAAGGTGCATACCGTTACAATCGAGATCGATTTCAATGCTGCTCGCCGGCTGCCGACACGCGATAACGCGGTCAGCTAGCGCTCGCATCTCCTCGCACTGGGCATCCCAGACGATTTCGCCGAATGCACCATACGGAAGTAATCCCGACGCCCTGTAACGTCGAAACAGTTTACTGGCGTCTTCTTCGTCAACCAGCGCATTCAGAAGCTGGGAATTAAGCTTAAAACGCTCCAGCCCATCAAGAATAAACGGTTCCGCATCGGGGATTTCGCTCTCTTCAGAGCGGAAATTCACCTGCAAGCGTTGCTGGAAAAACGCCCGAACCGGGTGTGCCCAAAAGCGCTGTAGCTGCTCAAACGTGAGGGTGTCTATAGCGCGCGGTTCGAGCGCCTGAATAAAATCGGTTTGCGGCGTCCCCGCTTTCTTCGCGGCGGGAAGCCACTCGCGGGCATAGCTTTGCAGTTCATCAGGAACGTAGTTGACAGGATCGAACGGCATACGGCTATGGTGGCAAGTGATATGCGCTATCACCCGACGTTCGCTTTCGTCGCAGTTGCAGGCTTCATCGCCCGGCAGATAGTGGCTCTGTCCAATGTAGTCCACTAGCTCCTGCACCAGCACAGACGGGAAACGCTCGCTGTTATCCTGAATTGAACGTCCGATATAGCTGATATAAAGCCTGCTTTGCGCAGACATCAGCGCCTCAAGGAAGAGATAACGGTCATCATCGCGGCGGCTGCGGTCACCCCGCTTCGGTTGTGCGCTCATAAGATCAAAGCCCAGAGGCGGCAGCGCACGCGGATAAATACCGTCGTTCATGCCAAGCAGACAGACCACTTTGAACGGGATTGAACGCATTGGCATCAGGGTACAAATATTCACCGGCCCCGCAAGGAAGCGCTGGCTGATGCGCTCCTGATCGAGACGTTGCGTCAGCTCATCACGCAGAAGCGAAAGGGGAACCGCCTCGTGATAGTGCGAATTAACCCCTTCATCAACGATGGCCTGCCACTGCTTCTCGATAAGCGCCATGGCGGCTTCAGTTTCGCTGTCCGGCAGGAAGAAATCATTCAGCATTTCGCGGCAAACTGGCAGCCACTCTTCGAGCGGGCGGGGCTGCATCAATGCACGGCGCCAGCGGTTGAGCTGCATAAGCAGCGAGGCTAAGTGACCAACCAGTTCCGCGATCAACCCACTGGATTCATCGTACGGCAGCACGTCATTCCATTCGCCGTGGATGCTCTCCATTGCATACCCCAGCAGCATGCGCGTCAGCCCAAACTGCCAGGTATGCTGGCCGGTTGCTGGCAGTTCGAACTCCTGGACGTTATCATCGTCGATACCCCAGCGGACACCGGATTCGTTGACCCACTGGCGCAGATAGCGCAACCCCTCTTCGTTAATGTTGAAACGTGCGGCCAGAACTGGCACATCCAGCAGTGCCAGCACATCCTCAGAGATAAACCGGCTATCAGGCAGCGAAAGCAGGCTGATAAAGGCCTGTAGCGCCGGGTGTGACTGACGAGCGCGACGGTCAGAGATTGCGTAGGGCAGATAGCGGTCGCCCGTTGCGCTGCCAAATACCGCCTGAATAAACGGGCTGTAGCTGTCGATATCCGCCACCATCACCACGATATCGCGCGGTGTCAGGGTTGGGTCGTCCTGCAACATGGCCAGCAGGCGGTCATGAAGAATTTCAACTTCACGCTGTGGGCTGTGACAAACGTGGATCGCGATACTACGATCGTCAGGATCCAGTTTTCGCTTCTTATCGCTTCGCGCAAACTCCTCGGCAGTGATCCCGGCAACGGCACGGTTCTCTAAATCCAGAATATCAAGCTGAATATTGTGCAGCAGGCTATCCGGCGTAATATCGGCAAACGCATCCACATCCCCTTCTCCCGAGGAGGTGATATCTGAAAGCAGATAAATATAGTCACGTCCGAGCTTGCCCCACGAGGCAAGCAGCGGGTTCGGCAGGTTCTGAATCCCCTCTTCATCAAAAAGCTGCGCCGCGTTTTCACTGTCTTTAAACAGCGGCACCGCGCGTTCTTCAAAGAGACGTTTTCTCTGACGGGTGACCAGCCGTGAAAGCCAGCGCGGATCCTGAATATCCCCCCAATAGTGCCGACACGGGTTGGTAAAGAGGATATGGATATCAGTGTGCTTACCGAGCGCTTTTAGCGCGTTCAGGTAGACAGGCGGCAACGCGGAGATACCGCAAATGAACACGCGTGACGGCAAACGGGCTGGCCGTTCTGCGCTGTTCTCAAGTATCGAGATAAAGCGATCGTACAAGTTAGCACGGTGCCACTTAGGCTGACCGAGTTTCCCGGTATGCTCGACCAGCGCTTTCCAGAGCGGCGCCTGCCAGATTTGCGCTTCCGGTAACCCATCGACTAATTCTCCCGCTTCCCAGCGAATCAGCCAGTCTGCACGGTAAACCAGATACTGGTCATAGAGGTCGGCAGTACGTGAGGCCAGCTGGAAAAGTTTACGCTTGTCGGTGTCGTCATTCAGGTAGTGCCGCAGCATGGCAAACTCATCACGCGCCAGCATGTCCGGCAGCAGCGTCATCAGTTTCCAGGCCATGCTTTGTTTGTTGAAGGCGCTCTGCTCAGGGATGTCCGGCAGGACGCGAACAAACATCTCCCAGATAAAGCTCGCGGGCAGCGGAAAATCGATGTTCGCCGCAATGCCAAATTTCTGCGAAAGGGACATTTGCAGCCACTGCGCCATACCGGTGCTCTGCACCAGCACCATTTCTGGCTCAAACGGATCGTCAAGACGCTCTTGCTCAACGATATACTCCATCAGTGCTTCCAGCACATCCAGACGATTTGAGTGGTAAACCCTTAGCATAAACGCTCCCGACTAGCGGCTAACCGGGCAGTGCAGACGCGTTAACGCGCCCTGCCGCCCCATAGGAGAAATAAGTGTGACCGTGATGCTGACACATCCGGACTGTGTTGTCTGCCCCCGACTGACCTGCCAGCCCGGCGGGAGCGTTAATGTTGAGATCTGCGATTGATTCCACGCATGATGCCATAGCTGACGATACTGGCTAAGCGCCGCATACCGGGCTGCCAGCGCGCGATGATATCCGGATAACGCCGTCACAACCACAACCAGCAACATCATTGCCAGCAAAACCTCCACCATGCTAAATCCTTTTTGTCTGCTCAGGGTAACTGACATAGCGTACTTTCCTTAAGGGGGCAGAAATCACTCCAGCCGTGGGCGGAAAAGCGTATCTGCCCTTCCGCGATGTCCCCGCCTTGCCATAGCAACAGATCGTCATTGCCGGCAATAAGCAAAACACGCTCCCCAAACAGCCTTACACAGACCCGCAAACGCTGTGTCTGTTTGCACTGAACCTCTGGCTGTAAAGCCCATTCCTGAACGCGCCCCCACTCCAGTGCAGATTGCACGGCAGCCTGCTGGCGAACAGACAAACTCTCGCCACTTACCAGCGTGCTAAAGGTTTGCAACTGCTGATTTAATCCGGTGAGGATCAGCGTGCCGAGCACCAGCAATAGCAGGACCAGCGCCAGCGATGACATGCCCCGCTGACGATTCACAGATTAAACCCCGTTACGGTATGGCGAGCTGAAAAGGGTGCGGTCAGTTCACCTTTACGGCGGGCACGCAGCTCGATACTGATGACCGGCGCAAAGCCAGCACGATCGGTTTTAGTGACCATAAATTGCTCTATCAGGACCCGATCCGGGTCGGTGAGCTTATCCCATCCCTTACCGTCACAGGATGTGGCGCCCCGCAGCGTTTCAAGCGATCCGGACTCAAGCCGAAATCCCGTACTGTCGTTTTCTGACGCGGTGCTATCCCACTGGCCGTTGCTGTTTGCATCCCATTGCACAATCGCACATCGTCCTTGCCTGCCGATGATCATCCCCTGTCCCTGGCAATGCCCTGCACAGTATCCTGCTCTCTGAAACTGTTTACCGACCGCGAACAGACGTTGCCAGACCTCATCCTCCAGCTCCTGCTGCCCGGATTGCAGTAAAACCCCCCGCTGTAGCCCCGGTAAAAAACGTGACGTGCTGAGTAACAGAATGCTGCTTATCGTCATCGCAATCAGCACTTCCAGCAGGGAAAACCCTTTTCGATTTACTGGCATGCACCTTCTCCTGCGGCATTACACAGCCTGATACGTCCGCCATTTGAGACAATAACCCACCACCCACCAGCGCGGCTCTGCACCCGGATATGTCCGGCCCACGCGGTATCTCTTAAACCGTAAAATCCCAGCGCAGGTGTTATGTCGCTTATCGTGACCCCTGGCCACATCGGCTTCATCACGAACGGTCCGCCGCTGTCACAACCGGTCACCGCTGAACTGGCCAGACAGTTCTTTTCACCGTCGTTATACAGCGCGATCCTGTGCTCGCTGTTGTGACGGTTGGCGTCATTGCGCAAAAACACCAGGTAATCCCGCACCTGGCAGGCGGTTTGCCAAAGCCGCTGCCGCTGCTGCCAGCTGTCCCAGCCATAGAGTCCTGTGGCGCTGAGGATCACTGCCAGCGAAACGGCGATAAGGGTTTCGATAAGCGTAAAGCCTTGTTCGTTTTTCATGGCGGGAGTGTGGAGGAATAGCAGAAACGGTGCGAGCGTCAAACCAGAACTTTACGAGCCGCTTTCAGGAGATTTTCACCCGTTGCAACGCGTTGCATCATCTCTGGAAACAGGCTCGAAAAACAAAACGGGCGTGAAAAAAAACCGGCGCTAAAGAGCACCGGTTGTGTCAGGATTTGCCGTATCAGATGGCGACAGGAGCTTTAATGCCGGGATGCGGGTCGTAACCCTCAATCTCGAAATCATCAAAACGGTAATCGAAGATCGAGTCCGGTTTACGTTTGATCACCAGCTTCGGCAATGCACGCGGTTCGCGCGTCAGCTGGAGATGCGTCTGTTCCATATGATTGCTGTAGAGGTGGGTATCACCGCCCGTCCAGACAAAATCGCCTACTTCAAGATCGCACTGCTGCGCCATCATATGCACCAACAGCGCGTAGCTGGCGATGTTAAACGGCAGGCCGAGGAACACGTCGCAGGAGCGTTGATAGAGCTGGCAGGAGAGCTTGCCGTCCGCCACGTAAAACTGGAAAAACGCGTGGCAAGGCGCCAGCGCCATTTTATCCAGTTCACCCACGTTCCAGGCAGAGACAATGATACGGCGCGAGTCCGGATCATTTTTCAGCTGGTTTATGACGGTCGTGATCTGGTCGATATGACGGCCGTCCGGGGTAGGCCACGCGCGCCATTGCTTGCCGTAGACCGGACCCAGGTCGCCGTTCTCATCTGCCCACTCGTCCCAGATGGAGACATTGTTTTCATGTAGATAAGCAACGTTGGTATCGCCTTGCAGGAACCAGAGCAGTTCATGAATGATCGAGCGCAGATGGCAGCGCTTCGTTGTCACCAGAGGAAAGCCTTCTTGCAGATTGAAGCGCATCTGGTGGCCAAAAATGGAGAGCGTACCGGTGCCGGTGCGGTCGTTTTTCGGCGTGCCCTCGTCGAGCACTTTTTTCATCAATTCAAGATACTGTTTCATGATTCCTCAGGAAAGTTGTTGCTGTGGACGACGACGATACGCCCAAATCATCATAATGGCACCCGCGACAATCATCGGGATGGAGAGGATCTGCCCCATGCTGATGTACTGTACCCATTCACCGGTAAACTGCGCATCCGGCTGGCGGAAGAACTCGACGATGATACGAAACGCGCCGTAGCCAATCAGGAACAGACCGGAGACAGCCCCCATTGGACGCGGTTTGCGGATATAAAGATTCAGGATGATGAACAGCACCACGCCTTCCAGCGCCAGCTCATAGAGCTGTGACATATGGCGCGGCAGGACGCCGTAGGTATCGAAAATGGACTGCCACTCAGGATGCGAAGGCAGCAGCGCGATATCCTCTGCGCGGGAGCCCGGGAACAGCATGGTAAACGGCACGCTCGGATCGACACGCCCCCACAGCTCACCGTTGATGAAATTGCCCAGACGCCCTGCGCCCAGCCCAAACGGGATTAACGGCGCAATAAAATCAGCCACCTGGAAGAAGTTGCGTTTGGTGCGTCTGGCGAAGATCACCATCACGAGGATCACACCAATCAGTCCGCCGTGGAAGGACATACCGCCGTCCCAGACGCGGAACAGATAGAGCGGGTCGTTCAGGAATACCGGGAAATTATAGAACAGGACATAACCGATGCGACCTCCCAGGAATACGCCGAGGAAGCCGGCATAAAGCAGGTTTTCCACTTCGTTCTTCGTCCATCCACTGCCCGGACGACTGGCGCGACGGCCAGCAAGCCACATGGCAAAAACAAAGCCCACCAGGTACATCAGACCGTACCAGTGCAGCGCTACAGGTCCTATTGAGAAAATAACCGGATCGAATTCCGGAAAATGCAGATAACCACTGTTCATCTGTCACCACAAGATGTTGTTATTCCGCTGAAAGTGGACAGCGGGTGAATTGCATTCCCGCCGTTGGCAGGTGCTCCAAAGTTGCGAATCATAGCATAAGGCAGGCGCGGAGGATGCGCCTGAGATGTAAAAGATGTGTATAGGGTTTTACGCGCGCTGTTCTCCCTCACCCCATCCCTCTCCCTCAAGGGAGAGGGGTCGTCCGAGCAGTCATTATTTTGTGGGGATCAGCGGCCGCCGCGGATCAAACCGCCCATGCCGCGTCGCTCCATAAACGCAGCCACCTGATGGCGCACTTCGGCTGCCAGCTGTGCTTCCAGGCTACGCGCGGCCAGTTCGCGCGCCTCATCTTGTTCGATGTGACGTAACAGGTATTTCACACGCGCAACGGAACGTCCGTTCATTGACAGGTGACGGAAACCGAGACCAATCAGGATCGCCACGCACATCGGATCGCCGGCCATTTCACCGCACAGGCGCAGGTCGATATTATGCTGCTCGGCTTCGCGGGCGATCATCGCCAGGGCACGAAGCATCGCCGGGTGCAGGCTATCGTAGATGCTGGCAACACGCGTATTGTTGCGATCGACTGCCAGAATGTATTGCGTTAAGTCGTTGGTACCAACGGAGATAAAATCAACGCGGGTCGCCAGCTGCGGCAACATAAAGACCATCGAAGGCACTTCAAGCATCACGCCGATACGGGGTTTAGGGATCGCATAGCCGATCATCTCTTCCACTTCGCGCCCTGCACGTTCTATCAACCGCCGCGCTTCGTCGATCTCGTCAATACTGGTGACCATCGGCAGCAAAATGCTGAGATTCCCCGTGGCCGCGTTGGCACGCAGCATGGCACGAACCTGGATAAGGAAGATTTCCGGCTGATCGAGGGTTATGCGGATCCCACGCCAGCCGAGGCAGGGATTCTCTTCACTGATGGGCATATAGGGCAGTTGCTTATCCGCGCCGACGTCCAGGGTGCGCAACGTGACGGGTTTGTCATTAAACATCTGCAACATGCCCTGATACTGCGCCACCTGCTCCTCTTCTGACGGGAAGCCGCTTTGCAGCATAAACGGTATTTCAGTGCGGTAGAGGCCGATGCCATCGATGCGGCTGCCGAGCTTCTCTTCATGCTCGGGGCTTAAGCCAGCGTTGAGCATCACCTTCACCCGCTCACCGCTCTTGAGCTGCGCGGGCAGGTTGACGTCATCTTCCGCCAGCTTGCTTAATTCATTCTCTTCGCTGATAAGACGCTGGTACTCCTGAAGGAGAACCGGTTCAGGATCCACCAGCAACTCACCACGATATCCGTCCACCACCAGCGTACGGCGATGCAGTACGGAGGGCTGAATATCCGCCCCCATCACGGTCGGAATACCGAGCGCGCGCACCATAATGGCGGCATGGGAGTTAGCAGCGCCATCGCGCACCACCACGCCCGCCAGCCTGTCCTGCGGTAATTCAGCCAGCGTCGTCGCTGAGAGTTCATCGGCCACCAGCACAAACCGGTTCGGCCAGGCGTTCGCCCCCTGAATAGTATCATCGAGGTGGAACAGCAGACGTTGCCCAAGCGCGCGTAAATCGCCGGCGCGCTCTTTCAGATAACCGTCAGTCAGCACCGCAAACTGCTCAGCAAATTTTTCAATGACCTTTTTAACCGCCCATTCTGCCACCGAACCTTTATCGACCTCGGCAAATAACTCACGACGCAAACGCGCATCGGAAAGCAGGTGTGAGTAGAGATCGAAAATAGCCGCCGTCTCTTTTTGCGCGCCAGCGGCAAAGCGTTTGCTGTAGCGACGAAACTCATTCGCCGCCTCTTCCAGCGCAGCGGTAAGCCGTTCGCGCTCAAGCGCTTCATCCAGCGTCGAGGCTTCGTAGACCTGCTCCATCAGCGGGAGCGTGGCATCCATCCAGCCTTCGGCAATCGCGACGCCCGGCGAGGCCGGAAGCGCGCGGATGCGGGTATGACGATACTGCCCAAAAAGGGCTGCCAGCTGAGACTGGGAGAGGATAGCAGCCATCTGCGTTGCCAGCGTGACGAGGAAAGACTCCTCGCTTTCGTCGTACTGCCGCAACTCTCGTTGCTGGACAACAAGCACGCCAAGCAGTTGGCGGCGCTGAATAATAGGCACGCCAAGGAAAGCGCGGAACCGCTCCTCTTTGACGGAAGGGATATATTTGAAGCTGGGGTGTTTTTGCGCATCGGCAAGGTTGATTGGCTCCGCCAGTCGCCCGACCAGGCCAACAATACCTTCATCAAACGCGAGCGTGACGGTGCGTCCCCGTGGTTTTTTTAAACCGCGGGTTGCCATCAGGTAGTAGCAACGTCGGTCATGATCGGCCAGGTAGACCGAACAGACCTCGGTTTCCATCGCAAGACAGATGTCCGTCACCAGAATATTCAGCGCCTCGTTGAGGCGAGGCGCACTGGCAACCTTTTCAACTATTTCTCGCAAGCGGGTGAGCATGATTTGCGTAGCTTAACCTCTTTTACGTCGCCAGGCAGGTGCGCTCTGTGGCTTCGGAGGCGTCTCCTGAAGCTGCATCACGACACTTGCGAACTCTTTCATCACCCTACGATATACATCGCGCTTAAATGACACGACCTGACGAACCGGATACCAGTAGCTTACCCAGCGCCAGCCATCAAACTCTGGCGTGCTGCTGGTTTGCATATTGATATCTGAATCGTTGCCCACCAACTGCAAAAGAAACCACTTCTGTTTCTGGCCGATACAAACCGGCTTTGTGTCCCAACGCACCAAACGTTTCGGTAACTTGTAACGCAACCAGTTGCGGGTCGAAGCCAGAATACGAACATCTTTTCGGCTTAAACCAACCTCTTCAAACAGCTCCCGGTACATCGCTTGTTCTGGGGACTCTCCAGGATTGATCCCGCCTTGCGGGAACTGCCAGGAGTGCTGACCATATCGCCGGGCCCACATCACCTGGCCCTGACGATTACAAATTACTATTCCTACGTTTGGGCGGTAGCCATCGTCATCAATCACCGGACTACCCCAAACTAAATCTGATATATGAATGATTGTTTCACACTACAGGGAGGCGGTAAACCACTCTCTTACAGGCCTGCAACCTAATAACATTTGAATAACTCACAATTTAGTGAGGAGTTATAAACAGATGCGGGCGACAGAGACCATTTTTATTCACCTTTTCTGTGGATATAGTTGTGAAGAAGTGCGGAATTACCGATGAACAACCTTTTAACCCGACGAAACGCCAATTTACCCTGCCAATAATAAATCATTTAAATTCATAATATTATATTGGAATTAAGGGTGCCAGAGGCGATTAACGTGACGATCGTCACATCAAAGATCCTCCTGCTGATGAAAGATCGAACAGCGTCGGTTTTATCCACAGATTGTGCCAATAAGTTAGGCACAATTTGTGTGAAAATTCGATTTTCATCGCACGTCAAGGCTGTAAATTGAAACAGTAGTGGCAGTTATTCCCAGTTATCCCATTTTTCTGTGGATAACATGGTGTAAGATCCTGTTTATTGTCAGTGACCAGAATTGCACAACCTGTTTTTTAGCCGCGGCGCGACGGGCTATAGTCTAAAAAAGATGAAATAAATCATACGCATGGGATATTCACTCAGAAAAAGGTAAACTCTGTCCACAAGGGATAAAATATCAGCTCATTTTTTAATCAAAAGGTTGTTAGTATGCATTCTCTCGCCCCACTGCTCTCCCCTCCCGTCAGTGAAGCCCAGTTGCTCCAGCAGGCGCAACGTCTGGCAGGCTATTCACTGGGCGAGCTGGCCGTGATGGCGGGGTTGACGATACCCAACGATCTAAAGCGTGATAAGGGCTGGATCGGCGTGTTGCTGGAACGCTGGCTGGGCGCAAGCGCGGGCAGTAAACCCGAGCAAGATTTTGCGGCGCTGGGGGTGGAACTGAAGACGATCCCCATCGATAGCCAGGGGCGGCCGCTGGAAACCACCTTTGTCTGCGTTGCGCCGCTCACGGGTAACAGCGGAGTGACCTGGGAAACCAGCCACGTCAGGCATAAGCTGAAGCGGGTGTTGTGGGTACCCGTTGAGGGCGACAGGCAGATCCCGCTGGCAGAGCGTCGCGTTGGCGCCCCGCTGCTCTGGAGTCCGAATGATGAAGAGGAGAGACTGCTTTCCCAGGACTGGGAAGAGCTGATGGACATGATTGTGCTGGGACAGGTTGAGCGGATCACCGCCCGGCATGGCGAAGTGCTGCAACTTCGTCCTAAAGCCGCCAATAGCAAAGCGCTCACTGAAGCGGTAGGCGCACAGGGCGAACCGATCCTGACGCTGCCGCGCGGTTTCTATCTTAAAAAGAATTTCACCGGGGCACTGCTGGCACGCCACTTCCTGTTGAAAACATAGTTTTTTACTAATTTTGCGCTCCGGCTAACATAATCTCCTCCTTTTTAAGATTTCCCCCCTTTCACCTGTCGTAATATCAGGTTATTACTACACTATGATTTGATACGAGCCAGGTGAGGATGAGAACGATGAAAAAATGGGCAGTAATTATCTCAGCAGTCGGTTTAGCGTTTGCGGTATCGGGTTGTAGCAGCGACTATGTCATGTCAACGAAAGATGGTCGTATGATCCTGACCGATGGCAAACCCGAAGTCGACGACGATACCGGTCTGGTGAGTTACCGCGATCGCGAAGGCAATCAAATGCAGATTAATCGCGACGAAGTCTCCCAGATCATCGAGCGTTAAACAGATAAAGGTCAGTAGCTTGCTGGCCTTTTTGATTTTTTCCTTCCCCTTTTGCCTTCCCTCTGCCATGTTTATATTCCTTTGTCGGGAGGCTCCTGACGCAGTCTGTATGTCTAAAAAAGGAAACCGGCTATGCATTATCATCGTATCCCCCACAGCGCTCTGGAGATCAGCCAACTGGGGTTGGGCACCATGACATTTGGTGAACAAAACAGCGAAGCCGATGCCCATGCACAACTCGATTACGCCGTCAGCCAGGGCATTAACCTGATTGACGTGGCGGAGATGTACCCCGTTCCTCCCCGCCCGGAAACACAAGGTCTTACTGAAACGTATGTCGGCAACTGGCTGGCGAAACGCGGCAATCGCGAAAAGCTGGTCATCGCCTCCAAAGTCAGCGGACCTTCCCGTAATAACGATGCCGGGATCCGCCCTAATCAGATCCTCGATCGCAAGAATATCCGTGCGGCGCTGGATGCAAGCCTCAAGCGCCTGCAAACCGACTATCTCGATCTTTATCAGGTGCACTGGCCGCAGCGTCCGACGAACTGCTTCGGTAAGCTTGGCTACACCTGGAACGAAAGTGCTCCGGCCGTTACCCTGCTGGAAACGCTGGAAGCGCTCACGGAGTGCCAGCGGGCGGGTAAGATCCGCTACATCGGCGTTTCCAACGAGACGGCGTTTGGCGTGATGCGCTATCTGCATCTGGCCGATAAACACGATCTGCCGCGCATCGTGACCATTCAGAACCCGTACAGCCTGCTGAACCGCAGTTATGAAGTGGGTCTGGCGGAGGTGACGCAGTACGAAGAGGTGGAGCTGCTCGCCTACTCCTGTCTGGGCTTCGGTACCCTGACGGGCAAATACCTGAACGGCGCGAAACCGGCTGGCGCGCGTAACACGCTTTTCAGCCGCTTCACCCGCTATAGCGGCGAGCAGACGCAAAAAGCCGTTGCGGCCTACGTGGATATCGCGAAACGCCACGGACTCGATCCGGCGCAGATGGCGCTGGCCTTCGTGCGTCGTCAGCCATTTGTGGCGAGTACCCTGCTCGGCGCAACGACGATGGATCAGTTGAAAACCAATATTGAGAGTTTCAATCTGAACCTGAGTGAAGAGGTATTAGCGGAGATAGAAGCGGTGCATCAGGTTTATACCTACCCGGCACCGTAATAAAAGCAAAACGGCAACGCACGTTGCCGTTTTTAGGGTTTTCACCCTCTCTCTGTGGGAGAGGGCCGGGGTGAGGGCATCAGGCAGCACAATTCAACGACGACGCTGCCAGACCCACAGCCCGCTAATCGCCAGCGCGAACAGCGCGCCGAATCCTACCCCGATTGCCACGACCGGCGCACCTGCTTTTACCGCCAGCGAGTAAATCCCCAGCATCAGCAACATCGCCATGTTTTCACCAAGGTTTTGCACCGCAATGGCGTTACCCGCCCCAACGGTCTGCTTGCCGCGCTCCTGCAACAGCGCGTTTAGCGGCACCACAAAGAAACCGCCTAACATGCCGATCAGCAACAGCAGGGCATAGGCAGGCAATAGGGCATGTTGCAGGGAGAAGAACAGAACGCCGACGCCAATCAGGATCCCCGCAGGCATGCAGCGCGCGACGGTTTCCAGCGTCACCAGTTTTGCCGCAGCCCCGGCCCCGACAACAATCCCGACGGCGACCATGGCATTCAGATAAGTCGGCGTGGCGTTGTCAGTAATGCCCAGCGCCACCGGCACCCACAGCACCAGCTGGAAACGCAGCGTAACGCCGGCCCCCCAGAACATGCTGGTGCCCATCAGCGAGAAGCGTGTTTCACCGTTACGCCACAGTACGCGGCAGGCGTTGAAGAAGCTGCCGGTCATGGGCCCGAAGCGCCAGGATTGCCCCGGACGCGCCACGGCCAGTTTGGGGATAAACAGGTTGGCGATCACCGCGCCACCGTACATCAGGGCGCAGATGCCAAGCGCGGCGAGCACATGCCAGTCTGCCAGTACGCCACCCGCCACCGAACCCAGCAGAATAGCCGCAATGGTGGAGGACTCCATCAGGCCGTTGGCCTTCACCAGCTTATCACCGGTGGTGAGCTCACCCAGAATACCGTACTTCGCCGGGGAGTAGGCTGCCGCACCAATGCCCACCAGTGTGTAGCCGACAAACGGGTTGATACCAAAGCAGATACTTGCCGCGCCCAGAAGCTTAAGGCTGTTGGCAAACATCATGACACGACCTTTCGGGAAGCTGTCCGCCACCTGGCCGACAAACGGCGCAAATACGATGTAAGCACCCACAAACACCATCTGTAGGATCGGCTGGCTCCAGTCGGGATAAAACTCAGCTTTCAGCAATGCCAGCGTGGCAAACAGCAACGCGTTATCGCCGAACGCGGAAAGAAACTGGGCGGCGATAACCGCCATCATGCCTTTCGACCAGATTGAAGTGTTAGTGTGCACTGACTCACGCATTTTGCTGTTCTGCCTCTTCAACCATGCCCTTCAGGGTCACGAAATCGGGTTTACCGCTGCCCAGCACCGGTAACTGTTTGAGGTAACGAATATCGCGGGGGACCGCCAGCTCGGGGATACCGTGTTCGCGTGCATACCTGAGCAGCGCGTCACGCTTCAGTTCACCGTCTGTCGTGAAGAGCACCAGCGCCTCGCCTTTACTGGCATCACTTTTCACCACGGTCGCATGCATTTTCTCTGCTGAGACTGCGGTCGCCAGCGTCTCGACCATTTCAAGAGAGACCATTTCCCCGGCGATTTTGGCGAAGCGTTTTGCGCGTCCCTGGATCTGCACGAAGCCCTGATCGTCGAAGCGCACGATATCGCCCGTGTCGTACCAGCCCGTTTCAACCTCGCCATTGACGTTCTCAGCCGTCGGCGCCTCAAGCACCCCCGGGTTTTCCACACGCAAATAGCCGTTCATGACGTTCGGCCCTTTCAGCTGAAGACGTCCGCCGTCTTCAATACCCGGCACCGCCAGCAGACGCGCGTCCAGCCCCGGCAGAATGCGGCCAACCGTTCCGGGTTTTGCCGCCATCGGAACGTTGATGGAGACCACCGGCGCGCACTCCGTCACGCCATAGCCTTCCAGAATGCGCAGGCCAAACTTGTCCTGCCAGATTTGGCGCGTGCTGTCCTGGAGTTTTTCCGCCCCCGCCACCACGTAGCGCACGCGGAAGAAATCATACGGGTTGGCGAAGCGCGCGTAGTTTCCGAGGAAGGTGGACGTCCCGAACAGCACCGTGCAGTTACGGTCATAAACCAGTTCCGGCACAATGCGGTAGTGCAGCGGGCTTGGGTAGAGGAACACCTCGGCACCGGTCAGCAGCGGCGTAAAGAGCCCCACGGTCAGACCAAATGAGTGGAACAGCGGCAGCGCCGACATAAAGCGATCGTTGGCGGTAAAGTCAGCAATGGTTTTAATCTGTTCGACGTTCGCCAGAATGCTTTTGTGACTGTGAACCACACCTTTCGGGTTGCCTTCAGAGCCGGAGGTAAAGAGGATAATGGCATCATCCTCCGGCTGCTGCTTAACCTGCGCCAGACGCGGCATCAGCAGGTGCGCGAAAATCCACAGCTTGTCGGCGGTCGTGACGTCTGCTTTCAGATCTTCCAGGAACACCCAGCGCACCTGCGTCAGCTGTTCCGGCAGGTGCCACAGCTTGCCTTTATCCAGGAACTGGCGGGAGGTAAAGACGGTGTTGATTTGCGCCGCGGTAATCGCGCTGGAGAGCCCTTTCACGCCCGCCGTGTAGTTCATCATCGCCGGAATGCGGCCCCGGGAGACGGCACCAAAGATCACCGCCGCGCTGATACCCGCGTTTGGCAGCATCAGGCCGATCTTTTCACCCTGTTTGCTGTATTTTTCCAGGATACGCCCGACAAACAGCGTTTTGGTCAACAGCTTACGGTAGGTATCCGGCGTAAAGTTGATGTCTTCAATGCAGTTTTTCTTCGCACCGTAGCGATACTGGGCCGACAGCAACGATTCATACAGCGTCTCGCGCGGGCGAACGGCCATGCGCGCTTCCATCATAATCTGGTGCAGCATTTCCCCGGCGATTTTACGGCGGTCGCGCGCACGCGGCGCCTCGGGCATCGGCAGTGACGTCGGCGGTAATATATGCAGCGTAATTTTCGGGAACAGACGCTGCTTCACCAGCCCTTTCAGACGACTGAAAAAGGTCAGCTCAGCCCCGTCGATGCGTAGCGGCACGACGGTGGCCTGAGACTTCGCCGCGACAAAACCGGCCCCATCGTAAATTTTCATCAGGGAGCCCGTCACTGAAATCCGCCCTTCCGGGAAGATAACCACCGGACGCCCCTGCCCAATCAGACGCACCAGATGTTTAATCATCATCGGTTTGGTTGGATCGAGCGGGACAAAATCAATCAGCGGTTTGAGCCAGCGCATGTACCATTTTTCACTGATGGAGCTGTACACCGCGAAGACGGGCCGCACGGGCAAAAACAGCGCCAGCAATACGCCATCAAGAAAAGAGACGTGATTCGGTGTGATAAGAACACGCTCGCCATAGAGTGCCTGCGTATCGCCAGTCACGCGGATGCGAAACAGGACACGAAACAGTGTGCGGAAGAACCCAAAAAGCATTTCAACTCCCTTTGCCAGCCAGTGTGAAAGGTATAAATGGTGGCAGATTACACGAGAAGTAGTGAGGGAGCGATAGCAAAAACAGAGGCGAAAAAAAACCTGCGCATCCGCGCAGGTTGGTGCAAGAGAAGAGTACGAAAACGTACCAGGAATTCTCACCAATCAATACCTCTGGGATCTTGATTGTGGCCTCCGGCGACAGGCTTCGCCAGCGGGAAAACGCAAGGGAATGAGCCGAAGTGCAACCAGGTGTGAATATTCTCTTTTGCTGTTACAGGTTGAACTTACAGGCAAAAAAAAACCTGCGTAAAACGCAGGTTGGTGTAAATCGTGTTAATCAACCGAAGTTGATTCCACCTATCAATACCTCTGGGATCTCGACTCTAGCAATTCATAACGCATCGTTGCTAACGGACAATCGCAACAGCCTGAGGCAAAGTGTAACTAAAGGTTCAGATTACCATTATTCAGACATGACTGGCCGTGTAACGATTACACCGCGAGGGATGTTCTGCTTCACGTTTGCAGAGGACGCTCACCCGCTCCCCTTGAATGCGCGCCGCTTTTCCGCAACACTAGTTAGTGTGTAAACGCTTACCCCTATAAGAAGGTATTGAATGGCGACAATTAAGGATGTGGCTCGTCTGGCCGGTGTTTCCGTCGCGACCGTCTCCCGCGTAATCAACAACTCCCCTAAAGCGAGTGATGCATCGCGCCAGGCCGTGCAGGACGCCATGGAAAACCTGAATTATCACCCTAACGCCAACGCGCGCGCCCTTGCCCAGCAGTCGACAGAAACCATCGGGCTGGTGGTCGGGGATGTATCCGATCCGTTTTTCGGTGCGATGGTCAAAGCCGTAGAACAAGTCTCTTATCACACCGGAAATTTCCTGCTGATTGGTAATGGCTACCACAATGAACAGAAAGAGCGCCAGGCCATTGAGCAGCTGATCCGTCATCGCTGTGCGGCACTGGTGGTCCATGCCAAAATGATCCCCGACGCCGAGCTGATCCATCTGATGAAACAGATGCCGGGGATGGTGATTATCAACCGTATTATTCCCGGTTTTGAAACCCGCTGCGTGGCGCTCGACGACCGTTACGGCGCATGGCTCGCAACCCGTCACCTGATCCAGCAGGGCCATACCCGAATTGGTTATCTGTGTTCCAACCACCCAATTTCCGATGCGGAAGATCGCCTTCAGGGCTATTACGACGCGCTGCGCGAAGCCGGTCTGCCCTGCAACGATCGTCTTGTGGCGTACGGAGAACCGGATGAGAGTGGCGGCGAGCAGGCGATGACCGAGCTGCTGGGACGCGGGCGGAATTTCACCGCCGTGGCCAGCTATAACGACTCCATGGCCGCCGGCGCAATGGGCGTGCTGAATGATAACGGGATTGACGTCCCGGCAGAAATTTCGCTGATTGGCTTTGATGATGTGCTGGTGTCGCGCTACGTGCGCCCTCGCCTGACCACCGTGCGTTACCCGATTGTAACCATGGCAACGCAGGCGGCAGAACTGGCGTTAGCGCTGGCCGAGCATCGCCCGCCGCCGGAAATTACCCACCTGTTCAGCCCAACCTTAGTGCGCCGTCACTCGGTGGTATCGCCCGCGGAAGCCGTGAGCGAACAGCGATAGAGATGGACGGTTTTATCCGGGTATTCCAGCGCATCGCCGATGTAGTGCCAGCCGTAACGTTCGTAGAAGTCGCGGCAGGCAGACCAGAGATGAAGCTCGTGATACCCGGCGCGTCGCGCGTAGCCGATAACATGCTGCTGAAGTTTTCCCGCCAGCCCGTTTCCCCGGGCGGCTTCATCGACATACAGCGCAGCCAGCCAGGGGTGGAGATCCTGTCGGGAAATTAAATCGCAACGCCACAGCCCAACGGTGCCCAGCAGCTGGTCATCCTCAACGGCAATAAAGGTGAGCGGTAACTCGCCCGGCGTCAGGCTATGCTCGACAATGCTCTGGAAAAAGGCACGCGGCATACCTTCACCAAACGCGTACCAGATCCAGTCGATCACCTGCTGTGTAAACTGCGGCGCAGCGTGAAGCGGCAGTATATTCACACCAGCTTCCCCTGGAAAAGAGGGACCGATTCGAAGAGATAGCCGTCGAAATCGGGTGCGTCTTCGTCTGACTGCTCAAGCAGGCTCTTTTTGACGTTTTCAAGATGCTGGAACATCGCCTGCCACGCCCCCATCACGTCGCGGCGGCGGAGCGCAGCGAGAATGGTTTGCCTGTCGCCGAGCCATTTCAGCCGCCATGCGCGGCTGGCGATGTGGCCGTTGAATTGCTGCCACAGTGGGCTGCTGTCCATGTGATGCCAGACGCTTTCAACGGTCGCCAGCAGCATCTGGTTTTGTGTGGCCCCCGCCAGTACAAGGTGGAACATTTTGTTGTTGTCCTGGCTGCGATCGTCTGCGGCAATCGCCCGTTGCTCCTGCTCGATGATGCGGCGCAGGTTGTCGATATCCGCCCGCGTCGCCATTTTTGCGGCAAAGGCGGCAATGTTGCTTTCAAGCAGCTGACGCGCCTGGAGAATTTCAAACGGCCCCACGTCACTGTTCAGAAAACGCTCTTCCTCGTTTTCATGCTCCTCCGGAATGCGCATCACGTACACGCCAGACCCCTGGCGAATATCCACCGTCCCCTGAAGCTCAAGCATCAGCAGCGCCTCGCGCACAATAGTGCGGCTCACGCCATACGTCTCGGCGATGTTGCGCTCCGGCGGCAGACGCGATCCCACGGGATAATGCCCCTGGATAATCTGCGCCCGTAAATCCTCGCCAATCTCCTGGTACTGTTTTTTTTCCGGCAGGATGACAGCCTTATCCACGTTTTCACCTGTGTTTTTCAGTTAATGCGCGGGCCGGACGTCCTCCCGGCCAGTTTGTGCGCTATTTTACCAGAAGGCTTACTTCCATTCATCGTCTACCCTGAGCGTCAGCACACGCTCATTGCGCAGCTGGCGGAACCAGGACGCTGATTTCTTTGCCCGCCGTGCGCGATGGTTTTCAAGGTCGATCTCAATCAGCCCGTAGCGGTTTTTGAACGCGTTCATCGGCGAGACGTTGTCGGTGAAGGCCCACAGCATATAACCGTGACAGTTTGCCCCCGCCTCCCGCGCCAGCAGCGTGTAGTAGAGATGTTCGCTGATAAACGCGATGCGGTACGCGTCATCGATAATGCCGTCGCGATTGCGAAACTGCGCTTCGTTCTCCACACCCATCCCGCTTTCCGCTACAAACCAGTCAATGTTGCGATAGTCGTTTTTAATCCGCATCGCCATGTCGTAAATAATGCGCGGGAAGATCTCCCAGCCTCGGGAGGTGTTCATCCTCCGCCCCGGCAGCTCGAACGGCTCGTAGAAGTACGCCGGGTGGAACGGCGTCTCCGGGTGCCAGGCGCGGGATGGCGCTTTAACGCGATGCGGGTAATAGAGGTTAATTCCCAGCTCATCGACGGTGTTGTCGGCAATCAGCGCCAGCTCGTCAGCCGTGTAGTCCCACTGCACCTGATGCTGCGCCAGCAGGGTAAAGAGCGCCTGCGGATAGCGCCCGTGCACCAGTGGGTCGAGAAAGACGCGGTTGTAGAACAGATCGTACATCTCTGCCGCTCGCACGTCATACGGTGCGCGCGAGCGTGGATAGGTCACTTCCGGGTTAAGAATACAACCCACTGAGCCGTCATACCCTTTCTCGCGAAACAGCTTCACCACTTTCGCCGTCGCCAGCACTTTATGGTGGTTCCACTGCATCCAGGTGCTGGTGTTCTGCTCATAGGGCCAGCGCAGTGCGTCAAGGTAGACGCGCGTCTGGACCACAATCGGCTCGTTGAAGGTAAACCAGCGGGTGACTTTGCCGTGAAAGCGCTCAAACACTTTTTCCGCATAGCGAACGAACAGCTCGACGACGTGCTTCGACGCCCAGCCGCCGTAGGTTTCCAGCAGCACGCCCGGCAATTCGTAGTGTTCCAGGCAGATCATCGGCTCAATGCCCTGACGGTGCATTTCATCGAACAGCGCGTCGTAATAGGCGGCGTACTCTTCATCTACGGTGGCGTTTTCATAGTCGGTCAAAAAGCGCGACCAGTTGATCGAGGTGCGATAGTGCGTCAGGCCCGCCTGCTTCATCAGCGCCACATCTTCACGGAAGCGATTAATAAAGTCGGTTGCCACCGCCGGGCCATAGCCGTTGTGCCAGACGTGACGATCGTTCTTGTACCAGAGATCGATCCACGAATCCTGCCCTGGCTTTTTGCCGCTCCAGCCTTCGGTCTGCCAGGCCGATGCCGCCGCGCCCAGCATAAAATCCTGCGGTATAGTTATCTGTTTTATGCTCATCCGGTCCTCATGCGTTATCGGTGGCTTGTTGCAGCGCGGCCTGCTCTGCGCGGCGTGAGGCAATTTTCACAAACGGCAGATAGATAATCACCGCGGTCACGATGCAGATAAACTGGGTGATCACCGCCCCCATGGAGCCCGCGGTTGACAGCCAGGCGTTGATCAGCGGCGGCGTGGTCCAGGGCACCATCACCACGGCTTTCCCGGCAAATCCGGTCACGGTGGCAAAGTAGCCAATCGAGCCCGTCACCAGCGGCGTGATGATGAACGGGATAGCCAGGATCGGGTTGAGCATGATTGGCATCCCGAAGATCACCGGCTCGTTGATATTAAAAATACCCGGGCCGATGGAGAGCTTTGCGATCTCCTTCATCTCTTTACGTTTGGTGGCAATCATGACGGCGATCAGCAGGCCGATGGTCAGGCCGGAGCCGCCGATGCTCATATAGACGTCCCAGAACGGCATGGTGATGATGTTTGGCACCTCTTTGCCCTGCTCGAACGCGCTCATGTTAACGGTGATTGCCCCCAGCAACAGCGGCTCGCGGATCGGCTTGATCATCTGGTTGCCGTGAATACCAATCACCCAGAACAGCTGGGCGACAAACATCAGCAGCAGGATCCCCGGCAGGCTTTGCACCACGCGCTCCAGCGGCTGTTGCACCACCTGGTAAACCGCGTCGTAGAGATACATGCCGGTAATCTGATGAAACACGAAGCCAAAGGTGGCGATGGCGGTGGTGGTGATAATGGCCGGGATCAGCGCAGAGAACGACGCGGCGACGTTCGGCGGCACCGTGTCCGGCATCCTGATTTTCAGCCCCTTGCGGTTTTCCAGCCAGCAGTAAATCTCCACTGACAGGATGGCGATAAACATGCCGAGGAACAGGCTGCGGGTATCGGAGAACTGGCGCAGCAGCACGTCTTTCACCACGTGCATCTCGCCGTCCACCAGCATTTCCACCGTGGTTGGCGTCACGCAGATAAAGCAGATCACCGCCAGCAGGCCGGGGAACAGGGACTTAATGCCGTTAATACGCCCCAGCTCAATGCCGATTAAAAACACCGCACCGATGTTGAGAAAGTTAAGCGTGGCATAGTTGAGCGCGCTGGTGATCGGCTTTAACGCCGCCAGAAACGACAGCGACTGAAAGCTCGCCAGGCCGTTTTTCGGATCCAGCACCATATTGGAGATCAGTACCGAGAACGCCCCCACAATGATGACCGGCATTAAGGTAATAAACGCAGACTTGATCGCCTGGATATAGCGATAGCTGTTGAACGTGGTGGCAAAACTGCCCAGAGCGTCGATCAGTTTTTCCTGAAATGCCATAGGGTAATACCTCAGTAAAAGGGCTTTTATTGAATAAGATGGACAGCCGGATACTATTGGTATGCCAAAAATAGCGCCCACAGGCGCTTTGTTCTGTGATTAAGCTCTCAATGAGGTAAGAGGTATTCCAGATTGCGATTTATCACCATTTTGGCATGCCAATGACAGGCATTTATCCCGCTGGCGAGGATCGTTACCGAAAAGCGTGATCGTTATGGGGTTTTGCCCTTACCACGTCGCTTATGCGCCGGATGGTCTGTGTTAAACTGCAAACCATTACGTGGAAACAGGAATTTCGAATGGCAACAATGCTGGATGTCTCACTGCGTGCGGGCGTGTCGAAGGCCACCGTTTCGCGCGTGCTGAACGGCACAGGTCAGGTTAAAGAGAGCACGCGTCAGCAGGTATTTCGCGCGATGGAGGAGCTGGGCTATCGTCCGAACTTTCTCGCGCGTTCGCTGGCTAACCAGACCAGCAACAGCATTGGTCTTGTCGTCTCGACGTTCGACGGTTTTTACTTTGGTCGTTTGCTACAGCAGGCGTCACGGCAGACCGAAAAGCACGGAAAACAGCTGATTGTTACCGACGGTCACGACGCCCCTGAACAGGAAGAACAGGCGGTGCAGATGCTCGCCGACCGCAAGTGCGACGCCATCGTGCTGTACACGCGATACATGAGCGAAAAGACGATCCTGAAGCTGATCAACAGCGTGCAGACGCCGCTGGTGATCATTAACCGTGAAGTGAGCCAGGCGGCGGATCGCTGCGTCTTCTTTGAACAGCAGGACGCGGCCTTCAAAGCGGTGGATTACCTGATAAGCCAGGGTCATCGGGAGATCGCCTGTATCACCGTCCCGATCCACACCCCAACGGGTAAAGCGCGGCTGATGGGCTACCGTAAGGCGCTGGAGAAGCACGGTATTCGTCTCGACGAGCGGCGGATTAAATACGGCGATGCAGGCATGACGCGGGGTTACGAGCTGTGCAAGGAGCTGATTGCGGAAAAGACATCGTTCAGCGCCCTGTTTGCCTGTAATGATGATATGGCCCTGGGCGCCTCCAAAGCATTACACCAGGCCGGGCTGAAGATCCCGCAGGATATTTCGCTGTTTGGTTTTGACGATGCCCCCAGCGCAAAGTGGCTGGAGCCTGCCCTGTCGTCGGTATATTTGCCGATCGACAACATGATCGTCACGGCAATCGACCAGGCGATCCGGCTGGCAAAAAACCAGCCGGTTGAAGCGATCCCGCCGTTCACCGGCACGCTGGTGTTACGCGATTCGGTGACAACAGGGCCGTGGTTTAATCAGACCAGCTCTAACGCCAGCAGCTCCTGAATGGTCTGGCGACGGCGAATCAGCCGCGCCACGCCGTTATCAAACAGCACTTCCGGCAGCAGCGGGCGGCTATTGTAGTTGGAAGACATAGACGCCCCGTACGCACCGGTATCATGCAGCACCAGATAATCTCCCGGTTTTACCTCTGGCAGCGAACGGGTTTCGACTTTACCGCCTTCCTGCTGAGTAAAGACGTCACCGGATTCACACAGCGGGCCGGCAACAACGGTCTCGATGCGCGGCGCGTTGACCAGATCGCGGCCATCGGCGGCAAGCGCGGTAATGTGATGATAGCTGCCGTACATGGACGGGCGCATCAGGTCGTTGAAGCCAGCATCAATCAGCACAAAGTGACGGCTTCCCATCTCCTTCACGCTCCGCACCTGCGCCACCAGCACGCCAGCTTCGGCGACCAGGAAACGACCCGGCTCAATCTCCAGCTTCACCGCATGGCCCAGATGGGCAGCGATCCTGTCACGCGCGGCGCTCCACAGGCCGTAATAGTGATCCGTGTCGATCGCCTCTTCTCCTTCGCGGTAAGGGATCGAAAGCCCTCCCCCGGCGGAGATCGCCTCCAGATCCTGACCAAAATCGATAACCTGACGCACCATTGCGCCACAGACCTGCTCAAGATGGCCATAATCCACGCCGGACCCGATATGCATGTGAATGCCCACCAGCTTGAGGTTGTAGCGTTGTAAAACCTCCAGCGCCGCAGGCATATCGGCATACCAGATCCCGTGTTTACTGTTTTCGCCCCCGGTGTTGGTTTTCTGACTGTGGCCGTGACCAAAGCCCGGGTTGACGCGCAGCCAGACGCGATGGCCAGGAGAGACCTGCCCAAGCTGTTTCAGCATATCCACCGAACCAGCATTGACCGGGATTTGCAGCTCGTGCACGCGCGCCAGCGTGGCGTCGTCTATCAGGTCAGCGGTGAAGACGATCGCGTCGCTGTCGGCTTTCGGATCAAACCCGGCCGCCAGCGCACGTTCGATCTCACCCAGCGATACGGAGTCAACCTTCACGCCCTGCTCGCGCATCAGGCGCAGAATATGAATATTGGAGCAGGCCTTCTGCGCAAAACGCACCACGTCAAACTGATGCAGCGCGGCGATCTTCTCGCGGACAATCTGCGCATCGTAGACCCACACCGGACAGCCGAATTCGGCAGGCAGGCGCAGCAGATTATCGGCGTTTAAATCGGTTTCGGTCTGGTTGAGCGGGCGTGGCATGGTCGTCTCCGGAAATCTGTTTTTTATCATTACGCCATAGCCTGAAGAGAATAAAAAATATCGTTTTATCGTGAGTCTATGCAAAAATGATATGGAACACGCTCAGCCATCAGGTGCCCTATGCCCGCCGTTAACCTACGCC
This sequence comes from Enterobacter cloacae complex sp. IR5402, assembly GCF_049238125.1. Lineage (NCBI taxonomy): Bacteria > Pseudomonadati > Pseudomonadota > Gammaproteobacteria > Enterobacterales > Enterobacteriaceae > Enterobacter > Enterobacter cloacae complex sp. IR5402. The sequence goes on from NZ_JBMKHO010000007.1 coordinate 185,695, forward strand.
ATATCGAGATTTTTCATGCGGTGATGACCACCGGCAATCTCACTGAAGCCGCGCACATGCTGCACACCTCGCAGCCGACGGTCAGCCGCGAGCTGGCGCGTTTTGAGAAAGTGCTGGGGCTGAAGCTGTTTGAACGCACCCGCGGCAGGCTGCATCCAACGGTGCAGGGTTTACGTCTGTTTGAGGAGGTTCAGCGCTCCTGGTACGGGCTGGACAGGATCGTGAGCGCGGCAGAGAGCCTGAGGGAGTTCCGCCAGGGCGAACTGTCCATCGTCTGCCTGCCGGTCTTTTCCCAGTCATTCCTGCCGGTACTGTTACAGCCGTTTCTGGCCCGCTATCCGGAGGTCAGCCTGACCATCGTGCCGCAGGAGTCGCCGCTGCTGGAGGAGTGGCTTTCGGCCCAGCGCCACGATCTGGGTCTGACTGAAACCCTCGTCACGCCAGCGGGAACGGAACGCACGGAGCTGCTGTCGCTGGATGAGGTCTGCGTGCTGCCTGCCAGCCACCCGCTTGCCCACAAAACCGTGCTGACACCGGCGGATTTTCACGGTGAGAACTATATCAGCCTGTCGCAGACCGACAGCTACCGGCAGCTTCTGGATGGCCTGTTTGCCGAACATCAGGTGAAGCGGCGGATGGTGATGGAAACGCACAGTGCGGCGTCAATTTGCGCGATGGTGCGCGCGGGCGTGGGTATTTCGGTGGTGAACCCGCTCACGGCCATGGACTACGCCAGCAGCGGTGTGGTTCTGCGCCGTTTTAGCGTTTCCGTTCCCTTTACCGTGAGCCTGATCCGCCCGCTGCACCGGCCCGCCTCAGCGCTGGTTGATGCCTTTAGTGAACATCTGATTGCGCACGCGCGTCAGGTGGCGCTTCGCTTACCTGACCTGCAAAAACCTTTATGACAGCATAAACTCCACCGCATCCGCGGCATGGATGGCGGCGGTATCGAAGACCGGTATCGGGCTTCGGTCTGCCGGCACCAGCAGACCGATTTCGGTACAGCCGAAGATGACCCCTTCCGCTCCCTGCTGCGCCAGTTTCTCTATCACGCTGACGTACCAGGCGCGCGAAGCTTCGCTGAAGGTGCCCAGACACAGCTCATCAAAAATAATCTGGTTAATGCGCGCCCGGTCAGCCTCCTCCGGGATCAGGCTTTCAATCCCGAACTGGCTGCTCAGCCGCCCGCGGTAAAAATCCTGTTCCATGGTGTAGCGCGTCCCCAGCAGCGCCACGCGCGTCATGCCGGCGGTACGTATGGCACGCCCGGTGGCATCCGCGATATGTAAGAACGGCAGCGAACAGCGGTCTTCAATGTGCGACGCCACCTTATGCATGGTGTTGGTACACAGCAGAATACCCTGCGCGCCCGCACGCTCCAGCCCGAGCGCGGCGTCCGCCAGTATCTGCCCCGCTTTGTCCCACTCCCCGCTCGACTGGCAGGCTTCTATTTCATGGAAATCCACGCTGTGCAGCAGCAGGCTGGCCGAATGCAGACCGCCCATACGCTGTTTAACGCCTTCATTAATCAGGCGGTAGTACGGGATCGTTGATTCCCAGCTCATGCCCCCTAACAGACCGATCGTTTTCATCTTTCCTCCTGTGCGTTTCACCCAGTGAAGCAAACTTGTGATCGCCTTTCCAGTTATTTGGCTAAACGTTTCCTTTTCTCGGCGGGTGAGATAAGTTAATTGAAACAATGTTTCATTACATAACAGGGCGAAAATATGTTTATTTTCCATAAAGAGACCACGCTTGAGGATCTGGGCAACGGCGTGACGCGTCGTATTCTGGCGCACGACGGCAGGATGATGGCGGTGGAAGTGAATTTCGAGGAAGGCGCGATTGGCCCGATGCATAACCACCCGCATGAGCAACTCACCTACGTTCTCTCGGGGGAATTTGAGTTCACCATTGGCGAGGAGAAGCATGTGGTGACCGCGGGCGACACCCTCTATAAAGCGCCGCACGTGATGCACGGCTGCGTTTGCCTGAAACCCGGCACCCTGCTGGATACCTTTACGCCGGTACGCGAAGATTTCCTGAAATAAAAAAAGGCGCTCAGTTGAGCGCCTTTTTTGATGTTATTCCGTTACCGGCTCAGGAAGTTGTTCCGGCAGCGGGTTGCGGGTGCTCATAGCCTCGCGCAGCAGCACGCTGCCACAGGCGAACAGTCCACCCAGAATACACGCCAGCAGCACGATGAGGGCTTTGCCCGGGCCATCTTTTTTCACCGGCATAGAAGGTGAAAGCTGGTATTTGAACGGCTCCAGGCTCACATCTTCGAAGGAGAGTTTTTGCAGCTGTGCCAGATAGTATTCGCGGTTCTGGAAATCGGCGTTCAGCTCAGAAACGTCCTTGAGATTTTTTTCAATCTGCAATTTCTGCGCAATCCCGTCCGCACCGAGGGCGACGGAATAATCCGGATCGTCTTTCACCGCCTGTCCATTGCTGTAAACCGGCTTTTTGATCCCAGCCGCGTTCGCCACTTCCAGCGAGTAGTTCAGGCGTTGCAGGTTGGTATTGTGGATATTGGTCAGACGGACCCGATCCAACTCCAGCTGCTGCTGTACCGTTTTGGTTCTCAGGATCAGCTGATCGCGAATGTTTTGCATGGTCTCCTGCTCGACGATGCGGGAGATGTACTGAATGTAACCATTCAACACTTTCTGCGCATCCTCTGCCGTTGGGGCTGTGAAGCTTAACGTCCAGGAGAGGTATGGTGCTTTATCGGCATTTTTTTCCTGCGTGTTATCAACAGCCTTCATCTTTTCGGCAATATTGACCACCGCGCGGTGCAGCTCCAGCGGGTCAACCTCAGCGCCATCGAGCTGAGCCATCACGTAAGGTGAGCTCTTCATGTACTCTTCAAGCAGAGACTGGGACTGAAACTTTTTGATAAACAGATTAAACACATCCGCACGGGTAATTTTCACGTCGACATCAAGCACCTGGAGCGCCACCATCATCTGGCGCAGCGAACTCCACTGCGTCTGTTCCGCGGGCGTAATGACCGCTTTACTGGTCCATTTTTGCGGTATCAGAAAGGCGATTGCCAGGCCGACCAGTGCAAATGCAAAGACAATGGTGATGATGCGTTTTTTTGCTGCCAGCAGGACGTCCAGCAGACCCAGAAGATCTATTTCTTTAGCGCTGACCGCCGGGGGAGCATAGTGAGGAAAATTGAGATCCGTATGTTTTTTGAAATCCATCGCTGACATAACTGTTCTTCTTTTAAGGATGCAGTGAAATTCTGCCTGACTGGTTCCGGTGTAACAAATCATACAAGAATGTAAGAATTATCTGAATGACGAATTGGTACATCTGTAGACCTGCTATCAGATCCGGTAGTTAGCCACGCTGCGTGACTATTGTTATTCCTGCTCCCCTTTTGCTTCATTATCTCTTCCTCATGGGCCGCGGCGAACGTCCGTGGAAAGTCAAAAATGCCACCTCCCTCACTATATTGAAACAGCGTTTCGACGCTGATCACATTTCCACCATTAAGCGAATGACGCAGAAATAAATCGCAATAATATAAAATAAAACGATGTTTTAGTATCCAAGAACACCGGTTCAGCTCTTTTGAAACCCGAAGCGCTTACACCACGACGAAAGACAAAAAAGCGTTAAAAAACAAACGTAGGTTTTGCCGTTGCCAGACGTTGCACCCTGAATTTCAGCTCCCATGCCGCGCATCGCAGGCCTGGGAAAATGTAACAAAGCAGATTTCGTATTAAACCATTGATTGCCAGGTAGGTATGTATGAATGAAAACAAGCTGCTGGGGCTCGCATGGATATCACCCTATATCATCGGGCTGATACTCTTTACGGCATTCCCCTTCGTCTCATCGTTTTTCCTCAGCTTTACGGATTACGATTTGATGAGTCCGCCGGTGTTTAACGGCATCGAAAACTATCGCTACATGTTTACCGAAGACACGCTCTTCTGGAAATCCATGGGCGTGACCTTTGCCTATGTATTTTTAACCATCCCGCTAAAGCTCGCCTTTGCATTAGGAATTGCCTTTGTCCTGAACTTTAAATTACGCGGCATCGGCTTTTTCCGAACGGCCTACTATATTCCGTCGATCCTCGGCAGCTCCGTCGCCATTGCCGTATTGTGGCGCGCCTTATTTGCCATCGATGGCCTGCTGAACAGCTTTATCGGCGTTTTTGGCTTTGATCCGGTGAACTGGCTGGGCGAGCCGTCGCTGGCGCTGATGTCCGTTACCCTGCTGCGCGTCTGGCAGTTCGGTTCCGCGATGGTCATCTTCCTGGCCGCGCTGCAAAACGTACCGCAGTCCCAGTATGAAGCGGCAATGATCGATGGCGCATCGAAATGGCAGATGTTCATGAAGGTGACCGTGCCACTGATTACGCCGGTGATCTTCTTCAACTTCATCATGCAGACCACGCAGGCGTTCCAGGAATTTACCGGGCCGTACGTGATTACCGGCGGCGGGCCAACCTATTCGACCTATCTGTTCTCGCTCTACATCTACGACACCGCCTTTAAGTATTTCGATATGGGCTATGGCGCGGCGCTGGCGTGGATCCTGTTCCTGGTGGTGGCCGTCTTCGCCGGTATCGCCTTTAAGTCGTCGAAATACTGGGTGTTCTACTCCGCCGATAAAGGAGGCAAAAATGGCTGATATTCAACAACTCTCCACGGCAAGAAGCGTCGCCGAACGCGAAGTGGCCCGCACGCTGCGCAGAGAGAAAATCAACGCCTCCGTTCGCTATGTGATTCTGCTGGTTGTCGGCCTGCTGATGCTTTACCCGCTGGTGTGGATGTTCTCCGCGTCGTTCAAACCGAACCACGAGATCTTCACCACATTGAGCCTGTGGCCTGCCCACGCCACCTGGGATGGTTTCGTAAACGGCTGGAAAACCGGCACCGAGTACAACTTCGGCCATTACATGCTGAACACCTTTAAGTATGTGATCCCGAAAGTGATCCTGACCATTATCTCCTCCACCATCGTGGCGTACGGCTTTGCCCGCTTCGAGATCCCGTGGAAGAAGTTCTGGTTCGCCACGCTCATCACCACCATGCTGCTGCCCAGCACCGTGCTGCTGATCCCGCAGTACCTGATGTTCCGTGAAATGGGCATGCTCAACAGCTATATGCCGCTGTACCTGCCGCTGGCCTTCGCCACTCAGGGGTTCTTCGTCTTCATGCTGATCCAGTTCCTGCGCGGCGTCCCGCGTGACATGGAAGAGGCGGCGCAGATTGACGGCTGTAACTCCATTCAGGTGCTGTGGTACGTGGTAGTGCCGATCCTGAAACCGGCCATTATCTCCGTCGCCCTGTTCCAGTTCATGTGGTCCATGAACGACTTTATCGGGCCGCTGATTTACGTCTACAGCGTGGATAAATACCCCATCGCACTGGCGCTGAAAATGTCCATCGATGTCACCGAAGGCGCGCCGTGGAACGAAATTCTGGCAATGGCGAGCATCTCCATTCTGCCATCCATCATTGTCTTCTTCCTGGCACAGCGCTACTTCGTACAGGGCGTCACCAGCAGCGGAATTAAAGGTTAAGAGGGAAATACCATGGCTGAAGTTATTTTCAACAAGCTGGAAAAGGTCTACTCCAACGGCTTTAAAGCGGTACACGCTATCGATCTTAAAATTGCTGAAGGGGAATTCATGGTGATCGTCGGCCCATCTGGCTGCGCCAAATCCACGACCCTGCGCATGCTGGCGGGGCTCGAAACCATCAGCGGCGGCGAGGTGCGCATTGGCGACAAGATCGTGAACAACCTCGCGCCGAAAGAGCGCGGTATTGCAATGGTGTTCCAGAACTATGCCCTCTATCCGCACATGACGGTGCGCGAGAATCTGGCCTTTGGTCTCAAGCTGAGCAAACTGCCGAAAGATCAGATTGAGTCTCAGGTGAATGAAGCTGCCAAAATTCTTGAACTGGAAGAGCTGCTCGACCGCCTGCCGCGCCAGCTTTCCGGCGGCCAGGCGCAGCGCGTGGCGGTAGGCCGTGCGATTGTGAAAAAACCGGATGTGTTCCTGTTCGATGAGCCGCTTTCAAACCTCGACGCCAAACTGCGCGCTTCGATGCGTATTCGTATTTCCGACCTGCATAAGCAACTGAAGAAGTCAGGAAAACCGGCGACCACCGTTTACGTGACACACGACCAGACCGAAGCGATGACCATGGGCGACCGCATCTGCGTGATGAAGCTCGGCCATATCATGCAGGTGGATACGCCGGACAACCTCTACCACAGGCCGAGGAACATGTTCGTGGCGGGCTTTATCGGCGCGCCGGAGATGAATATACGCAAAAGCGTGCTGGTCGAAAAAGCGGGCCAGCTGCACATCGCCATTGGCGATGAAACCATGCCGCTGAACGCGGAGAAGCAGGAGAAAGTCGCGGCCTACGCGGGTCAGGAGATTTACTACGGCGTGCGTCCGGAATTTGTGTCGCTCTCTGATGAGCCCTTCCCGAACGGCGGCTGTAGCGGGGAGATGGTGCGCGTTGAGAACATGGGCCACGAATTCTTTGTGTACCTGAAGGTCGCGGACTACGAACTGACCGCCCGAATCCCGTCCGATGAAGCTAAACCAATGATTGATAAGGGGCTTCATCGTAAGGTGTATTTCACGTTTGAGATGAACAAGTGTCATATTTTTGACGCAAAAACTGAACAGAACCTCTCTCTCTGATGGAGTGATAAAAATGAAAAAAGTGCTTTTAAGCGCAGCAATCTCCGCGACCCTGGGTCTTACCGCTTTGCCATCGATGGCGCAGAATGTGGATTTACGGATGTCCTGGTGGGGCGGCAACGGCCGTCACCAGGTCACCCTGAAAGCGCTGGAAGAGTTCCATAAGCAGAACCCGGACATCAACGTGAAAGCGGAATACACCGGCTGGGATGGTCACCTCTCCCGTCTGACCACCCAGATTGCGGGCGGCACCGAGCCGGACGTAATGCAGACGAACTGGAACTGGCTGCCGATCTTCTCGAAAACCGGTGACGGCTTCTACGATCTGAACAAGATGAAGGACGTGATTGACCTGTCGCAGTTCGATCCCAAAGAGCTGCAAACCACCACCGTGGACGGCAAGCTGAACGGCATTCCGATCTCGGTGACGGCGCGCGTGTTCTACTTCAATGACGAAACCTGGAAAAAAGCGGGTATTGCGTACCCGAAAACCTGGGACGAGCTGATGGCGGCCGGTAAAACCTTCGAGAGCAAGCTCGGCAAGCAATACTATCCGGTGATCCTGGAGCATCAGGATACGCTGGCGCTGCTGAATTCGTACATGATCCAGAAGTACAACATTCCTGCGGTGGATGAGAAAACCAAAAAGTTCAGCTACACAAAGGAACAGTGGGTAGAGTTTTTCCAGACCTACAAAAAGCTGATCGACAGCCACGTCATGCCAGACACCAAATACTATGCCTCGTTCGGTAAGAGCAACATGTATGAAATGAAGCCGTGGATCCAGGGTGAATGGGGCGGCACCTACATGTGGAACTCCACCATCAACAAATATTCCGACAACCTGAAGCCACCGGCGAAACTGGAGCTGGGCAACTACCCAATGCTGCCGGGCGCCACCGACGCAGGTCTGTTCTTCAAACCGGCGCAGATGCTGTCGATTGGTAAGACGACCAAAAACCCAGAGGCGGCAGCGAAGCTGATTAACTTCCTGCTCAACAGCAAAGAAGGGGTCGATACGCTGGGTCTTGAGCGCGGCGTGCCGCTGAGCAAAGTGGCGGTGCAGTATCTGACCGAAGACGGCACCATTAAAGAGGACGATCCTTCCGTGGCGGGCCTGCGCCTGGCGCAGTCGCTGCCGGCGAAACTCACCGTCTCGCCATACTTTGACGACCCACAGATTGTGGCGCAGTTCGGTACCTCTTTGCAGTATATCGACTACGGGCAGAAAACCGTGGAAGAGACGGCCGCTGACTTCCAGCGTCAGGCGGAGCGTATTTTGAGACGTGCGATGCGGTAAAAACAAAGCCGGGTGGCGCTTCGCTTACCCGGCCTACACGGTATCGTAGGCCCGGTAAGCGAAGCGCCACCGGGCAATGACATTACACGCCGATATTACGTAGTTTCTCCCCTTTCATCAGCTTGCGTTCAATATGCTCCAGGGTCACGCCTTTGGTTTCCGGGATCAGCCAGAATGTCACGCCGATAAACGTCACGTTCAGCACCGTATAGAGCCAGAAGGTGCCTGCCGCGCCAATCGCATCCAGCAGCGTCAGGAAGGTCGCGCCAATGATCATATTCGACACCCAGTTGGTGGTGGTGGAACAGGTGATACCAAAGTCGCGGCATTTCAGCGGCTGAATTTCAGAGCACAGGATCCACACCACCGGTGCGGCGCTCATCGCGTAACCGGCGATGCACATCATGGTCATGCCAACGGAGAGCCAGGAGAGGCCGCTTGACGCCGTGCCGTTATCGAACTGCATCAGGCAGTAACCAAGGATCAAGGTGCCGAGCGCCATTACGCTAAAGCCAATTTTCAGGGCCGGTTTACGTCCGGCCTTATCGACGGTGAACACCGCGATAAAGGTGGCGAACATAAAGGTCAGCCCCACCACCAGCGTGGCGATCATCTGTTGTTCGGTGGTGGTAAAACCAGCCATTTTAAAGATGCGTGGGGCATAATACATGATGATGTTCATCCCCGTGAACTGCTGCATCGCCTGTAACAGCATGCCGAGGAACACCGCGCGGCGCACGTTGCGGTTTGCCTTAAACAGGGACCAGCCGCCCTGCTTCAGCTTCAGGCTTTCGCGGATTTCGTTCAGCTCTTCACGCGCTTTTTCAGACGTGTCGCGCAGCATGCGCAGCACCTCTTCCGCCTCCACGTGACGCCCTTTTTGCGCCAGCCAGCGCGGGCTGTTCGGCAGGAAAATGACTAACACAATCAGCAGCACCGCAGGCAGCGCCAGCACACCAAGCATTGCCCGCCAGTTGCCGCTGTAGCTGAAGTACGTATCCGACAGGAACGCCAGCACGATACCGAGCGTCACCATCAGCTGGTACATGCTGATCATCTTCCCGCGCACGTTTTCGCTCGCCATTTCGGAGAGGTAAAGCGGCGCGGTGTAGGACGCGATACCCACCGCCACGCCCAGCAGCACGCGAGAAAGCAGCAGCACTTCAACGTTGGTGGCAAACGCCGAACCAAGAGAGCCAGCAACAAACAGGATCGCCCCGACCATCAGGCTGTATTTGCGCCCGAGACGGAACGACAGCCAGCCGTTAAACAGTGCGCCGATGGCCGCACCCAGCATCATGCTGCTCACCACCCACTCTTGCAGGCGGTTGCTTAACGTAAAGTGGTCGGTAATAAAGGGCAGTGCGCCCGCGATAACGCCGATATCCAGACCAAACAGTAAACCGGCTACGGCGGCCGCAACAGAAACAAACTGGTTCATGCGTCGGGTATCGCGCAGCGCAGCGGGCATAAGGGTAGAGTCATTTACAGATGTCATTGTTTCCTGCCTCAACAGCGAAATTCGTTAAGTGAAATTACGAGATACCGGAAGAAAGTGTCAGGCCGGAAATGGTGAAGATATGGATTATTTCGCTACGACACACCGATCTGTGATGGACATTACAATTTCAAATCAGGATGGTTTAACCTTATTTTTGATTAATTAGTTAATATTTAAGCAATAAATGTGTGACACCCGTCATTCATTCCTTTTCAGTATGGATTTTTCATCTTTATGGATATGGATAAAGCCAATTTTGGCGCAAAAAAAACCTCTACCCGAGGGCAGAGGTTCTTTATTCGGGCTGACTTAACGTGCCAGCCAGCCGCCGTCTACGGCAACGGTGTAGCCGTTAATGTAGTCCGAAGCCGGGGACGCCAGGAATACAACCGGGCCCATCAGATCGCTCGGCAGACCCCAGCGACCCGCTGGAATACGCTCCAGGATTGCCGCGCTGCGCTCTTCATCCGCACGCAGCTGCTGGGTATTGTTGGTGGCCATGTAGCCCGGCGCAATCGCGTTGACGTTGATGTTGTGCTGCGCCCACTCGTTCGCCAGCAGACGGGTCACGCCCATCACGGCACTCTTCGATGCGGTGTAAGACGGCACGCGGATGCCGCCCTGGAAAGAGAGCATGGAGGCAATATTAATGATCTTGCCACCTTTCCCCTGAGCAATGAAGTGCTTCGCAGCCGCTTGGGACATAAAGAACACGCTCTTGATGTTCAGATTCATCACGTCGTCCCAGTCCGTTTCGCTGAAGTTAATCGCGTCTTCACGACGGATCAGGCCGGCGTTGTTGACCAGAATATCGATATGCCCAAACTCCGCCACCGCGCGATCCAGCAGCTCAGGGATCGCATCGATTTTGCGCAGGTCCGCGGTCAGGCTCAGGAAACGGCGGCCCAGCGCGGTGACGCGCTCGATGGTTTCCGTTGGCTCAACGATGTTAATCCCGACGATATCGCAGCCCGCTTCCGCCAGACCTAACGCCATACCCTGCCCCAGCCCGGTGTCACAACCGGAAACCACAGCCACTTTACCTTGCAGAGAAAATGCATCCAGAATCATGTTTGTTCCTTAATCGTTCAGCGCCTGTCAGCAACAGGCAGATGTATGCTTAACTGCCTGCGACTAGCGCAGATCCTTAACAGCGACGTGGTCCATGTCATCAAAGACCTGGTTTTCACCGACCATCCCCCAGATAAAGGTATAGGCTTTCGTTCCCACGCCAGAGTGGATGGACCAGCTCGGCGAAATGACTGCCTGCTCGTTGTGCATAACGATATGGCGCGTCTCCTGCGGCTGTCCCATCATGTGGAACACGCAGGCGTCTTCATCCATGTTGAAATAGAAGTAGACTTCCATGCGGCGCTCGTGGGTATGGCACGGCATGGTGTTCCACAGGTTGCCCGGCGCAAGCTCGGTCAGCCCCATGCTGAGCTGGCAGGTTTCCAGCACATCCGGAACAAAGTATTTGTTGATGGTGCGACGGTTGCTGGTGAGGTTATCGCCAAGGGTCACCGGGGCAACGTCCGCTGGCGTGACTTTTTTGGTTGGGTAAGTCGTATGAGCCGGGGCGCAGTTGTAGTAAAACTTCGCCGGTTTGCTGGCATCAATGCTGGCGAACACCACCTCTTTCGCGCCTTTGCCGACGTACAGCGCGTCGCGGTGACCAATTTCGTAGCACTGGCCATCGACGGTAATGGTGCCCGGCCCGCCGATGTTAATCACGCCCAGTTCACGGCGTTCGAGGAAGTAGCTCACGCCCAGCTGTTTGCCCACTTCACCGCCCACGGAGACGGTTTTCGCCACCGGCATAATCCCGCCCACAATAATGCGGTCAATATGGCTGTAGACCATGGTGTACTTGTCGGCTTCGAACACTTGCTCAACTAAAAACTCACTGCGCAGCCCCTGAGTATCCAGCATTTTAGCGTGCGCACTGTGGATGCTTTGTCTGACGTCCACGTAAACCTCCAGAATTGATCGTGCCCGAAGGCAAAGATAAATAACGAAACAATGTTCCGTTTTCGTGATGAACACATATTATCCCCTGACAACGGGGTTTTCAATTGCATTTAAAACAACGTTTCATTTTTTCTGCCTGTTTATGCCAGAAATGGAGTTTCGATCACGATAAATCTTTAAGACCCTCAATCTGGTTAATGAAAATGAGAAAGTGCGCTGTCAGTCACACATAATGAAACAACGTTTTGATAATTTATAACCTAGTTTTCAACCTACATTACGCGTTCAAAGGAGTGCATTATGGCTAAAGGTATGCGGGTCAAGCTGAACTATGAGGTCAGCCGCGATCCGGATACAGGCGTGGAAGTCACCCGCCTGACCCCACCGGAAGTAACCTGTCATCGCAACTACTTTTACCAGAAGTGCTTCTTTAACGATGGCAGCCACCTGCTGTTCGCCGGGGAGTTCGACGGTCACTGGAACTATTACCTGTTGGATCTGAAAAACGCCGAAGCGGTACAGTTGACCGAAGGCGCGGGCGATAATACCTTTGGCGGGTTCCTCTCTCCGGACGATAAATCCCTCTACTATGTGAAGAACGATCGCACCCTGCTGGAGGTGGATTTACAGACGCTGGCAGAGCGCGAAGTGTACCGCGTTCCGGAAGAGTGGGTCGGCTACGGCACCTGGGTCGCGAACAGCGACTGCACCAAACTGGTGGGTATTGAGATTGCCAGATGTGACTGGACGCCACTCAACGACTGGAAAATTTTCCACGACTTCTTCCACAAAGGGCCGCACTGCCGCCTGCTGCGCGTTGATCTGAAAACGGGTGAAAGCACCACCATTCATGACGAGAAGATCTGGCTGGGACATCCGATTTATCGTCCGTTCGATGACAATACCGTGGCCTTCTGTCATGAAGGGCCGCACGACCTGGTCGACGCCCGCATGTGGCTGGTCAACGAAGATGGCAGCAACGTGCGGAAAGTGAAAACGCACGCGGAAGGTGAAAGCTGTACACATGAATTTTGGGTGCCGGACGGGTCCGCGCTGATCTACGTCTCTTATCTGAAAGGTCAGCAAGGGCGTACCATCTCCCGCTTCAACCCGGACACCGGCGTGAATGAAGCGGTAATGAACATGCCCGCCTGTTCGCATCTGATGAGCAACGTTGACGGCAGCATGCTGGTTGGCGACGGTTCCGGTACGCCTGTTGACGTGAAAGACACCGGCGGCTACACCATTGATAACGATCCTTATCTGTATGCCTTTGACGTGGCGAAGAAATCTTATTACCGCATCGCCCGTCATGACACCTCATGGGCTACGGTGGCGAACAGCCGCCAGGTAACCCACCCGCATCCGTCCTTCACCCCGGACGAAAAAGCGGTGCTGTACAGTTCCGATAAAGACGGCAAACCGGCCCTCTATATCGCGAAACTCCCCGAGCAACCTGAAATGTTGCATGCCTGAATGAGTTAGTGTTTCTGTAACTGGCCTTGCCCTCCGATTCGGAGGGCTTTTTTTTGGGTGATTGCGCGGCGCTTTTTGCCGGGTGGCGCTTCGCTTACCCGGCCTACGAAAAAATGGATTGGAAAGAATGTGTAGGCCGGGTAAGCGTTAGCGCCACCCGGCGGTTTTTAGCGAAGGAACTGAATTATCAGAAGGAGTACGCCACACCTAAACGGAAACGGGTCTGGCGTTCGTCCGTGTCTTTAACCCCCACGTTCCCCACCTCCACATACGGTGCCCAGTTTTTATCCCATTTGTAGGCCAGCTTGGCGTTATATTCGTTGGAATAATCTTTATTATTATTTCGGGCCACGCCTTCAGAACTTTTCGCGTAAACATAGTTCAGCTCGGTACGCCAGTCACCTAATACCCAACCGACCCACGCATCGCCTCGGTTAACTTTATCATCGTCCTTATTTGAGCTTGACGGGTAGCGAGTATATTCGTAACGGTAACGCGCAGCCACGTAGAAGCCATTATCGAAGCTATATTGCACATGCAGATTCGGTTTATAAATGGTGCGACTGTCTGTGCTTTCAATCGTAAACGCAGGGGTCAGGGCGATATTGTCTGTCGCTTTCCAGCGCCAGCTAATCTGATCTTCGTGACCGTTCCCCACTACATCCGCGAATGGCTGATCTACCTTGTCCCCGCCTGATTTCCACTTCGCCTCGACTGAAAAACCGAAGCCATTATCAAAGCGGTGCGAGACGGCAACACGGTCGGCATTCGAGCCGCTGTCAATATATTCGTGACGCAGATCGACGGTAACGGCGCTAGCCGCAAAAGAGGCACTAATAAGGGAAGCAAGGAGCAGAGATTTCTTAAACATGAAAAAACCCTCAATTAAAATAACGTTTCGTTTTTATGAAACCTGAGTTTATTTTTTATGCACCTCTATTTTAGTGACAAGGATCGAAATTATTTGTTTCATTTTTTTTGGCAAAGATCGACGTGAACCCCATCAACAAAAAAAGGGCATTAACCGTAAATTTCAGGGTGGAGATCACATTAAGCACTTCACAAAGCAAATAATTAACCGCGCAATAATTATTGCGGGCATCAGAAAGAACGCAGAAGTGTTAAAAAAGGATTCTGCGGACACAAAAAAACCTCCCGTGGGAGGTTTTCTGTGCACAGAGAGGGGAAACTACCGTTCGATAGCCAGGGCCACCCCCTGCCCTCCGCCAATACAGAGCGTTGCGATCCCTTTTCGGGCGTTACGCTTTTTCATTTCGTGGACCAGCGACACCAGAATGCGGCAGCCGGAGGCGCCAATGGGATGACCCAGCGCAATTGCACCGCCGTTGACGTTGACCCGCAGCGGATCCCATTCCAGCATTTTCCCGACCGAGATCGCCTGTGCAGCAAAGGCTTCGTTGACCTCAATCAGATCCACATCGCTCAGCTCCCAGCCCGCCCGCTCCAGGCAGCGGCGCGTGGCATAGACCGGGGCGATCCCCATTAACGCAGGATCCACACCCACGCTGGCAAACGCTTTGATGCGCGCCAGCACCGGCAGCGCCAGCTCCTGGGCTTTGCTTTCACTCATCATCATCACCGCCGCCGCACCGTCGTTAATGGATGAGGCGTTGCCTGCCGTTACAGAACCGAGCGTTTCAAAGGCCGGATCGAGTTTTGCCAGCCCTTCTGCGCTGGCATCGGTGCGCGGCTGCTCGTCGGTATCGACGATGAGCGCTTCGCCGTTCTGGCGCTGGGTACTGACCGGGACAATTTCATCGCGAAAACGCCCGGAGTCGATCGCTGCACGCGCTTTTTGCTGTGAGCTGAGGGCATATGCATCCTGAAGCTCGCGGCTGATACCGTATTCCCGCGCCAGGTTTTCCGCCGTTACGCCCATATGGTAGTCGTTGAAGGCGTCCCACAGCCCGTCGTGAACCAGACTGTCAAGCAGCTGACTGTTCCCGAGCTGCGCGCCGGTCCGGCTGTCGGTCAGGACGTGCGGGGCGCGGCTCATATTCTCCTGCCCGCCGGCAATAACCACGTCCGCTTCACCGCACTGGATGGCCTGCGTCGCAAGATGGAGCGCTTTCAAACCTGAACCACAGACGTCGTTGATGGTAATTGCCGAAACGGTATTGGGCAGGCCGCCCTTCAGCGCTGCCTGGCGCGCAGGGTTTTGTCCCGCGCCAGCGGTCAGCACCTGGCCAAGGATCACCTCATCAATTTCATGTGCGGCAATCCCGCTGCGTTCCACCAGCGCTCTTACCACCACGCTGCCGAGATCAACCGCAGAGTGACGCGCAAGCGCTCCCTGAAAACAGCCGATAGCCGTACGTAACGCACCCACTATAACGACATCTTTCATCACGACCTCTGTGCAAAATGACATGACGATAGTAGAGGATTGTTATCAACAATTGACGCAAATGTTTAAAATTAGTGAGTTTAGTCACAGGATTATCGTGCGTCCTGCAAGTATTGGCGCAGCCAGCTTCCGGCGACGCCGGGCGGGGTTCGTTTGTTCCATACCAGATCGATGGCAATCGACCTCGGCCAGCCCGGCACGTTCAGCTGCACCAGCGATTTCGACGCGGCAAATTCGTCGACCAGCGCGCAGGGTAACGCGCACCAGCCAAAGCCCTGTACCGCCATACTCAGCAGTAACAGGTAATTCGGCGCAGACCAGACCGGCCCGCGCGCAAGGGGCGCTTCCCGTTCAAGATAGGTACTCAGCCGCAGCTCGCGCCAGCCATGCAGCTCGTCCGCCTGCGTCTCATGTTGCCCTGCCAGAGGATGTCCGGCAGAAACGTAAATAGCCATCCTTGTCTGCATAGGCAGACGGGTCGCGCCAATATCGGTCGGGTAGCTGTCGCGCGCTTCCGTCAGGCCAATTTGCGCCCGCTCCTTTTGCAGCAGATCGATCACGTCCTCCTCTTCACCAATCAGGCACTCAAATTCCGTGTGCGGAAAACGCTGGTCGAACTGGCTCATCATCTGTTCCAGCACGGCCGGGTTAAGCGTATCGGAGAGAACAAAGGTAAAACGCGCCTCCGTTTGCGCCGTTAAGGATACGGCCAGCTCATCCAGGCGCGCGCTGGCGGCGAGTATCGACTGGACATAGCCCAGCACCTGTTCACCCTGGGCGGTCAACACCGGGTGACGCGCCGAGCGATCGAACAGCTCAAAGCCAAGGTCAGCTTCAAGGTTGGCGATGGAGGTGCTGATGGTGGACTGGCTTTTACGCAGCCGCCGTGCCGCAGCAGAAAACGAACCTGCGGCGACAGTTTCAACAAACGCGGTCAGTGCTTCGGGAGAATAACGCATGATGTATCTGCTTTATCGATGGATACCATCTTTTATATATCACCTTAAACGATAAGAATAGACCGCATCAACGCCCATACTGGCGTCAATATGAGGTAAATATGCAACATCAGGATGCACTCCAACGTAAATTGCCGGAGCGGATCTTCCATGCCGTCTGTTTTGAAGGCATTGCTACGGCGATCCTCGCCCCGACGGCCGCGTGGCTAATGCAGCGCTCGGTGGTTGAAATGGGGGGTCTCACCATAATTCTGGCGACCACGGCAATGCTCTGGAACATTATCTATAACTTTGGCTTCGACCGTTTCTGGCCCGTCCAGCGGGTGAAGCGCACGGCGAAAGTGCGCGCCCTGCATGCGCTGGGTTTTGAATGCGGTTTTATTGTGATTGGCGTAACCATCGTTGCCGCCGTGCTGGGCGTGACGCTGCTCCAGGCCTTTACGCTGGAAATTGGTTTCTTCCTGTTCTTCCTGCCGTACACCATGCTCTACAACTGGGCGTACGACACCCTGCGGGAGAAAATCATCAAGCGCCGCCAGCAACGACGCGCCCTGGCAAGCGAATAACCTTCCGGCCGGAGACCTGCTCCGGCCCCCCCTGCGAAGCAACGGCGACCTCAACGCATAATTATGGTAAATTGCACTCCTTTTTGTTCGTTTTATAGTTGATACGTTGCTCTAATGTCGAAAATTTGGTCAAAAGAAGAGACTCTCTGGAGTTTCGCCCTCTACGGCACTGCCGTGGGCGCAGGAACCCTGTTCTTGCCCATTCAGCTCGGCTCTGCTGGCGCGATTGTCCTGCTGATCACCGCCCTTGTGGCGTATCCCTTAACCTACTGGCCGCATAAAGCGCTGGCGCAATTTATTCTGTCGTCGAAGACGAAAGGCAACGAAGGGATCACTGGTGCCGTTTCCCATTACTACGGCAAAAAGATCGGCAACCTCATTACCACGCTCTATTTTGTGGCTTTCTTTGTGGTGGTTCTGATTTACGCGGTGGCGATAACTAACTCACTCACTGAACAGCTGGCGAAACGGATGACGGTGGATACCGGCATGCGGATGCTGGTGAGTTTTGGCGTGGTGCTGATTCTGAATCTGATCTTCCTGATGGGGCGGCACATCACCATTAAGGTGATGGGTTTCCTTGTCTTTCCGCTGATCGCCTATTTCCTGTTTGTCTCGCTGTATCTGACGGGCAGCTGGCAGCCGTCGCTTCTGACGAGCCAGATGGCCTTCGACCAGCATACGTTGCACCAGGTGTGGATTTCGATCCCGGTGATGGTTTTCGCTTTTAGCCATACTCCGATCATCTCGACTTTCGCCGTGGACCGTCGCGAGAAATACGGTGAAGAGGCGATGGGTAAATGCAAAAAAATCATGAAAGTGGCGTATCTGATCATCTGCCTCAGCGTGCTGTTCTTTGTGTTCAGCTGCCTGCTTTCGATTCCACCGTCGTATATCGTGGCGGCAAAAGAGGAAGGGGTGACGATCCTGTCCGCGCTGTCGATGATGCCTTCGTCCCCGTCATGGCTGGGCATTTCCGGCATTATCGTGGCAATTATAGCGATGTCGAAATCGTTCCTCGGCACCTATTTTGGCGTGATTGAAGGTGCAACGGAAATTGTGAAATCGTCTCTGAATCAGGTGGGTGTGAAAAAAAGTCGCGCCTTTAACCGCGCGGTTTCTATTCTCGGCGTGTCGCTGATTACCTTTGCGGTCTGCTGCATCAACCCGAACGCCATTTCAATGATTTACGCTATCAGCGGTCCGCTTATCGCCATGATCCTGTTCATCATGCCGACGCTGTCGACGTACCTGATCCCGTCGTTAAAACCGTACCGCTCCATCGGTAACCTGCTGACGCTGATTGTGGGTGTGCTGTGTGTGTCGGTGATGTTTGTCGGTTGAGTGTGCTGCCCGGCGCAATGCCGGGCATCTGTTTTACGCCCGAATATCGTCATACTCCCGCGTATTATCAAACTCATGCTTCGCAAACGGACACAGCGGGATAATTTTACGGTTCTCCCCGCGCATCTTCTCAACCACCTTCGCCACCAGCTGCTTACCCACACCCTGCCCTTTCAGGCTTGGATCAACATCGGTGTGCTCAATGATGCTCAGATGCTCGCCGGTCGGGACAAAGACAATCTCCGCTACCTGATTGCCTTCGGCGTCGTTGACGTAAAACTTGTTATGGCCTTCAAGAATTTCCATGGTTCCTCACTTATTTTGGCGGTACTTCAGCGCACCGCTCGGGCAGGTATCAATTACGCGCACAACCGTTTCTGCATCTACTTCATCCGGCGCGATCCATGGTTTACGCTTCAGGTCGAACAGCGCCGCGCTGCCGCGCACGCAGTTGCCCGAGTGTTTGCAGATCCCGGTATTGAAGTAAACATCAATTTTCTCACCGGTGTAGGCCCGGTACCCCGCATCCAGTAGCTCCTGATCCATGATATTGCCTCTGTAATTATTGTGGTGACAAAAGAAGCATACCCTCAGCCGATCCGCCTGACCACGTCAAAAACGAGGTTTGGCCACCCTCTTTTCAACACGTTATTTCGCCAGACACTTAAGATTATTCCGAATACAGAAGCGCCCGTTGCGACGATATATTTTTGCGTTGTGTCAACTCTTGTAATAATTCACGCCACGTTCACATTAGGATTATTAGCTAAGCGAACTCCCAACATCCAGATTTATTTCGCCCTAACCAGTGGATTTACCGTCCGTTTTTAAAGTTCGTAACGAAGCGGTATTTCCTGAACACCTGCAAAATTACCGCAAAACAACCCAGACATGAAATTTGACTCTTCTCACATAACGACTAATGTTAATTCCTGAACGACAACTGATACGAATTACTTATCGTATCTCCTGACATAAACGCAACATGAGGGTTGATATATGGCAGAGCAACATCGTGGTGGTTCCGGTAATTTCGCTGAAGACCGTGAAAAGGCATCAGAAGCTGGACGTAAAGGCGGCCAGCACAGCGGCGGTAATTTCAAAAACGATCCGCAACGCGCATCTGAAGCGGGTAAGAAAGGGGGCCAGAACAGTCACGGCGGAGGCCGTAAATCTGATAACTCCTGATCTTATTTAAAGCTCTTATAAATATACCGAGAGCATGCTGCGGGCCCGTCGGCTCGCAGTACCTTCCCTTTATTTCACTGGAGCGAAAATATGAATATGAAAACTGTTGAAGATGTATTTATTCACCTGTTATCCGACACCTACAGCGCTGAGAAGCAGCTGACCCGCGCTCTAAGCAAGTTAGCTCGCGCCGCATCCAGCGAGAAGTTGAGTGCCGCGTTCACGGCCCACCTCGAAGAGACTCAGGGACAAATCGAGCGTATCGATCAGATTATTGAGCAGGAATCCGGCCTCAAACTGAAGCGCATGAAATGCGTTGCGATGGAAGGCTTAATTGAAGAAGCCAACGAAGTTATTGAGAGCACTGAGAAAAATGAAGTGCGTGACGCTGCATTAATTGCCGCAGCACAAAAAGTCGAGCATTACGAGATTGCCAGCTACGGCACCCTGGCCACCCTGGCTGAACAATTAGGCTATAAAAAAGCCGTTAAACTTCTTGCCGAAACGCTGGAAGAAGAAAAAGAAACCGATCTCAAATTAACCGATCTGGCTGTCGGCAATATTAATCAAAAAGCCCAGAAAGGATAAATATTAATTTGATGAGCATCAGCAACAAAAATTAACCAGATAATAAATCACAGGAGTTAATTATGAATCATGTAGAACACTACCATGATTGGCTACGCGATGCCCATGCGATGGAAAAGCAAGCCGAATCCATGCTGGAATCTATGGCCAGCCGTATTGATAATTATCCCGACTTACGTGCACGAATTGAACAACACGTTAATGAGACTAAACACCAAATTACCGTGCTGGAAGAAATTCTCGACCGCAATGATATTTCCCGTTCGGTCATAAAAGATTCCATGAGCAAAATGGCGGCGCTCGGCCAGTCCATTGGCGGCATGTTCCCTTCCGACGAAATTGTTAAAGGCTCCATCAGCGGCTACGTTTTTGAGCAGTTTGAAATTGCCTGCTACACCTCTCTGCTGGCTGCGGCCAAACAAGCGGGCGATACCGCCTCCATTCCTGCCATTGAGTCCATTCTGGAAGAAGAGCGCCAGATGGCTGACTGGCTGCTCCAGCATATTCCACAGACGACGGAACAGTTCCTGCTGCGCTCCGATGCGGACGGTGTTGAAGCGAAAAAATAACGAAAGAGGGAGAAACTATGTTTCGACACGTAAAACAGCTGCAATACACGGTACGCGTAGCCGAACCGAATCCGGGCCTGGCCAATCTTCTGCTTGAGCAGTTTGGCGGGCCACAGGGCGAACTTGCCGCGGCATGTCGTTACTTTACGCAAGGATTGAGCGACGACGATCCCGGTCGTAAAGATATGCTGATGGATATCGCGACCGAGGAGTTAAGTCACCTGGAAATTATCGGCACCCTGGTGGGTATGCTGAATAAGGGTGCGAAAGGTGAATTGGCGGAAGGCGTTGAAAATGAAGCGGAATTGTACCGCTCCATGACCGAGAACGGCAACGACAGTCATATCACCTCCCTGCTCTACGGCGGCGGTACTCCACTGACCAACTCCGGGGGCGTACCATGGACGGCGGCGTATGTGGATACTATTGGCGAGCCCACCGCCGATCTGCGCTCTAACATTGCGGCCGAGGCGCGCGCCAAAATTATCTACGAACGGCTTATTAACGTAACGGACGATCCGGGTGTTAAAGATGCGCTGGCGTTTTTAATGACGCGTGAGGCAGCACACCAGCTCTCATTTGAGAAGGCGCTCCAGTCGATCCGTAACAATTTCCCACCGGGTAAATTGCCGCCAATCGAAGAGTACACTAATAAGTACTACAATATGTCTGAGGGGGGAGAAGTTCGCGGTAGCTGGAACAGCGATAAGCACTTCGACTACGTGGAATCTCCTCAGCCCGCGGTCGATGGCGGTGACGGCGGCGCAAGCGTAACGCTCACGACAGAGCAGGCCACGCTGGTCAAAGCGATGTGCGCACGTACGAAATCCGACCCTAACGCCGATCCGCTTACCGGTGCCGAGCTTGGCGCAGGTAAGAAAAAACCGTAACCGGTTTTGCCAGGCAGCCTGAGGCTGTCTGGCAATGCCTTGTGCGCTATCAGTTCCAGAGGTACGGAGCATGTTCGAGCTTGATGCGTTTCATCTGGCCAGGATACAGTTCGCCTTTACCGTCTCTTTTCATATTCTCTTCCCGGCGATCACCATCGGGCTTGCGAGCTATCTGGTGGTTCTCGAAGGCATGTGGCTTCGCACAAAAAATGATGTCTGGCGCTCGCTGTACCATTTCTGGCTAAAAATTTTCGCCGTCAACTTTGGTATGGGCGTGGTTTCCGGGCTGGTGATGGCTTACCAGTTTGGGACTAACTGGAGCGGCTTTTCCCAGTTCGCGGGCAGCATAACCGGCCCTTTGCTCACCTATGAAGTCTTAACCGCCTTCTTCCTGGAAGCCGGTTTCTTAGGCGTGATGCTGTTCGGCTGGAACAAGGTTGGCCCCGGCCTGCACTTCTTTGCCACCTGCATGGTGGCGCTGGGCACGCTGATGTCCACCTTCTGGATCCTCGCCTCTAACAGCTGGATGCACACCCCGCAGGGCTTCAGTATTCAGAACGGTCAGGTCATTCCCGAAGACTGGCTGGCCATTATCTTTAACCCCTCATTCCCTTACCGCCTGATCCATATGTCCATCGCCGCCTTCCTGTGCAGCGCCTTGTTTGTGGGCGCGTCCGGGGCATGGCATCTGCTGCGCGGTAACGATACGCCCGCGATCCGCAAGATGTTCTCCATGGCCATGTGGATGGCGCTGCTGGTCGCGCCCATTCAGGCCGTGGTTGGGGATATGCACGGGCTGAATACGCTTGAGCACCAGCCTGCCAAAATCGCCGCGATTGAAGGCCACTGGGAAAACCCGCCCGGCGAGGCCACCCCGCTGCTGTTGTTTGGCGTACCGGATATGGAAGAGGAACGCACCAAATACGGGCTTGAAATTCCCGCGCTCGGCAGCCTGATCCTGACGCACAGCCTGGATAAACAGGTCCCGGCGCTGAAGGATTTCCCGAAAGAGGACCGCCCTAACTCGCTCATCGTCTTCTGGTCCTTCCGCATTATGGTCGGCATGGGGCTGCTGATGATTACCCTTGGCGTACTGAGCGTCTGGCTGCGCTATCGCCGTCGACTCTATCACTCACGGCCATTCCACTGGTTTGCCCTCTGCATGGGGCCTGCCGGACTACTCGCGCTGCTCGCCGGGTGGGTCACCACCGAAGTGGGCCGCCAGCCGTGGGTCGTTTACGGCTATCTGCGCACGATAGATGCGGTGTCTCTGCACAGCACGTTGCAGATGAGCATCAGCCTGCTGGCCTTTATCGTGGTCTACTGTTCGGTATTTGGCGTGGGATATGTGTATCTCGCCCGGTTGATTAAGAAAGGTCCGCAGCCTGTGGGCACGCTAACGTCTAATACATCGGGTACCCCTGCCCGTCCGCTGTCCGCCGCCGAGTCTGTTCCGGAAGAGGAGAAGATCTGATGGGCGTCGATATCCCGGTCATCTGGTTTGCCATTATTGTCTTCGCCACGCTGATGTACATCATCATGGACGGTTTCGATCTCGGTATCGGCATGCTGTTCAGCTTTGTGGGTGATGCCAAAGAGCGCGACGTGATGGTGAACAGCGTCGCCCCGGTCTGGGACGGAAATGAAACCTGGCTGGTTCTCGGCGGCGCAGGGTTGTTCGGCGCGTTTCCGCTGGCCTACGCGGTAATAATCGATGCCCTGACCATCCCGCTGACGGCCATGCTGATCGGGCTTATTTTCCGCGGCGTGGCATTTGAGTTTCGCTTTAAGGCGACCCCTTCCCACCGCAAATTCTGGGACTATTCTTTTGCTGGCGGTTCCCTGCTCGCAACCTTCAGCCAGGGGATCGTGGTTGGCGCGATGATCAACGGCTTTGACGTGGAAGGGCGTCGCTTTGTGGGCTCCTCGCTGGACTGGTTCACCCCGTTTAACCTGTTCTGCGGGCTGGGCTTAATTGTCGCCTATACCCTGCTGGCCACCACGTGGCTGATCATGAAAAGCGAAGGCGCGCTGCAAAACCGGATGCGCGAGCTGACCCGCCACGTTCTGCTGGCGCTGATTGCCGTCATTGCGGTGGTAAGTATCTGGACCCCGCTCGGCTGGCAGTTTGTCGCCGAACGCTGGTTTACTCTGCCTAACTTCTTCTGGTTCCTGCCGGTTCCGGTTCTTGTGGCGGTATTCAGCCTGTGGATCTGGCGGCTGACGCGTAATCCCGACAGCCATGCCCGTCCGTTCCTGTTAACGCTGGGCCTGATCTTCCTCGGCTTTAGCGGCCTGGGCATCAGCCTGTGGCCACACATAATTCCGCCGCACATCACCCTGTGGGAAGCCGCCGCGCCGCCTGCCAGCCAGCTGTTTATGCTGATCGGCACGCTGTTAATCATCCCGGTGATCCTGGTTTATACCGCCTGGAGCTATTACGTCTTCCGGGGCAAAGTGTCTGATACCGAAGGTTATCACTAAGGATTACTATGGCAGGCTGGCATACACGCGCCATTATTTACCAGATAGATACTGCCCTGTTTTACGATCTGAACGGCGATGGCTGTGGCGACATCGCCGGGATCGCCGCGAAGCTACGCTACATCCGCCGGATGGGCGCGACGGTTATCTGGATCACTCCGTTTTACCTCACGCCTTTTCTCGATGAAGGCTATGACGTGAGCGACCATTTGCAGGTCGATCCCCGCTTCGGCAAGCTCAACGATATCATCGCCTTTATTGAACAGGCGCGGGAGCTGGGGATGCAGGTCATTATTGAGCTGCTGATCCAGCATACCTCGGATGCGCATCCCTGGTTTCAACAGGCCCGCCGCAACCCTCAGTCACCCTATCGTGACTATTACCTGTGGTCCGACACGGACGACGACGATACGCCGCCGATGTTCCCCGGCGTGGAGAAGAGTATCTGGACATGGGACGACGAGGCGGGGCAATACTATCGGCATATGTTTTATCACCACGAGCCGGATCTCAATCTGGCCTCCCCTGCGGTGCTGAAGGAGGTTGAGAACATCATCATCTTCTGGCTAAAGCTCGGGGTGTCGGGCTTTCGCCTGGATGCGGCGTCGCACCTGACAAAACAGGCCGGACGTGGGGATGAAAAACGCGGCCTGTGGATCCTGGAGCATCTGCGCCGTCTTATCGAGCAGCGTAACCCGGATGCGATCCTGCTCGGCGAAGTCGACGTGGAGGTCGAGGCCTACAAAGATTATTTTGGTCAGAACGACCGGCTCAACCTGGTGCTGAATTTCTGGCTCAATAAGTACTTCTACGTCAGCCTTGCGGAGAAAAGCGCACGACCGCTGCGCAACGCGGTAAAGAAGATGATTGTGCCGCCTGACTCCTGCTGCTTCGCCAACTGGCTGCGCAATCATGATGAGCTGGATCTGGAAGGGATAGGAAAAAAAGCGAAGCAGACCGTCATTGATGCCTTTGCCCCTGACAAAGAAATGAGTGTGTATCAGCGAGGTATCCGCCGCCGTCTGGCGCCGATGCTTAATGGCGATCGTAAGCGGCTGGCCTTTTGCCATGCGGTCTTGTTTTCGCTGCCGGGCGTACCGGTCATGCGCTACGGGGATGAGATTGGCATGGGAGATGATTTGGAACTGGAGGAGCGTTACGCCGTACGCACCCCGATGCAGTGGGCCGGATCGCAAGGCGGCGGTTTCTCAGACGCCGACCCGGAAACTTTTATCGCCCCGATGATTGACCGCGGCCCGTACCGCTATCAAAAAATCAACGTGGCGGATTCGCTGTTGCACCGCAACTCACTCCTGCACTGCATTATCGATATCGCCAATACGCGCTCGGAGTTCCCTGAGATCGGCGTCGCGCCGTTTCGTCTTATTAATATCGACAGCGATGCGGTGCTGGGGATCTATTACGAAACCGACACGCGCAGCATTCTGACCTTCGTTAACTTTAGCGATAAGCCCGTTAATTTTACCGCCAGAGGGATCCGGCATGCGACCTGGACCGCCTGCCTGGCGGACAAACGCTACAACGACGCGCTGGTGTGCGGCAAAACCGTCGCGCTTAACCTCAGCGGCTATGGCTACCGCTGGTTCTGGACCGATCGTACCGCATTGCGCTGATTATCGTCTCCGCGAGAGCAGAAGACGCGCCACGATCGCACCCGTGACGGCGAGGGAGCCGAGCAGCACTTTCCCCGGCATGCCGGAGGTAACGCTGGTGGCGCGCTCTTTTGCTTCGTCGGTGAAGTGCCCGTGGATTTTATGCAGATCGTTAACCGGCTGATCCAGATAGTCCTGACGGTCATCCGCATTTAGCGTATCGGTCATCTGCCCTTCCCAGGCCTTTTTAACCATCAGCCGATCCAGAAAGCCGGGAAAAAGAAATTGCCCGACAATCGACTGGACGGTGCTGCTGCCCACCCACAGCTCCCGCACCGGTTTTTGCGCTACCTTGAAAATCGCGCTGGCAGCCACTTCCGGCTGAAACACGGGAGGAACCGGGCGCATCGCCCAGGAAAATTTATTCCTCGCCCACTCGAACTGCGGCGTGTTGAGGCCCGGCATCTGTACCATTGCGATCTGCACCCGGCTGTTTTCATGCATCAGCTCGGTGCGCACGGCGTCAGTAAACCCGCGGATCGCGGCTTTCGCCCCACAGTAGGCTGACTGCAAGGGAATGGAGCGGTAGGCCAGCGCGGAGCCAACCTGAATAATCGTCCCCCGGTCACGAGGAGTCATTAACTCCAGCGCGGCGCGGGTACCGTTAACATAGCCCAGATAGGTCACCTCGGTGACGCGGCGAAACTCCTCAGGCGACATGGTGCGAAACGGCGCCAGCATCCCGCCCATGGCGTTATTCATCCACACATCGATGGCCCCAAGCCGGTATTCAATCTCGTTAGCAGCATCGGTCACCGCCTTGCTGTCCGCCACGTCGGCCTGAACGGCACAGGCGTTGATCCCGAAACGGCGCAACTCCTCTTCTGTGGAGCGCAGACTCTGCTCATCGCGGGCAATGATGCCCACATCGTAGCCCGCTTTGGCAAAGTGCAGCGCCGTGGCCTTCCCCACGCCCGCCGTACCGCCGGTAATAACGATGACAGCCATAGCCTTTCCCCTTGTTTCAGACGTTATCCCAGCCGGAGAGTATTTCGATCAGTTCAGACAGGGAATAACGCACCGCCTTATCCACCACATCCTGACATTCACCGGAAAACAGCACGGTGCGGGTTTCCGTCTGTCCGCGAATATTCCAGCCGAAGCAGACCGTACCGGCTGCGGTGCCATCGTCTCCGCCTTCCGGTCCCGCATAGCCGCTGATGGCAAGGCCAATATCCGCCTCGGCAATTTCGCGAATTTTAGCGGCCATCTCGGTCACCGTTTGTTCACTGACGGCGGTGAAGCGCTCAATGGTTTCGTGCCGCACGCCGAGGATCCTCTCCTTCGCCGCATCGCTGAACACCACCATGCCAACGTCATAAAATTCCGCGGTGTTCTCTTCGGCACAAAGCGCAACCGCGAGATTGCCGCCGGTACAGGACTCTGCGGTAGTTAACCGCAAACCTCTGTCCGTAAGCTGAGTGGCGAGCTTTTTCGTCAGCTCGCTGATGGTGCTGTTACTGTCGTGAATAAGATTGCTCATCGCGTTGCCCTTAATTTTCGTCAGGAATAATAGAAATATGACCATTACGCTCAAGAATAGCGTATTTTATCTCCTTCAATTCTGTAATACCGTGATTCTGGCGGGCTGATACCAATATATCATCACAGGATACATCGACCTTTTTCAGTTTATCGGCAAGGGGGACACCGTTCTCCACCAATATCACCGGTGTGCCATCAAGAATATTCTCAACAGTGGAAAAATATTTTTTCAGGAGGCCAAAAATAATATCCACCACCACCAGCGTTGTTATTGTAATCATCGCACCGGTGACGGAAAAATCTTCGCCAAGCAGCGCCTGTTGTGTCGCCTCACTGATAATTAAGAGCAAAATAAGGTCAAAACTGGTCATTTGTAACAGGGCGCGCCGCCCGGCAACTTTAAACACAATGACCAGAAACAGGTAAATTGCCAGGGCACGAAAAACCATGTCCATATTCGACTCCTAGGGGTAAATAAACTGCCAGAAACGGATATCTGGCTCGTTGTTTACGCGGATGCTGTTTGTCCACTTCCCTGCTTTTGACGGCGTGATGAATAATAGAACGGTAAATTTATCGGTCTGTTGTAAACGATCGTAGACGAGAAACAGGGTATTCCCCCGGCTGTACATGCTGTCCGGTTGTGGCCAGACGCTGCCGGGCTCATACGCGTCGCTGCTTTCGCTGGTCAGGCTGAGGGTATATTTCCTCTCAGACGTCACCGGAAACGTCAGCGCCATCCGCGATTCGGTCTGGCGGCGACCGAAGCGCTCATAGCTCAGGGTCAGGGATTTTGCATCGTTTGTTTTCTCCACGTCACTGACCACACCGCTTGAAAACAGCCCGGCAATTGCCGCCACGATAATAGCTAACAGCACAATAAAACCCACCTGACGAAATGCGTACTCAAACGTCAGTAAACGATAACTCTCTTTTATCCCAGGCACTTTTTCATTTTTTGGTTCCATGGCAGTCGTCACCGTTTCGCTTAATTGCCGAAATTTTTGATTTCTCTGTGAAAATGCTTTTAAGACTTATCACATTTGCCACATAAAGAAATAGCAACAATACTTAATAAGTCAAGACATCCAAAATGAAGGATATCAGATGAAATTATCAGTGATTTCAGCTTTGTTAATATTAATTATCCCTACTGCCTGGGCAGATAATAACGGCGGGTTACAAAAGGGTGACGCGCCGCCACCGCCGCATGCGCTGGACAGCGGTTATCGTGGTACCGATGATGCGCGCATTATGACCATTACTCAGGCGAAAGAGATGCATGATGGCGCCTCTATTTCACTGCGCGGCAATCTTATTGATGGCAATGGCGATAAATACGTATTCCAGGATAAAACCGGGAAAATCGACGTTATTATCCCGAAAGCCGTATTTGACGACAGAACCGTGGAACCTGACAACATGATCAGTATTAGCGGCTCGCTCGATAAAAAATCATCCCCACCCGTAGTCCGGGTCAGCCACTTGCAAAAATAATTCAGCGAAGCGTTAACGCTGTAACTATCCATCAAATCTCACCCCTAACAAGGAGTTAGCTATGAGTGATAATGAACAACGTACGAACGCTTACCCAACGCCACCTTTCCCGAAGCAACCCCAGACGCCGCCGGGCCTGTCCTCAGAAATGGAACCCGTACCCGACCACGGCGAGAAGAGCTACAAAGGGCATGGACGTCTTGCCGGTAAGAAGGCGCTAATTACCGGGGGCGATTCCGGCATCGGACGCGCGGTAGCTATTGCCTATGCCCGCGAAGGGGCAGATGTCGCCATTAACTATTTGCCGGAAGAGGAAGAAGACGCAGCGGAAGTCATCGCCCTGATTAAAGCGGAAGGACGGAACGCCGTCGCGCTTCCGGGCGATGTGCGCGACGAAACTTTTTGTCAGAACCTGGTGGAGCAGGCCGTCTCAAAACTGGGCGGGCTGGATATCCTGGTGAATAACGCAGGCCGCCAGCAGTATCGTGAGTCGCTGGAAGAACTGACTACGGAAGATTTTGACGCGACCTTTAAGACCAACGTCTATGCGCCTTTCTGGATCACAAAGGCGGCGTTGCGCCACATGAAAGCCCCTGCATCCATTATTAACACCTCCTCCGTTCAGGCGGTAAAACCGAGCGCCGTACTGCTTGACTATGCGCAGACCAAAGCCTGCCTCGCGGTGTTTACCAAAGCGCTGGCGAAACAGCTGGGTCCGAAAGGGATCCGCGTGAACGCGGTAGCGCCCGGACCTTACTGGACCGTGCTCCAGCCCAGCGGTGGGCAGCCACAGGAGAAAGTGAAACATTTTGGCGAGAGTACCCCTCTGGGACGCCCGGGACAGCCCGTGGAGATCGCACCGCTGTATGTCACTCTGGCCTCGGATGAGTGTTCATACACCTCCGGGCAGGTCTGGTGTTCAGACGGCGGCGACGGCGTCATTTGACGAAAAAGGCTGCGAAAGCAGCCTTTTTTACTTTTAAGGGGTGACGACAGGAAACCAGAAACTGAAGCTCTCCATGCAGCGCAGCATTTCGTCTACCTTCGCGGCGTTGCCGACGATCGTCACCTCTCCTGCCTGTTGCGCCTTTTTCAGCGTGGTTTCCTTAAGGATGATTTTGTTCAGCGTTTCGCGGCTGAGCGTAATGGTTGCATCCGGATCTTCTGCCTGGATATTGGCACTATGGTTCAGCACGCCATTCTC
Source organism: Enterobacter cloacae complex sp. IR5402 (assembly GCF_049238125.1). Classification (NCBI taxonomy): domain Bacteria; kingdom Pseudomonadati; phylum Pseudomonadota; class Gammaproteobacteria; order Enterobacterales; family Enterobacteriaceae; genus Enterobacter; species Enterobacter cloacae complex sp. IR5402. The sequence continues at coordinate 215,449 of NZ_JBMKHO010000007.1, forward strand.
CAGCTCCAGCTTATACCTGCCGCCCTCGCGGCCTAAATCAACGTTAAAAATACCTCTGGCATTCGCCGCTCTGACGCCGTTAAGGTGAACGCCGAAGTAGTCAAAAATCATCTCAGTCGACATGGCACGGACCGCATCCGGGCTGGCGGTTTTGGGCGTCGGCTTTATCTTCACGCCGTTACGCAACTCTTGCGCACCGGTGAGGTAGGCGTTACGCCACGGCCCTGACTCCACATGGTATCCCAGCTGTTCAAACGCATCGGCTTCCAGTTCGCGCGCCGCCTTATTATTCGGATCGGCAAAAACGACTTTACTGACCACCTGAGCCACCCAGCGATAATTCCCCCGGGCATAATCGACACGGGCTTTTTCAAGGATCGCGCGGGCTCCGCCCATGTAATCGACATACTTTTTCGCCGCCTCGACCGGAGGCAGTTCATCGAGCGTCGCCGGATTGCCGTCGAACCAGCCAAGATAGTAGACATAGGTGGCTTTAACGTTGTTGCTTACCGAGCCGTAATAGCCACGGCCTGCCCAGGATTTAGCCAGTCCGTAAGGCAGGGCGAAATTTGCGGCTATTTCATCCCTCGTCAGCCCCTTATTCGCCAGTCTGAGCGTCTGGTCGTTGATATAGCGGTAGATATCACGCTGGCTTTTCATCAGCTTCACCACTTTCTTATTACCCCATGTGGGCCAGCGGTGCTGCGCGATAATAATTTCCGCTTTATCCCCCCAACGATCGAGAGCGTTATTGATGTATTTTGACCATGCCAGCGGATCGTGTATTTTCGCCCCGCGCAGCGAATAAGTATTGTGCAGGGTGTGAGTGACGTTCTCTGCTGCTTCAATCAGCTTTTTCTCTTCCACATACCAGAGCATTTCAGACGGCGCTTCCGACCCCGGCGCCAGCATAAAATCATAGGTGAGACCGTCGATGATCTCTTTCTGCCCGTCTTTGGTAATGGCGTGAGTGGGCGCGATAAGCGTGACCGTCCCCGCTGAGGTGGTCGTCCCCAGACCTGCCCCTATCTGACCTTTTACATTGGCCTTTAACAGGTTTCCGTAGATATAACTGGCACGGCGGCTCATGGCATTTCCGGCCATGATATTTTCCGATACTGCCTCTTCCATAAAACCTGCTGGAGCATAGACTTTCACTTTGCCGGTCATCACTCCCGCTTCATCGACCACGCCACGCACGCCGCCATAATGATCGACATGACTATGGGTATAAATAACGGCAACAACCGGGTGTTTGCCACGATGTTGAACGTAAAGATCCATGCCCGCTTTGGCCGTTTCCGCAGACACCAGCGGATCGATAACCGTGATCCCCTCTTTGCCCTCTATAATCGTCATATTCGACAGATCGAGGTTGCGGATCTGGTAGACGCCTTCCGTGACCTCAAACAGACCGCCAATATTATTCAGCTGCGCCTGACGCCACAGGCTCGGGTTGACGGTATCCGGCGCTTTTTGCCCTTCTTTGATAAAAGCGTATTTCTGGGGGTTCCAGATAACGGCGCCTTTTTCGTCTTTAATCACCGCGGCTGGCAGCGGGGCAATAAAGCCTTTGTGCGCATTTCGGAAATCGGTCTTATCAAAGAAGGGCAGTTGACCATAAAGTGCATCATTCATCTCTTTCGTATGGGCAGTGGCTCCCTTCCCTTCCTTTTGTGCCAGGACAGGCAATGAGGTCAACGAAACTAATAGCAGACCAGCAACGGCCATCGCACTAACGAGAGTTTTAAATTTCATACTTCCTCGAGGAGTTATATTCACGCTGGCGGTACATGGGGGGAAAGGAGGCTATCACCAGGCTTATCTTTAACCTATGAAATTAACGTTTATAAATAAATAAGTTAATTCTTTCGTCGCTGCGGCCTTCAGGGATAATGCTGAGTCCAGTTATTTCCCCGGAGTGATTCGATGAAGAGCCTGCCGTTCTTTTTCGCTGTATTAACCCTCAGCACATTAACAGCCTGTAGTTCTCCCCAACCAGACAATGTTGAAAAAATCAATCATCTGCAAATTCCACTGGTGTTGCCGGGGGAAAAATCGCCGCAGGTACAGATATCGCATATCGCGTCTCTTTATCAGGAAAATAAACAGCAGATCGAGACCCTAACGCGCAGCGTAAAATCACAGTATCTACAGGACACCACCGCAAAAGAAATTTTTGTTGCGGACAGTGCCGTTCAACGCGTCTATGCCTCGCTGACCAAGCTGGAACAGTTAGATATGGTTAATCAGCAATATCTGAAAGATAATAATGTCACGGGTCTGCAAAATATTCATATCGTTCTTGAACCGTTATTCACCAGCTGAAAACAAAAAACCCGGCAACTTAAGCAGCCGGGTTTTTATTAATGGGCATATCACGGGCATCAGTCGTACTGACCAAAGCGATAGCTAAGCCCTGCGGTGACGGAACTCAGGTCGCTGCTCACGCCGATCTGGTTAACATTGCCCACGTTGCTTACCCACTGATACTCCAGGCGGCCCGCCCAGTTTTTATTGAAGGCGTATTCAGTACCCACGGCAGCAAGCGGGCGCACACCGGTTTCAAAACGATTGTGACCACTTACATCGGATTCAGCGCGATAGCCCATTGCGCCGGCACGGCCGTAAATATCCCAGTCATTGGTCAGGGCATAACTGGCCTTCAGAGACAGTTGCAGGCCCTGAGTTTTCATTTGCGCCCCTGCGCCATGCTGGCCTTTAATCTGCATGTTGCCTAAATAATCATAACCACCTTCTACCGCAAGCCATGGGGTAATCTGATAACCCGTATAAACACCCCCGCCGACATTATCATGGTCAAAATCGAAGTGATCGGAATGCGTGTTCTCAAACGCTTTTGAACCCATATTGGTATCAAAATAGTGAGACCAGCCGAATTTCGCCCCGCTATACCAGGTGCCCGCATCCGCAGCGGCGAAGGCGGAAGTGGCGGTAAATACATTAGCCATAATCAATGCGATAACTGTCTTTTTCATAAAAATACCGTTTACTTGATAAAGTTAAATCTGAGAAAGCAAACGATATAGAAAATTAACGGCAGCGTTAATTCCATTTCTGTTTAATTTTAAACTTCCGCTAGAATGATTCGGGTAAATACCTGACGTCAAGCAGATATCCACCGCGCTTAAAGGAAATATATTCGCCCTGCTTAAGGGCGGATAATACATTGAGTATACTGCTGCGAGAGAGCAGCGTACGATCCTGAATATATTCCAGAATCGTGGTACGCAGACGCGTCTCTTCCGGGAGCAAAATCATTTCCTGAAGGTGGTTACGAATAACGGAATAGGTACGCTGCTGAAGTACCTGTGCATCACGAAATATTAAATAGGCCGTATGGTATGAGAGCAGCGCGGCGACATCCTCCCAGACGCCCTCGGCGCGAAACAACTCAGCCGCCTTGTCCGCATCGAGACGTAAAATAGTCGACTCCCTTTCCGCACGGAGAAGATGCCCGTGCGTGGGCTGGATCATCTCTGCAATACCAAACAAATGCGGCTCGTAAACGGTCACTACCACCAGTCCATCCGAAGCCCGCAGCAGGGATAACTCCCCTTCCAGAAAGAGGTACATCTGCTGTTTCCCCTTCCGTAACCAGGTGAGTCGCTTACGCGGAACAACGTGCACTTTCTCCGCTATCGGCTCAAGGATGGCGGTCAGTCGTTCGATGGATTTTTCGGGTCGAACAGGCGGTAAAATATGCATGGTACAACCTTCTGACATTCAGTATCTGCCATTATAGACCATATATTTTAAGCGGTTAGCCGATCAAAACTGATAGCTGTAGTTGACGCTGGCAAACCAAAGATAAGGATGATCGTAACTTCCGGCAAACGCCACCGGCGATTTCACATGCGACGACTGCATATGAAGATACGACACGGCAATACCAATATTGCTGGCCGGGGTGATCTGATACTGGGCTCCCGTACCAAATCGCCACTCATCGCCGGTAGGTAAGGTTAAGGCCACATCACTCTGGCTTTCATACGGCGAGCTGTCGAACGCCACACCGGCATTCAGTCGCCACTGAGGCGTTGGACGATACTGCACGCCCACCGCACCGTGCCACGTGTCCTTCAGGCGGCTGACGTTGTTCAGCTGCTGGTCCCCGACGACGATTTTCGGCGCGCCGAACTGGCTCCAGTCCTGCCAGCCGAGATCGCCCATAACCGACCACCGCGGGTTAATATCATGCACCAGACTGAGCATGATTTGCTGCGGCGCGCTGATCTGTGCCGACACCGGCAGGTCGTAGGTGCCGTTCTGTAGACGCGCGTTGCCGTCAATATTGAAGCTGTAGTCCGTTTCGCTGTTCCAGGTAATACCGGCTCGGGTCTGGTCAGTTAGCTGCATCAGCAGCCCAAGCCGATAGCTCATGGCCAGGTCTTCATCGCGTCGCTGGTAGTCATCATCGTTAACGCTGCGAGTCAGCGAGAAGTAACCGTAGTTAACGTTGGCGGACGCGCCAATCGAAAGACGGTCGTTAAGCTTATAGGCCAGCGAGGGGCTGAGCGTCATGGCTACCATGGTACTCTTTTTAATCAGCCTGTCGCCCGCCCAGCTGCCGTAGTCGATCCCCAGGCCGTAATTACCGTAAAGCCCGATCCCGGCATAAAGATCATCGTTTATCTTCTGGCTATAAAAGGCGCTGGCATTCGGGATGGTTTTCATCACATCGCCGGGGCTTTGATGGGCATCGTTATCCAGCTGGTTGTCGATGGAGCCATCCATAACCTGTAACCCACCGGTGACCATATGATCCGGTAAGCGCGTCATGCCAGCCGGGTTGGTCATGATTGTCGAGGCGTCCTGCGCACGAGCCGCCTGCCCTGCTCCGGCAAGCGCGGTATCTTCGGTGCCGGCTTCATAAAAATAGAGGGCGCTGGCATGGGCACTGGAGGCAGCTAATACGCCAGCGCACAGGAGGAGTCGTGTTTTCATCTGTGGTCCGGGAAATAAAAAATTTGCCGACAGATATAACAGGGGCGATTGATTACGTAAAAAGAAAGAGGGTTTAATTTTAAATTATGCGCGGTTCAGCCCCTCTTAATATCTCTGACAATTCAGCGACGTCCGGAATACGACGCCGCTACGTCCTGCACCTGTAATACGCTCAGGTACAGGACGATAAAATCCAGCAACTTTTATACAGGTTTATTAGGACTTACTTATAATGCTCCAGATTGGTTTCCGGGCCCGTTCTGGCAATTTCCTGAGCTTTGCCGAAACTTTCAATCAGGCACTTATATTCCGGACAGACATGCTCTGCCAGGATCTCAGCAAAGCGAGAACCTTCCTCGCGGTTCCAGGTTCTCATTAATTCAGCGACAATGGCAAACGTATCGGTAGGGATCGCCCCCGCCTGAGCCACGCGCGCGATGGTGGTATCGGTCGCGATTTTGGACCAGTTCCCCGAGGCATCCACAACACAGTAAACCTTATACCCCTCCTGGACAGCGCTAACCGCAGGGAACGCCATGCAGACGCTGGTGAGCGTGCCGGCAATAATCAGGGTCTTTCTGCCCGTCTTTTCCACTTCCTTCACAAACGCCGGATTATCCCAGGTATTAATCTGCCCGGTGCGTGGAACATACACGGCATGGGGTGCATATTTGTGAATTTCCGGGATGAGCGGGCCATTGGGACCGTCAGGAACAGAGGCCGTGGTGATCACCGGGATATTTAAAAGCGTGGCAACTTTGGCTATCGCTGTCACATAATTACGAAGGTCTGGTACAGGCACATCACGTACCGTGTTGAATAAGCCACTCTGATGGTCGATGAGTAAAATTACAGCGTCATCAGTATCAATCATACCGTTTGTAGCAGCCATATTTCTTTCCTCATGATTTCTTTTACATTGCCGTCAACTCTCCCGGCTCCGCGATTTTACATGCACATGGTCAGGGTATAATGCATTGATAAATCATAATGAATAGTAGTTCGATCCGGTCTGAATACCGCATCATTTCAGGACAATTTCTGGCACGGTACGCTGAGCCATCGACGCTGACGGAAAGCCCTCGTGAGGAGAAAAGATCTTTACAATGCCGTTATGCGGCCATTCGTATTCGTTCGGCTGAAGGCAAGCGTTACTCACTACTGGGATCGCCCTTATCCTCCCGCATGGATTCGATAAACTCCCGTTGCTCCTCTGTGAGTTCAAGCTCATCCAGCAAGCGATCTAACTCTTCTTCAGGTGATTCCTTTTGGTTCTTTCTCTTCCCGGTAGCCATACTCACCCTTGAGTTATTAGGATTAATCTCAGGGTATCCAGGGTACAGGAAATGTGCAACTTAGCGTGTTATGCCATGGGTGATTCCTTGTTTAGCAAAAGAAGGCTTTTTACTACGAAAAGAGAGCTTTGTGCCTGTTGCAATAAAGCGAGGCAAATTGCAACGTAAGCAAAGCGGTGTGACGCAGTGGCAACACCAGAATATTTCATGCAGATCCAGTGAAATTATTAGGCGGTTAATCGTTCCACTCAGCGGATCTATAATAGAGCCGGGGATATTTTAAGCAGGAGGAAGTAAACTGGGAGGATAAAGAGACGGGACACCCACGGGGGTGGGTTGTGAAAGTATTTCCTATGGTCTTCGACCTTATTGCACCTAAAATGACCAGACACATTTTGGGAAGGAGTCTTTAATGGATATTGCGTTGCTTAACAGGGGCAGGAACAGAACATGGTCAGATACCATGGTGAATCTAGAGGCCCGGAAACTCGTCGAAACAGCAAACCGGCTGTCAGCATTCTATTTGCAAGATGGTCTTACACGTATCAAGTTTGTCGAAGAGATAAAACAGGTTGTAGATAAAGAATTTGAAACAGCACGACGAGCTAAAACCGATGAAGAATGCATTGCATGCATCAAAAATCTGCGTGCTGAAACAGATAATCTACACGAACAAGAACGCCTGTTAAGAACCAGAGCCGCACAGCTTTACGCGAAGGTCGAGTTTGTTAAGGAAAATAATAAAATCGTCGGTTATGTTATATCCGCCGTAAACGTGGTGCTATCAGGCGTGGTTCTCTTTGGTGGCTTTATGATGTTATCCACTATGGGGCCGATTGGTATGCTGGCTGGGGCAGTCCTGATTGCCGATGGAATGAACGGATTAACGAAAGAAGTGCTCAACTTTGATCAGCCAGAAGGACATAAACCCTCGCAAGGTATCATTGCTGACTCCGCGATGCATACGGCCCAGTTCATGGGATTTAATCCTAACACGGGCTTGGCTCTCTATAATGGTGTTACTCTCGGTGCCAGTGTGTACAGCATTGTAGGACTCGCTCGAAAAACTGGAGCCTGGAGATTATTTCGCTGGCTTCCACACGATTACTATCGCAAAGTCAGCACAATGAGCACTCCTAAGCTAACAATGAAGATTGTCGGTTATGGTGTTAAAGCAAAAGTGATTTTCGATCTATTGACAACCGAAAATGGAACCAGTTAATCCTTGATAGTTTTTCGGTAACGCCAGGATTTATAGGAAATTACCGGCGGCTGCGCGAAGGACATAATGGCAACCCCAAAGATCATCGCCAGCCCCCATGCAACTGCTCTATCAGGTGAGCTGAAGACGATAAGTAGCAGTAGGATTAAGGCACACACAGCCACCACTCCCGCCAAGGTAACAAATCGCCTAGCGAGGTCATTTATGGCCTCTCCAAGCGTTCCTCCATATTTTTCAATGTTGCTTTTTATCTTCTGCAATTCGGGCTGCGTAAACCCTGAACGTAACAAAGCCTCATCAGTCACTTTCATATCGTCTCGTCCCTTATCTCCCAGAAGTGTTTTCCCAATCGCTGATTGTGCAAGCAATCATACTGATGAACTTTACAGCAATCCACATGATGTTTGTCCAATGAATCAGATTTCAGACAATAGAAGCCATAAAGCCCCGTTGGTGATACAGCAACAAGTGGAGCCGTTAGGCGACAACATCAGACTGTCAGAGGGATCACACCTTATCAGGATAACCGTGTACCCTTGCGGGAGCGTGGCTGAAACGCTGATAGATCCTACATGTCGTTTGTAGGTACGTTATCACCATAAACCTGTTTTCGGGAGTTATGCCAGATATGCGGCTTTTAGTTCGTTGTTGTGCTGTCGCGGTAAGAAACTGGAACCACCGCCAGCGTGGATGATATGTTTCCTTGTACTACAGACCCTGTCACGCGACGCCAGATACGGGCATAGAACATTGGGTAGTTTTAGTTGTACCTGCTAAAGCGGAGCAAAGTAACTAACTGATAAATTATAACTTGTTAATTTATGAGGAGACTGGAGCGGCGAAGGGAGTAGAACAAACCATAGCAAAGCCACACCAAAAGCCCTTTCACGAGTTTTTCTTTTTGCGCCTATACACATTCCTATACACATTTATCTCTCGCTAGGGCTGTTCGTAGGCGCTTTCCCTCTCTATTGATGGCTTAAACTTCACGGCTACAATCTTGCCGCCGCACATCTTATTGTATGACACCTCTATCCCACAATAAGGAATCAGCCAGCCATGAGAATGACCAACCGCAAAAAAGAGATACTCAGCTATTTTGAACCGGATAACCTCGAATGGGTGACAGGTGAAATTGGTGCGCCGCCGTTCGATGTGTCGGGCGTGGCCTACCTGCTTCATGGCATGATGTCGTTCGATAAGCGCCACCAGCTAGAATCAACCCGGCGTACGTTGGAAAGCATGGTTGCTGGTGGGCTGCTGGAGCGTGTAACAGTGTATGAGTCGCGTCAGGTACGGCGCGGCGGTGAAACCAACGCAATGGTCGTGCGCTACGGTTTACCCGGTCAGTGCGCTGTTATGCGCGATACTGGCGGCGCTGATAACGCAATATCAGGCGAATACATGCGGGTCAGTTAAGAGCCTGCAATCTGTCGTTAATGTTGTTCAGGTCGTAAACCCGGCGTTCAATATCCAGCATCAGGAAATCGTGGATCTCTGCCTGTTCAGGATTATCAGACTTTCTGGCCTGTAAGAGCAATTCATTGTAACCATGCAAACCACCCGAATTTTCCGCCGGGGTAGTCCCCTTCCCGCGCAAACAGCTAACAGGCTGGATACTAGTATCATGTGTTTGCTTCTCCAGTACAATAAGGCAATCCCACCAGTCGCCAAAGTCATACGTGTAAACCAGCTTGTCACCCTCGTTCTGGAGCGCCGCCCATAATGGCGTGATTGCCGCGTTACCCATGCTTTCATCCTCACCCCATACGCGATACTCGCGACCTGGATCACCTTTACGCCCTTTCTCGAACATGTACAGGTGTTCGTCATTCCACCCAAAAGCCAACTGGATCACCGCGTGAAGTTTACTAAAGGGGATTTGCTCTGGAACCAGCACACGCCGCCATATTGGTGGTTTGCTGTCTCGGATGGTTATCTTTAGCTGGTACATGCGTCGTGAACAAATAGTGTAGGTTTAGGTGGGTGTTTTGCTGCTACTGACCGGGATAAAGCTGATGGTCAGGATCAAGCCATACAACATGGAACACGTTGCCTATGAAAAAACCATGTATACGGCCGTACTCATTACGTGATATCGCAAACTGATAAGGTGTAAAACTCTGGAATTGCTCGTTAAGGTGGGTAAAACCGTCAGGCTCAGAGGTCGTTTTCCACTCAATACAGTGGGATTTGAGCGCCGCATTCCGGTTTGTCGTAAACTCAAGTGATGTCAGGCTCGATATATCTTTAAGCCGTTCAAGTACTTTACAAAAGTAAGCCGCTGTCTGACCGGAGAAACCAAATTTCGCATGTGCTGGATCAATGTACTGGAAAGAAAAGCTAAGGGTTGTTGTCGTCGGATTGGGCGTTCCGGCAACAATTTTGTTATCTGCTACCGGAAGTTTCCCCGCTTTAATCTTCCCTTTAGCCATAGTTAAGCATCCATCATGCTGCGGTAAAATTCAGCAGTGACACCTTTGTCTATGCCGTTACGACACGGGGCATCAGATGGAGTATCACCACGAGCAATTAGCCAGGGCTTTTCCTGATGGGTCATCTGCTCAAGCTCATAGGCCGAAAACCTGCCGAATACGTTATAGATTTCGCTCAGGTGCTCTGAAACATCGTCCGGAAGTTCCGGGCATTTTATTTCGCTGGTGATCGGTTGCCATTTGTAGTCAGCAAATCGAATGTATAGATCTCGTGCAACGGGGCCATGTACCCATGCTTCAAACTGGTCAGCGATCAATTCTTTGTCATCATTGAGAGCCATGTACCAGGCATCAGCATAAAACACCATCTTTTGTAATTTCAGCGGCGTCATAACATCCCCATGCTCTTGAGCAAAGCAAAGCAGGTAATCCGCTACGCTGTTAAGGGTTGTAACTGCCATTATCCAATCTCCTGCCGTATGTTTTCGTCTATAACTGTCCACTCTCGTTAATAATCGCATATAACCACGGGTATTGCCCATCGTAAAATGCCATTTAAAGATTCTGCGTGATGGCTCACCATCCACCGCGCAAGATACCCGGTGCGTTTGACTGATAATCCGCAATTTGGTTGAAACTGTCCTGGAAACCTCAAGTTTGGAAACCAGCGACTGGCATCGTAGCTTTACCATTCGGTAGTCATAGTTACTGCTATATCCCTTTATTGGCGAGACCTGCGAGGGGTTTTGTTGTTCGAATATATAAAGGTGAATAAAGGTAATCTACCTGCGCGGCGCGGGCTTCTTCCACTGGTAGGCGGGTGATCGCATCATTTCGCGGAATTTGTCACGCCGGGCTATATCGGCATTAACTGAGCGTTCTATCTCCCGTTGATCTGCCGGGGTAAGCTGGTGGCCTTCGTGCTCCAGTTTGGCGGTGGTCAATAAAGCTATTTCGCGTGGTGTCATACGTCATACCCTCTGGAAGGATGAAACACGCCCGGATTAAATTTTATTTTTCGCGCGTATAAACATTCGATGAGGCGGGCAGTCAGTAAGGCTCAGGGTTGCAGAGATTTGGCCTCCCCCTCCCGGTGATAGTTTATTGCTTGATGTGGACGGCTTGCTATGTTGGCGGCGAATGCAAATTGTCGCAGAAGTCTATCCCGTTCCCTGACGCCCCGTGCGGGCGTTTTGCTTTTACAGAGTCAGGCCAATGCCTCTGGCTGCTTTCCCCGTCTTACGCTCAATCACGCCCGTGATTCTATCTACTACCGGACTGAATGCCTGCCAGTAAGCCATCTCCATTGCTGACAACTCTGCCCGCTTCCTGTCAAACGTAGCCCAGCGCATCCCCTTTGGTTTTGGGAACATGCGAATATCATTAAACAGGTTGTTGGTAAGGTCATTGTTGCCCCATATCGCGTATCGCTGTTGGCGTATCTTCATGCGCATCCTGTCCAGTTTGTCGGCGCTCTGGCTTTTATAGTGAAGTTTCCAGCACGCCCGGCAGCCAATATCTTTCTTGCCGATATACAGCTTCGCTACCCGTTTCACGCAATGGGGACAAACGTACCATTCCCGCACGCCATACCCGGCCTGCGTGGTTGTAGTGCGAATCACCCGCGTCACGCCGTTGATTGTCATGGCGTAGCTGTCGGCTTGCCGGAAGGTATACAACGTTCCGCTTTCGGTCTGGGTATAAAGCTGCGTACCCTGTTCAGCGTCCGCCAGCCTGCTACGCATGTTCGCAAGGAATGGCAACCCTATACGGGGCAGGTCGGTGGTATAGCTGCGCGTTCTGTCTCTCACTGGCTGGCCTCCTGCGAATTACTGCGCATTAACTACGAACGGTGCGCAAAAATGAATACGAAATAATATGCGTATTTAACTGCGAATTGTGCACTATTTTGCGCACTGTATATCTATAAATCCAGTAATGGAGCGGGTTTCAGGATGGTTTGCGCATTGGTATCCGTTTCGTTTTCCGTGGTCACTTTGGAAACTGCGCAATTCGCAATATTCATCCGGCGGTACGCACGCTGAATGCGCAGTTTTGCCGCGTACCTGACTGCGTACTGCGAACCAGTGGCGCGAACCTGAATATTCTGGACGACCTAAATCACGCTCTGGCTTCCAGCCCTCTGCTGGCGCGGGTTTAGCGCTACAAGGGATTAAAATCCGTCCAGGACAGTCCAGAATTTACAGCCGTTCTGGTGCGAACCTTACTGCGAACTCTCTCACCCTTTATCGTGACATACAGTGCCTCCTTCTTAATATCAGTAATCGTGTCGCTGACTCTCGAGACGCTTAAAGATAGCGATAAAAAACCCGCGAAGCGGGTTTCGAATATGATCCAATATGTTAGCTAAAGGGAACTTTTTTTCGCGCCTTCAATCTCGGCTTTGCAAATATCGTTATTAGTGAAGTTATACTGAAGAAAAATATACCCCTTGTCGGAACCGTCCGCTCTAGCTTCGATAGATACGGAGAGCAGGTTATTTTTCAGTGGTTTTTCTTTAGTTCCTTTCCATTCCGCTGACAGAAACCGCTCCTTTTTATCCAAGGACATCATCCAGTATTTAGGCTCTTTCCAGATTGAACCTGATATCAAGAAATCATTTTTATCAGCTTTACCATAGATAGAGGATAGTGAGTCGCTAAGTTCCTCATATTTGGATTTTAAAGCAATGCCAAAACTATCAGTATCAATGCTTTTACCCACAGCCCTTATTTGACATAGGCCAGCATCTGGGGAGATTAAAAGCCCATAAGCCTCAAAGTCAGCATTTTTTTTCGGCAACGATGCAGATGTGTAAAGGTCAGCACTATTTGCCACAGGTTTAAGATCTTCGCCGGTCATATCCTCAATATTCTTTTTAGATAAACCAACATCTAAACCAAACGGTCCTTCGCCCGGGGGTAACAATGGTGAGTTAGTGGCTGCTGGCGATGGTTGTGGTGTTTGTTTTGCAGCAGTAACCGTATTAGCCTGCTCAGTGGAGACTTTAACCTCGGCCAATCCATACATCGCCGAAAGGTACCGCTGTTGTAGCATCGCCATTGTCTGTTCCTGAGTCGCAACAGTCGACAGTTTCAGCACCTGGACGAGACCACCGCTGTATTGGCTTGCTTCCTTTTTTGCATCGCTGATTTGGAGAGCAAGCTTATCAATTTCAGTTTTTAAAGCCGCCGCCGCCTCTGGGTCTGGTTTAACACCGCTAATGGCTAAATCAATCTTAGCGCCCGACTCGATAGCATTGATACGTTGTTCTAAAAGGGCTTTATTCGTTCCCAGCACTTCAAGCCTGGCCGTCGTGAGATTTTTGATTAATCCACCCGTGAACTGCCCCTGCTGCTCTGTTGCTGCGGCTATTTCTTTTTCCGTCTGCGAAAGCTCGCTCTTGAGATTGCTCACTTCCTGCTTTTGCTCAGGAGTTAATTCCTTTGGGCCACACCCGGACAGAAGAGTGGCAGCAATAACGCACGCTAAAATTGTTCTTTTCATGTCCCTATCCCCATTAGTAATATTCGGATAAATCCTAGCACGCAGCTAATTACCCGTCAGTAGCCTAAGATCAAAACTGACTCAATGCTTCTATATAAATAAAAATGTGCTGGTTCAGTTGGTTCAGTTGGTTCACTGACCTCCAGCCCTCGCCACCACTGGGTTTTACTGAACCAACATCGGCGATTTTGTGTTGGTTCAGAGGGGTTTTCTGTTGGTTCACTGCCTGCCAGAGTGAATGCCCTTATCAAAGAATGTTGGTTCAAAACTGGCATTTGTTGGTTCAGTGTTGGTTCGAAACGAAAATAAAATCATTTATAAAACAACAAATTTTACATATTGAACCAACTGAACTGACTGAACCAACACCCTTTTTACGTATGTGAAAAATGCTATTCCTCTGGCTCGTCATAATCTTCTGGTCGGAAGGTCAGGACGTAAACGTTAATCTGTCGCCCGTCGATACGCGGTGATTTACGCTGATAACCACGCCCGCTAGCTGGAGGTTTTAGCATCCCGGCATTTTTCAGAACTTCGGCGAACTGCGTCGGATTAAAGTTCTGCGCGATCTCCTTCTCGAATGCGCCGCGAAAGGTGTAGAAGATTACAGGGTCGCTGTCGTGGTTCCCCTTCTGACGATACCCCGCCAGATCCTTAACGGGCATGTCAGCAGAACTGTAGGGGAACGGCGCGAAACGGCTGAATCCATACGCATTAAGAAACGCCTCAGTCTGCTCGATGATCTGCTGGTGCTCTTTGTTGCCGGTGCCGAACTCCCGCAGCCAGGCGTTGTAGCTGTGCTGTATCGCATCACGACACGTCTGAGCATCCCATCCGGTGACAACTTCACCTAACAGCAATGCCGCCTCCAGAATGGCAAAGCGGGCGGCCACGCGGTGAACCTGCTCGCCATAGTCGGCAGGTATCAGGCTGCGCCAGCGGGCTTCACACTCCCGCACGGTATCAATGGCCTGCTGCTGATGGTCTGCCAGCCACTTGATCCACTCCCGCCCCGCTGCGCCGTGGTGGTGCTGATATGCGTCTTTCAGTGCGTCGGCATGTTGTTTGCCGTTTTGGTGATCGTGAAAGCGCACCGCCTTACTCAGCGGGATATTCAGCAGGCGCACCAGTTGCCCGGCTTTGGTCTTGCGTCCGGCGGTGGCTATGAAGGTTTCTAAGTCCATTTCCCCGGTACTGATCGCCACGGTGCGCCAGCGCTTTAAATCCCGGTTGCCGCCTTCCTTCGCCCCCTGCAATTTCCCCACGCCGTTAAACAGCGCGTAAGCAGACTGAGACACGCTTACCGCCACATGCAGGGCAGGGGGCATGGCGGCGTGATGAATCAGGCACGTCGATAGACAGGCCAGCCAGCACATAAGGCCAGTTGCCAGCGGCGGCGGCGGTCACTTCGCGGATAAGGTCGATATTACGCATTGTGTCGCTCCCTCAGTGCGCCGCTGGCATTTCAGGCCAGCCGTTTTCATCCAGATCAGCAATGAAGTGATCGTGTAGCTCTGCCAGCGTTTCACGTCCGAACGGGGTCAGCTCGCCGCGCTCCGTATCCAGCATGGCCTGATAAAACACAATGGCTTTTTCCGTACCCTGTTCGACGCCGTATCGCTCAATCATTGCGCCCTCGATGTTGTTCGCCATCGCAAGACGTTCCGCGAACGGATAAACCGGAAGTGCCGCTTTGCCATTGGAGTAAATCGCTACCTGCGATGATGTGCCGTCAGACTCAGTAACGGAGGTTGTGCCGTTCTCGCGCTTCATCTCAGAAACGAACGTCGCAGCAATCAGCCAGCGCCACATAGTGACGTTATGCTGCGCAGTAAAGTCGAACCAGCCACGCGCCCCGCCATCAGCAACGGCAAAATGAATGGCGTAGCCGATATCTGGCGTATCGTCGTACTCTCCCGCATCCAGACGGCTTACAGCGCTCTCATAGGTGATAATGGCTACATGCTCATATATCCCGGCATCATTGCGGGTCATGATATTGACGCCGTGCGGCGTTGCCTCTGCGTGATAGCTCATGACTTGCCCTCCCGATATTCACGCATCACATAGTCAGCCAGCTTGCTTTCGGCTTCTTCCATTGCCTCCGGGACGCCATGCAGCAAAGTGAGGATTGAACCGATAAGACGCGGAAGGTCGGGGCTAGTGTCTTTGGTGGTGCTCTCCAGCCACATGGATAAAACAGCCTGTGCCTGTTCAATCTGACAGGTGGCATCAATCAGTTGTAACTGGCTCATGCTGCCACCTCCAGACGGATACGGCCTGCAAAGAAACAGACGTGATCCCGCGCCAGAGTGCGGCGGGCTTCGCGTTCGCTTTCGGCAGCAATATGATGGATTTTGGCGGCAATTGTCGGCATATCGCGGCGAACGGCTGCGATTAACCAGATAAATTGCGGATATTGGGTAGGGGTAGTAGCCATGATGGCAGCCTCCATTCGATTTGGGATTAACCCACCACCGAAGAGACCAATCTTGCTGGTGGTGGACTGCGCAGAGTTGGTCTTACCGGCTCGAATGGTCACCGGCGCTTCCGAAGAAGCCCCCACGCAGCCCACCATAATTTTGCGAGCGACACGGATAATACCCGCACCGCTGAAAAAGAGGTGTACTGAGCTAACGACACAAAAAAAGACGCTAGGCGCGTCGTGTGTCGCCATTCGATTTACCGGGAGACCAATCCCGGCACCAGATTTTGCTGGTGCGCTATAACCATAAACCGGGTCGGCGATAGTCAGCAAGCCCTTTTTTATGGACTCCAGAAACTCACCTTCGCGCGTGCGCGTACTGTGGCATAAATTCCCTGCATCTATTGGTGATGTCAGAAAAATCTTCCCGCCTCGTGTAGTGATGATGGAAAAATCTTCCTCGCGTAGTGACCCCCAATAAATCTTCGTGCGCATACTGGTCTCGAAACTCTCCGCGTCACCACGACGAGAAAATGAGGAGCTGGCATTAGCTGGCACTGTTATGCCAGCTTTACCCTCATGCGTGTGCGCGATCCCGCGCAAGGTACACATCAGGCCAGCCAGGGGAAAGGCTTTATTCTGGACGGCGGCATTAAGCATGATTAGCCCCCAGATGTTTAGCTAACCAGCGCTGAGAGAGGCGGATTAGCTCGGCTTTACGCTGGTCATATCCCATACCCATATCAATCAGCGTAATGTTGGTACTCTCCAGGTAGGTGAGGTGTTCCAGTTGCCCGGCGTTCATGCTGTCGCGTGGTTCGCCAGTAATGCTATTCGCCTGCGCCCACTGCTTCGCCGTCATCCCACCCAAAACAATGCGGGCGATCATGTTGCTCTCGTTGCTGTAGTGGCGAGCCTGCGTCTGTTTACCCTGTTCTGCGCGGGCGCTTTCCAGTGCTACGCACATCGGTTTAAACAGGCTGGCGGCACCGATACGAGCTTTGAGCTGACGGCGATACTGAGCGGCAATCTCTGGCACGCTGCGCTGTAGGGCTTCTTCACACTGAATAAAGTAACGGCGAACGGCGCGACCTTGTTCGTTTCGCTCAACCATTGCCAGTTCTTTAGCCATTCCTAGAGAAAGGCCATAATCTTTACTGCGACGGTCGCCGCCACGCTTTGTCACCCATCCGGGGCTACACTGTTCAAAATTTGAACTTTGATTCCTGAAATCTGAGGAATCAAAAACCACGTAATCAGCACTCAGGTTAAAGCCATATTCATCAATGCGTAGTTTGATCCAGGTTGAAAAGTCGTTACCTACTCCGAGCGCTTTATGCAGTGCCTTAGCGCTAACAATACTGGCCTCACGCCCGCCAATTTGACCGGAAATAACGGGAACAATCGCGGCAAAGTCATTATTGCTATGTTCGCCCTGGCAAGTGTTGGATTGTGGGGCGGCCTCCGAATTGAATCGGCTTTTTTCGATAGTCATGTTTTCGGCTCCGTTATGCGGCGTTAAACGCGTTCGGGTAGAGGTTCAGAATGTCAGTAATATCCTGCTGAGATAACCCGTGATGTTCATTAATGGCGGCATTATGGTTCACAAGTTGGATCACCTTGAGAACGTCGCCACGGCAAGAAAAGCGGTAGCGCAGGTGTGCGCCGATACCATCCGGGTTTTTCTCGTCGATACGCTCTAGTTGAATATCAAGCTGGCGCTCCAGTTCAGACGCATAATTACGCCCGGATGAAAGACGGCAATAGCGCAGGATGTCATTCTCTGTCCATCCCTCTACACCAGTGCGCAGCATATAGACGCGGGCGCGGTGCTTCTTTGGGATACGCTTAGGTACTTGTACAGGGCTGGTGGTCGGCGTAATATCAGATGTGCGAATATCTGAGTTAGCCGCCTGCTGTACGGGGCGGTTTTTCTTTTCCATTACGCCACCTCGCCACGTGACTCAGTGATGCGCTGATTAATCCATTCGTCAATTTCACTTTCAATAAAAGCGATAGAGCGGGAACCAATTTTAATTGCTGCGGGGAAACGTTTCTCGCTCATAAGGCGGTATAACCACGCCTTACTATAGCCAGTACGCTTTTGTACTTCATGAAAACGAATTAGAGACGGTTGTGACATGTAACCCCCAGTTTAACTAATGCGCCCTTGTTAGACGCTGATAGACAACGGGTGAAGGTTACCTTTGTAGATATCACGACTTCGGAATATTCCAAAACACTCCTGGAATATTCCACTTTTCATTTCTTATCGAGATCGACGCCTCGTAGCCATTTGTCGATGGTTTTTCCTGATGGAAGTTTAAGCCCGAGCGTATCAAAATCCTTATTGATTTCACTTTGACTGTTATCAAAGTGCTTTCGGGGGTTGTTTATAACATCTTCATCTTTATAACAAAGATAAAGTAATGATTTAATCAGTTTAGCCATCGACGTTAATGTTTTATTTCCAACACTTTCCGTTACGACATTTTTAATCCGGGCAGATTCATCAGCTAGGCCAAAGAGATCAATCTTCATCCCACCATTGATTAGAATATCTAACTCATCCGCCATTATAACAAAATCGTCTGATGAGAATGTCTTCGCCTCATAAAAACAAGGACCACTCACATCAAATCCTTCCGTTGAAAATCCCCACCCCTCGGTATTTTTATTCAAGTTATTTCGCGGATGTATAAGTTGAAAAACATCAGCTTTTTTGGAGTTCTCGAACGCAGGTAATGTTAGTTCGGTATGTGGGATAGCAAACCATCCCTTAACATTATCGGCCCAGCATGGCTGATCATCCTCGGCAGTGAAGAAATAAGCATTAGAGTCCATAGATATAAGATTATATTTAGAGGAATAATGCATAGTAAAACCTTCTGGATTGTCATTTAACTCATCTAATAAATCATCAGATAGAGAGGCATAAAAATAACAAGCGCTATCTGATTTTTTGCTCTCCTCATAATGTACGCAGAGTTGTAATACGCCAATTGCTGCATAGTGCAGAAGGTCTTCAACTTCACAACCTGATTTTTTAGCGGCTTGTTGAAGGGTATAATATTCCCTCTTTGGTAATGCCATATCGCCACCTCGCGCCCCCTGATTTTGGCGGCTATGCCAGCCCGCAGAGGTGTACGGGTTTTCGGGGATCAGCCTAGACATAGCCTATTCTTTGTTCGTCTACAGAAGTCTACCCGCATTAACTATCACTGTCTATTCATCCAGTCATAAGGATTTACCAAAACGCCCGTGAACCACGTTTTCATGGTGTTCCAGCGCATCCATATAGTCGGCATACCATTGAAGCATTTCCCGGCGGCCATCGAGATATTGAGCGTGGTTGTATGTGCCTCGAATAGAGTTTTTATCGACGTGGGCGAGCTGCGTTTCAATCCATGCGGTGTTATAGCCCTGTTCGTGGAGAATGGTACTCATGGTGTGGCGGAAACCGTGGCCTGTTACTCTCCCCGCATACCCGATGCGGCGTATGAGAACATTCATAGCCATTTCGCTCATCGGCTTACTGTGATGAATTCTGCCAGGGAAAATAAACTGATAATGCCCGGTAATTGGCTTTAGCTGTTCCAGAATGGCAATAGCCTGAGCGGATAATGGTACGCAGTGAGGACGGCGCTTTTTCATTCTGGAAGGTGGTACTTCCCATAAGCGCTTTTCAAAATCAATTTCAGCCCACTCCCCTTGCCGTAGTTCACCGGGTCGCAAACCAGTAAGCACCTGCAAGCGCATTGCCAACTTAACCACAATGCTGCCGCTATAGGTATTCAACGTTCTAAAAAATTCTGGCAACTCTTCGTGTTTCAAAAATGCGTAATGCTCTTTCTTATGCGGGACAAAAGCACTAACGAGATCAGGTGCGGGATTATACTCAGCCCTGCCAGTAACGATGGCATAACGCCACACCTCGCCGCAGCGTTGCCGAACTTTACGTAGCTTCTCGGTCGCCCCGCGCTCGTCCAGCCGGGAAAGGACGCCCATAAGTTCCATCGGCTTAATTTCAGCGATAGGGCGCCCGCCAATAAACGGGAATATGTCAGTCTCAAACGTCTTCATCATTTCTTCGGCATAACCAGCAGACCAGCGATCAGTGCGCTTTTCGTACCATTCGCGGGCGATGGCCTCAAAAGTATTACCAATCTCGTTCTGTCGCTCCTGCTTATCCCTCTTGCGCACGTCGCTGGGGTTAATGCCCGAGGCCACCAGCTTTTTTGCTTCATCACGCTTTTGCCTAGCATCAGTAAGGGATACGAGCGGATATGTGCCAAGCGACAGCATTTTGGGCTTTCCGTCGAAACGGTACCGGAAACGCCATCCCTTCGATCCGTTCGGCTCAATGAGTAGAGACAGGCCGCTACCATCATTGAGTGTATAGGGCTTCTCGCGTGGCTTAGAGCGCCTGATTTCAAGGTCTGTAAGTGGCATTGTGTATAGTTCCAGAGTGTAGAGCGCGGGCTATACGCATTACTATACACATAGATGTATAGATTCCGGTAGATGAAAGTAGACGTAGAAATAACGAGAATTAGCGCTAGCTCTTGTGGTTGGTGGGTTTAGTAGACTTGGCTAGACGTTGAGAAATGTTTGTTTGGAGCGGGCGAAGGGAATCGAAACTCTGTTTCATAATTTCCGCAACGCGACGATCATCGAATCAACATAGTAACTATTATTGATACTTGATTGCGAGATTTTAGAGGATCAGTCTCATGACAATCAAGGGCCAGGAGTATCTTTATCTTTCACCGGACGGTGTATGGCAGTTTCAAATCTACATCCCGTCTTACATGCGCCACATGTTCGGCGGGAAACGCCTCTACCGGAAAAGTACAGGGACAAGAGATATCTACAAGGCGCGTCACTTCCGTAACCACATGCTGGTAGAGTGGAACAACCTTAAAGAACAGTTCAAGCCTGATACTGAGGATAAGCGTATTCAGCTTGCGATCACTTCCCTGCACTCTCAAATCAGGAAGAACAAGAATAAACCATTGATTGAAGAGCGAGCCAGTTCGATTCCTCATCTGTGCTTCTTACGAGATGAATACGCTACTGCATACCAGGATAGGAGATCATTCTCCACCCTGAGCAAATCAGCGCGAGCCGTTGAGGTGTTTCTCCAGAGTATTGGGAAAGTTGATATCAGTCTGGATCAGATTGGACGCCGATTAGTTACAGACTTCATAGAAGAACAGCAGAAACGCGATGTAGCGCCCCAGACGGTGCAAAACTGGCTTACATCGTTAGGTAGCCTGTACGAGTTCGCCAAACGTCGCTACGACGCTATAGCGCCGCTCAACCCGTTTCATGGTCACAACCTCGAAGCACGTCGAACCATTGAAAGCTATCAGCCGTTTGAATGGCATCAGCTATCTACACTACTCAACGAAGCAGACGAAGAGCTACGAGCAGTTATTCTGATCGGCTTGTTCTCTGGTGCAAGGCTTGACGAAATCGCCAGCTTGAAGAAAGAAGAGATCGTTATGGTGGAAGGGATACGGACATTCTACATTAGCAAATCCAAGACGAAGGCTGGCATCAGACACATTCCTATCCATGCTTTTCTGATCGGCATGGTGGATTATTATCTGAGTTTGAACACTGGAGATTACCTGTTACCACAGGCTAACAAGATTGAACGCAAAGACGGTAAGAAAGGACCATTCTATTCCCAAGCATTCACCCGCTTACGGCGTCGCGTAGTGCCTATGGCTACAGACCGTCAATGCTTTCACAGTTTGAGGGGGCATTTTATCACGTGTCTCGACCGTGCCGGAGTACCCGAACAACGGATCGGCTACATCACGGGGCACTCTTCACAAGCCGCTTCTACAGAAGCATTCAAAACCTACAGCGCGGGGTGTTCCATGAAAGAGCTATCCGACTATGTGGAAATGGTGGATTATCCAGAAATCATCTTTCCAGAAACGAAAAAAGGGGCGTAAGCCCCTTATTTCTTAAACTCCGTAGTAACCGTATCACCCTCGGTTTTCTTAGGTGCATTGTTCACTACCTTTTGTTTCACCGTACCGCCTACAGATTTATTTCCCTGCGTTTTAGTTGCAATCACATTAACTGTAGCTTTACTGACAAGCCTGATCTGTTCAAATTCAAGATCGAATTGCATCGCGTATTCAGATTTATAATCGTAGGAAATGCCGGAGAGAATAACATTCTCGTACACTTTGTGCTCTGTCACTAATGTGATGGGCTGGCGACTGTCAAACATCTTATCGAGGTATTCGATAGCTTGACTGATACGAGTGCCATTCACACCAGCGCTGTATAACAAATCCTTTTCCAGCCTCACCGGAGTTTCGGAAATAATCCCCGAGAGCTTGAATGTATTATTCTTAATCTGAACGTGATCGCTCACCTCTGCCCCGCTCTCAACGGGATAGCTGGTAATATCAGCCTGTCTACGGACTCCCGTATCCGTCACAGCATCAAACACTATCGCCTGATAGTTCTGAATATAGCTATCTGAGGACGAATTATATACAGATGCAAGGATGGTGAATCCGTTTTCACCTTTGGTGCGGGTAGCACTGCTGTTATTACTGTTCTGAGTTGAATTGATACGGGAGGCATCGCTGCCCCCGATAGTTAAACTTCCAGGTGTTGCCATTTAGCCCCCCGTCCCTTGTCCAGATGAAACAGCCAGCACCATACGCTGATTGTTATCACTGATACGCTGATCAACAGTAGCATTCAGCATGTTTCCGAATGTCGGATCAGGAGAAATAGTTAGATGGATAAGCCCTTCCGGTAGCTGATTCTGCAACACTACAGGCTGCATGATCGGTGCATTGGCTGGCTTAGCTGGCGCTGCTGCACTCTGTTTCAACATTGAAACAGGAGAGTAATCTCCGTTGGTGCTCTGCGCGTAGCTGCTCACATCTTTAGCGTCGCTTGTCCCGTTCCACCATTCGCGCACTGTGTCGAATACATTATGCTCATGACCATCCGCTTTCGGCTGGCTGGCTCCATAGGCGTTAGCCACTGGGTTACTTCCTGGCTGTGCAGGTGCTGACGTAGTGCCGTAGTGCTGGCTAACAGCTTCTTTAGAGGTGTTATCCCCATTGAGGAGGTTGAGCTTTCCAGTGATCCAGTTGGTTAGCTTCATCAGACCATCCACTACATCACCCGCAGCTTTCCCAAGCCCATTGAAGAAGGGTAACGCCTCCTGCATAGCGTCCTTAAACTCTCGCATGGTTTCAGGGTCAATCTCTGACATAAACCCTTCGAAGAATGCCAGTTTCTGGCTATCGTTGAGAATGTCCATTTCCTGATTAAACTTACGGTATGCAACAAGCTGATCTTGCTGTTCCTGGTTCAACCACTGCCCGTTACGCTTGAGTACGTCCACCTGATCAGTGATCGCTTTGCCCTGATTAGAAAATGCCTTGTGATACAAGCCTAAATCGTCTGCAAGGTCTTCCAGGTTATGAAGGATTTGCTCTTGTGAATAGCCTTTCCCCTGCATGGTGTTGGTGTAAGCAGAGACGAAGCCAAACGGATTGGATTGGTAGGATTTCAGATCGTCTTTAGTGAATCCCATGTTCAGGGCTGTATCTACAGCAGCGTTTCCGCCTTTCCACTGTCCAGACTTCTTATCAAAGGTGCTGTTGGTGTAGCTGTCTGCCAGCTTTTCGGAGACGTCTTTTCCCGAGTCCAGTAGCTTACGTTGTCCTTGAATTCCCATACCGGAATCAATACCGTTAGCCGTGGCATACTGCGAAAGTGCCTGCAAAACGTTGTAATCCACCCCGCCCAGCTTCGCACGTTGTACAATTTCACTACGCTCTTCCTGTGCTGTAACAGCCTCTTTCCCCCATGAATAAGCGCCATAAGCCGCCGCACCAATACCAGCGCCAGCAAGCGCACCAGTGCCTAAGCCCATAAGCCCGCCTGTAATCGCTCCAGAACCGCCTACAGGAGCCGTAGCGCCTCGTTTAGCTGCTTCCCTACGCTCTGCGTTAATGCGTCTGTAACTCTGCTGTAAACGCTTAATCTCGCTGTTCTGGCGTTGTAGAGAGATAGTTCCTGCTGCATAGGCTTTGGTGATCCGTGACGCTGCAAGCGCGGCCTGTGTAAGCTCAACATTGGTAAGGTGGTGCATACTTCTAAAGCTGCTCGCGGTGTCGAGGAGTTTTAGCTCCGCACGTTCACGGCGCTGTGCGTTTCTCGCGGCCTCTTTCGCTGCTTGAGCCTCTACACGGGCTTGCGCCTTAGCTGCCCTTGCCTTTTCTCGTTCATCGCTATTACGTGGCTTAGAGGCTTTCTTATTCAGCTTATCGAGTTCCCTTTCAGCAGATTTAAGCCCCTGGCTGAATTTTTTCATATTCAACGTAGGGTCTTTAATGCCTTTAGCTTTCTTCTGAATTTGATCGAAAGCGTCCATAGCTTCCTTCATTGAATTACGATCAACGCTGAATGTCACGGTGTTCTTGATAGAACTTGTGTGGATTTCAAGCATTACCACCACCTTTCTTACTCACCAGGTAGTTGAGTGCCTCAGATACACTACGCCCACGGTGTAATAACTGACGCAGATGACCGTGATCTATTTCAAGCACACGACACACTCCCGCCAGATTTAATAACTCTTCTGCTGTTTCAGCATTTACGGCGAGGTGAAGCCCCGCGCTTTTTAGTACTACCTGCATCTATCTTTCCTCTTATTCTGGAAATAAAAAAGGGGCAAGGGCTGGCGCATTTGCTTTGCGTGTTCCAGTTCCCTACGCCCCTGATTAAAAGCTCTTCTGTTATTTTCCAAGACGGGAAGAACTACCGTCTATCGCTCTTATTCTGAGGCTTTGATGTGAACAGAGAAGCCCAACCCGTGGTTAACACTTAGCGCTGAGTTTTCCGAGATCACGTTCACCACGTCACCACGTTCGCTTTCATAACTCCAGCTATAGGTTTCTGCTGGGGTAGAATCAAGTAGCTGGAAGGAACTCGAAGGGGCACCAAAAATATTTTGGTAAACGCCGGAGCCAGCCGCAAATTGCGGAATAGCGATAGCGTCGGCATCACCCATTTGCGCTAAGAGCAGCGGATCTGTCACCTTCACCACGTCGCAGTTTGTCCCTGGAATGCTGAAAGTGCTTACACCTGGCAGTAGTTCACGGCGCTGATAAACAACGTTCCCTTCATCAAGTGGTGACACGTATCGGAAAGCCGCTTCCATCGCAGGGCTGAAACGCAGATCGCTATAGAATCCACCCTTGGCGAAAACGATAATCCTCTCTACCTGTGACGCCATACCTTGAGCCGCTTCGGTGATCTGGCTCACCATATCGTCAATCGCACGTAGAGTGCTGCTATCAGTAGCTGACAGATCAAGAGTTGCATTCATCGGCGCTACGCCGAACAGGTCGCCAAAGTCGATTAACAGATCGTCTGTCTTAGGCGTATACACCTGACCAGAGAACAGGCTACGAGCAAGATAGCTTTCACGAGTACGCATAAACGCCACGCTGTGCTTGTGAGTGTAATCAGTGAATAAATCGGTGAGGGTTTCTTGAGTGTCCGTGCCAGGTTTGCGCTTGCCCTGGATATCTGCTGGAGTGATCTGATCCTCACGCATATAGAAGGGAAGCTCCACAAGATATTCTTTCCCGTTCTGCCGTGCTGTCACGTTATGCTCACTTGAGAAACGCGCTGTAGGCTCATTGAACAGAGAACGGTTATCTTCAACAAGACGGCTCACCGCCACTTTATGAGAAGAAACGCCCACACCATCGAACAGCCCCAGTGAGGCCAGCAGATAATTGCGTGTTGGGTTAAGATTGAAGAGTGGAGAAAGATCCACGTAGTTTTGACCTAAAATAGCCATGTTAGTATTTTCCTTCCTTGATTAACTGGTGAAGAATTCGCGCATCTGGAAGCCTTGAGCAGCCAGAGCAGCTACAGCGGCATCATGTGCGCCATCAGCAGCGGTGAGGTTGTCCGATTTGATGCAGACAAGAGAGCCACGCGCCGGAGAGCGTAGGACGTTGACGGCTTTATTAGAGCCAGCAGTGACAAATTCACTCACCACCACAAAGGCATCAGCGCCGGAGGCGTAGAGAGCACCCGTGCTATCAAGCACATCGCCGCATTCAACATCAGCAGGAAGAGATGCAAAAATTTTGCTTTCCACAGAGGCGAATGTGTCTGTGGCATAACTGACAATATCAGTTGGTGATAGGCGCTGCGGGAACAGCGTATCAAGATCAATAATCATTGTTTGGTTGATTCCTTTACTTTACGTGCAATCAAATCCTGAATAGTTGTTTCTTGTTTTGGTGATTCGTCAGGAAAATACGTATCCATCGCTTTGATCACTTCATCAACCGAACAACCAGCATACTGAGCCACCATCTCAATCATCTGAGGATTGACGGTGAGAACATCATTTTTATATTTGAGTACACGCGATTTGTTATTAAGTAGAAACATCTTTTTTGTTTCCTTCGCGTTGCATTAACTTTTTTGTTACTGTGGGATAAAAAGAAAGCGGCAATAAAGCCGCTTCTTTGGGATAGCTGGAAATCTTATAAACCAGCCTGGGGATCATTCCGTGTCGTTGCAAAACACGCTAAGGATGAATGATCGCCCTATTGGAATTTCTTATCACTACCAAGCCTTTCGACTTAATAATTAATAAGGGTGCATACTTCCGTATGCGGCTCAATCCTAACGGGATATGAGAAGTAAAGAGCAGGATTGCTCTTCTATAAAATCACTCGTTGTGAATTATTGCTTTCAAAGGGAAGGTGTTCTCCACCGGATATCCCCTATTCATTGAGAAGAGGCAATAAATAGGGCAGTGGAGATCCCTTGTTAGAAACAAACGAACGTAGCAATAAAGGACCAAACAAAAATCACAGAAGGAATGATTTTAGAGAAGAGGGCTACCCTACAAGGGAGGAGTAGCCATCTATGGGAGAAGTGATTCGAATACTCAACCCTTATCTTATAGTAACATTTCCGTTACGAATTGTCAATACCCAAACCAACATTTTATTCACTTTTCTTGCATTTTTATTCAAATTCGAGTGCTGCGTATTCTTCGGCTATGTCCTGCGCAAGCCCGTCTAAATCCTGCATACAGGACACGAGGGACTGAGCCACCTGAGACACTTCGCGTAGTACGTCTTGATCCTCGTTCAGACTCTCTGACTGCTCCACTACGCTTATAATCCCTTGCATAACAACTGAGGCCAGATGAAGCTGTTTAACGGCCTCAGAAACGCTCTCAGGGGTTCCCTGTCGGTAGGCTTCCGTAGTCGCATCAAGAAGCGGAATGTGTAGTTGCTCGTGAAATTCCTGTAGCATTAGGTCAATATCGGTTTTAGTCATTTTTTATTTGTTCCATTGTCATTTTGATTTTATTTGCAGCAGCCAGGAAAGGCGCTGCGAGAGTAAGGACTCTGTTTTCCAGGTCATCAAGCGCAGTTATTTTCTCGTCATCCGTCAGATAAGCGTCATTGTTGATTGCTTCGATCTCAGTGAAATACCATTCACAGCATTTAACGTGCTGGGCGAATCGCTTTGTTTGAGTTGTTTCCAGGTGCATTAATCGTGTGTTTCCTTTTCATCGTGAAAAATAAAATCGAGGTCTTGCGTGTGATGGGATAATCCCCACGTTTGGCAATACCCGACAAAATCGGCGTAGTTTTCCCACCCCTTCACCTGCCAGGATCTAAGATCACTGCTATCAATTTGGTATTCACGGCGGCGGCGTGGTTTATAGAAGACGTTATCCGAAGATGCTAAAACATCCTGCAATAGTTCAAACTCAGCCCCTACGGGCACCGTTGCAGGGTATTCTATTATTTCGGTGATCCATTCTCCTGGAATAGACTCTCGTGCGAGGTCTTGTAGAGAAGAGGTGTATTTACGTTTGCTGGCGCGTGTTGCTTGTTCTATCCGTTTAATTGGATTTCGTTCTTTTCGTCCCATTCATTCCTCGTAGAGGGGAAACTCCGTGTTTTCTCGTTAATGTCCATACTGCGTAAAATGCAAATAACCAATACATAGCGATGATCATAAAAGTTTCCCATTGATTGTTATTTAGTTTTCGCGTTGTTCATCAGTTGGTTGTAGTGATGAAAGAAACATTGTGGTTAACGTCAAAATCGTAGTGATTGCTGCGCCTGGTGATAGCGATCA